>CAJFVW010000166.1 GCA_904420575.1 uncultured Gordonibacter sp.
CATCGACCCGGCGGACGACGACGTGCGGCTGGAGCGCTTCGAGGTGGTGCGCCACGACCGCGGAGGCGGGGCGCGCCGTGGGTGAGATGCCGCGGCCTTCGCCTTCCGAGCGGGCGGTTTGCCGCATCTGCCCGCACGCGTGCGCGCTCGCGGAAGGGGAGGTGGGCCTGTGCCGCGCCCGCGTCGCGCGCGGCGGCCACGTGGTGGACGCGAACTACGGGCGCGTGACCTCCCTGTGCATGGATCCCGTGGAGAAGAAGCCGCTCGCGCGGTTCCATCCGGGGATGGGCGTGCTCTCGGTGGGCTCCTATGGCTGCAACCTCGCCTGTCCCTTCTGCCAGAACGCCTCCCTCGCGTGCGCGGGAGAGGCCGACGTGGCGTGGCGCGAGGTCACGCCCGAGGCGCTGGTCGACCTGGCGAGCAAGGTGCAGGACAACGTCGGCCTCGCCTTCACGTACAACGAGCCGTTCGTCGGCTTCGAGTTCGTGCGCGACTGCGCGGGCCTGGCCCACGAAGCCGGGCTTGCCAACGTGGTCGTGAGCAACGGGATGGTCAACCCGCAACCCTTGGCCGAGGTGCTGTCGCTCGTCGACGCGGCGAACATCGACCTCAAGGGCTTCACGCAGGACTTCTACGACCTGGTGGGCGGCGACCTGGCCGCCGTCAAGCGCACCATCGAGACCCTGGCGTCGTGTCCCACCTGCCACCTGGAAGTGACGACGCTCGTGATCCCCGGGCTGAACGACGCCGAGGACGAGATCGACGCGGCGGCAGCCTGGCTGGCCTCGCTCGACCCGCGGATACCCTATCACCTGACGCGCTTCTTCCCCTGTCACCGCATGGCCGACGCCGCTCCCACCTCGGTGGACTCCCTACATGCCTTGGCCGCCGTGGCGCGCCGCCACCTGACCCACGTCTACGTCGGCAACTGCTGAGGGATGCTTTCGCAGCGGGCAGAAGCCGAACGACAGAGAAATAGCCTGGAATTGTCCCCAAAGCTGGAACACGTCTACGTCAGCAACCGCCGCGAGGGAGCTTTCGTGTCCGGCAGGAAGCCGAACGACAGAGAAATAGCCTGGAATTGTCCCAGATCGCGTTTTGTGTATGGGTTTTGACCCATACAACAGCATTCAGACGTTCGATTGGCGGCAAAACGCCTGGTCGCTCATTTTGATTTTCGATTCCTTCTTCCTCAACCTATACACAAAACGCGATTCGAGACAATACGGAAGAATTTTCCGTCACACCTTCTTCTTCGGCAAGAGCCTGACCGGGGGTGCTGGATTTCTGCTGGATTCATGCAAGGTCTGTGAGACAAATCGGCAAGCCCCGCGTGCTATGCTCGTCTCGAATCCAGCCGCGGCCAAGGGGGGGGACATGGGCTCGATCAAATCCGAAGCGCCTTGCGGAAAGGTCCTCCGATGACGCTCTGCCTCTGTCGGCGGTCGGCCGCCGAATACCTGCGTGAAGCAGGTGCCAGGGGATGGAGGCTCGCTCCGCTTCGAAGGCGAAGCCTACCGCGGCTCGTCCCCTGCGCAAGCGAAGTCGAAAGGCTTCGAAACGAAAGCGGCGGGTTCCTCACCGACCCGGTGCATCTGCTCGTCGCCGATGCATCGGAGCGTCGCCTGGTCAAAGACGCCCTCTGCCACGCGGCGCCTGCGCGCACGCTGCCCCGCTTCGTTCTGGAAACGCCAAGCGGGTTGCTCGTTGAAGGTCCCGGCCTCTGCCTGTTGCATGCGGCATGCGAACTGCCGCTTTCCTGCGTCGCGGAACTTGCGTACGAGTTCTGTGGAAACTACCGGCTGCGCAGCGACTCCCGAGGGTTCGCCGACTGTGATCCGCTGACGAGCCGACTCGAGCTTGTCCGGTTCGCCGAAGCCATCGGCAACGCCAAGGGCTCCCGACGGCTCGGGCGCGCGCTCGCCTATGTGCGCGACGGTTCCCGCTCGCCCATGGAGACGGTCATCGTCTTGCTGCTGTGCCTGCCGCCGCGTCTGGGAGGATACGGCTTGCCGATGCCGCTCCTGAACCACCGGGTCGATGTCGGCCGGAATGGTCGAAAGACGTCTTCCAACAAGTACTACGTGTGCGACGCCTTTTGGCCCGAAGCCTGGTTGGATGTGGAATACGACAGCGACCTCGCCCATACGGGGCCGCTCCGCATTGCAAAAGACGCGAAGCGGCGCAACGGACTGGCCTCCCTCGGCGTCACGGTGATCACGGTGACGAAGGAGCAGGCATTCAACTGCGACGAAATGGACCGGATAGCGCACGCCGTCGCAAAGAAGCTCCGATGGCGGCTTCACGTGGGAGGAAGCGAATGGGTGAAGGCTCGAGCCGGGCTCAGGCGAGAGCTTCTGTTTCACGGTAACGTGCAGGTCGCATGACGGCGCGGCCGATGGCGCGCGGCGGCATCGGGATGCCGTGACGTCACGGGCATTGATCTGCCGGCGGGTTTCCGGCGAATCTTCGGCAACCGCGGTCGGGCGGATTTCTGGCTAGTCTTCAGCGACCGCTGCCAGCGGTCGGCAGTTCCTGCCATGATTGCGAAACCGTCCATGGACAGAGATGGCCAACGGTGATCAAACGGTGATCTGAAGGAGGATATGCCGCAAAATGTCTCAAATCGCGTTTTGTGTATAGGTTGGACGCGTCGAAGTCGGGTTTCGAAATTTGCGACCAGGCGTTTCTCTTGCGCAGGCGAAATACATGATGGGATGCGAGGCAAAAACCTATACACAAAACGCGATTTGAGACAATTCGGGCCGAATCCGTGTCACAAAGCGAGCGCTTCCTGATTGCAGCAACGTGGAAAGTGTGGTGTGATTAGAAGTTGAATCCTCGTCACGCGTGCGGGTGCCTTTGGCTTGGGAATGAGGCTTGCTACGAAGCCTCATTCCGCTTGGGGACGTGACATTCCATGAAACCTTCTTTCCGCTTGGGAACGAGGCCTACCATGAAGCTTCCTTCCGCTTGCAGGGAACGTTCGCGCGAGGCGTACGATGCTGCTGATGGCGCTTCCTTCCACTCGCAGGGGTGTTTACGCAAAGCCTGCGATGCTGCCGCGGCGCTTCCTCCTGCTCGCGGGGGTGTTTATGCAAGGCCGTCGATGCTGACGCCCACTCCTCCTTCTGCTCGTTGGGGGGGGGGTGCGCTATAAATATTTCTCAAAGTTTTTTCCGAGATGGTCTTTAGGCGAATAGTTTGACAGGGGGGTCAACTATACGTTGAGGTCATTGCTGGTCACTTCGCAACCGGTCGCAAAACAGCTTCTCTAAAACTCATAATTCCTGTTCAAAAGCCAAAAATGCACCCTTTAACCTCGCTTGACTTTCGCGGGGGGGGGGGGCATTATGTGAAGAAATTCTCGTAAAACGGGTCGCAAAAACACGGGAAGTGCGTGAAAAGACGCACCTCTTGTCGACGTGCGCCCTTGGGTGAACGGAGGGAACGGGCAATGCCCAGGTTCGAAGGAAGTGATGCAGGAAAACGTGCTGGAGAGGGTGTTGTCTGTGCCACGGTCAAGCATTGAAACCGTCAACCGCGTGGACACGCAACTGCTCATGTTCATTGCGAAGGCGGCCAGCAAGCGGACTCATGCCGCCATGGCTTCCCGTCGGGACCTGGCAAGAGCAGTCGGGCTGAGCGAGACGCGGCTGCGGCTGGCTACCGAGCGGCTGGAAAGGGGCGGCTACATCGTCATCGAGCCGTGCTTTGCGGAAGACGGCGGACAACGCCCGAACCGTTATGTGGTGACGCCAGCGGGATACCAGCGGATACGCATGGCCCGCGACCGCATGCAGCGTGCGTGCGATTGAGGCAAGCACATGCAGCAGGCGCATGCGGCGGGCGCGCGATTGAAGCGAGCGCATGCAGCGTGCGCATGCGACGGGCGTGCGATTGAAGCGCCTGACATGAATACCTATGCGATGGTCGGACAGACGGAAGGAAAGAGGGAGAACATGGAAGAACGGAAGGCGCGGCCGACGTTGGGCCGCATGGTGGCAGTAGGCGTTCTGGTGGTGGCCGTGCTGGCTGCAGCGACGACGTGGGCCCGCTATGCCTCCGAAGTGAGCGGTGCCGACACGGTGGACGTCGCCACGTTCAAGGTGTCGGCCTCTGGGTTCGAAGAGGGCAAGGACGTCGAGCTGTTCACCACCGTGTACGAGCTGGACGACACGACGGACTTCACGGCCGGCGCCGAAGAAAAGGACGTGGCTGCCGGCAAGGTGGCACCGGGAACCTGGGGAAAGTTCGAGATGACGCTGCAGAACGACTCCGACGTGACGGTGACCTACGAAGTGAAGCTCGCCTACAACGACACGGCGGTGCCGCTGGAGTTCTCGTTCGACGCGACCACGTGGAAGGCGGCCTCCGCCGTCGGCGATCTTGAGGGAGCAAAGGGCGAACTGGCCGCTCCCGGCGCTGATGGCGCGTCCGTCACGGCCACGAAGACCGTGTACTGGAAGTGGCCGTATCAGACGGGGACGACGGACGAGGAAAAAGAAGCCGCCGACAAGACCGACACCGACCTGGGCACGGGCACGGCAACTCCGAAGGCCACCGTCAGCGTCGACTTCGCGCAGAAGAACTGAGCCTGGAATGACGCGTTTCTTGCTTCATAGGCACGGCGTCGGTGGCGCGAAGCGTTTCGGCACCGCGTGCCGCGTCCTGGGCGCGTCGCTGTGCGCGGTGGCGCTGGTGGTGGGCCTTTTGCCCACGTTGGCGGAAGCCGCGGACGCGAGCCGCAAGGGCTTTGCCGTGGTGGACGCCTCCGGCGTGCAGTGGAAAGGCGACGTGGCCGACATCGACCTGTTCGCCGGCGTGGACGCAGCGCGGCCGGGCTCGTCGGGAACCTACGTGTTCTCGGTGGAGAACGGCAACGACTTCCCGGTGGAATGCACGCTTTCCGTGGCCGGCAAGGCGGTCGTGGACGGTGCAGCCGGAGAGGAGTCCCTGGGCCTGGAGTATCGCCTGCGGGACGGCGGTGGCGCGTACCTGGCGGGCGCGGATGACGCCTGGGTGGCCGAAGGCGAGCTCTATCGCGGCACGATGGCGGCGGAAAGCGGGCTTTCCGGACTGCAACTGGAGTGGCGCTGGCCGCTCGACGCGTCGGACGCCGCCAACGCCGTCGACACGAGCCTTGCCTCGGGCGACGCCCCGCAACTCACGCTGATGCTGACCGCGCGTGCCGAAGGCGAGGGGAACCCGGACGCGCCCGACGTGTCGGTTCCGTCCGATGGCGTGACCGACGGGGAGGGCAACCCCATCCCCGGCGCCGACGTGACCGTAAACCCGGACGGCTCGGTGGACGTCGTTTTACCGCCTGGCTACGAGGGAGACGTGAAGGTGGAGATCGTCGACCCCGATGGCAACCCGGTTCCCGGCGTGGACGTGACCGTCACCGACGGGGCGGGCAACGAGCACCATTCGACCACCGGCCCCGACGGCGCCGTCACCGTTCCGGACGTGAGCAAGGACCCGGACCACGGCAAGCCCGACCCGAGCAACCCCGACGACCCGAACGACCCGTACGACCCGAACGGCTCGGGCAACGGCTCGGTCAGCAACGGCCATTCGGGCGGCCAAGGGGTGGGCGTCCGCACCGGCGACGCGCTGCGGGCCGTGTGCGTCCCCCTTGCGGCGCTCGCGTTGGCGGCGGGCGTGACGCTCCTCGTTGTGTCGCGGCGCATCGCAAAGGGCGGGGACGTTGGCCATGAGTGACCGGTCCCTCGGAAAACGCGTGGGCAAGGCCGCCACGGTCGCAGCTGTTGCTGCGACCGTGGCGGTTGCGGCTTTGCTCGCGCTGCCGAAAGGCGGCGCGGTGGGACCGGCCGGGTTCGGGCTGGTGGCCATCGCGTCCGGCAGCATGGAGCCGGCGCTGCCCGCGGGCGCGCTCGCGCTGGTGGTGGCGCAGGAAACCTACGGGGTGGGCGAGGTGGTCACCTATCGCAGCGCCCAGGGCGCCTTGGTGACGCACCGCATCGTCGCCATGGAGGACAAGGACGTCGTCGCGCAAGGCGACGCCGACAACGTCGCAGACGATCCCGTGCCCCTGGGCGCCGTGGAAGGCAAGGTGGTCGCCTTCGTCCCCGGGGTGGGCTCGGTGGCCTTGTGGGCGAAGCGGCCTTATGCCGTTCTGGTGTTGGTGGCCGCTGCGGCGGCCTTTTTGGCGTTTCCTGTGTTGAGAAGGAAAGAGAAGGCGGGCCGATGAGACCGAGAACCGTCACGTACGAACAACTGGTGCAGGCAAGGCTGGAGAAGGAACGCCCTGCCGCACAGGCAAGCCCGGTGCCCTTTGCGCCGAAGCACGCGCCTGCGCCCGCAAGCGGCGGGCACCATCAGGGGCATCTGGCGCTGGCGACCGGCGTGGTGTGCGTGCTGCTGCTGACGGGATCGTCGCTCGCGGCATTCAAGCAGCATCTGGAAGCCGACTCCATGGCCGTCATCGCGCGGGCGGGCACGGTGAACGTGGCGAGTGCGGCCGCCCCGGGCAGGTCGGCCCAGGGCAAGCCGAACGACTACGAGTTCTCCGTCACGGGTGGCCAGGCAGACGTCACCCTGGCCTATTCGTGCCGCGCGCGGCTGGACGAAGGCAGCCAGGTGTCCGACGCGAAGTACCGCCTGTTCCGCATCAACGACGATGGCTCCGAGACGGAAATGCGCGAGCCTGACCCGGAAAACAACCCCGGCGTGTTCGAAGACGAAAGCATGGTGTTTTCCCATGGGGAAAGCGCCGTCGTGCACCGTTACCGCTTGGCGTTCATCTCCAACGGCTCGGACATGCTGCAGTACCAGAACGACACGGCGCTCCTGAAGTTCAAGGTGGAAATAGTGGCAAGGCAGGTGAATTGACGGTGACGGGGAAATCCGAATCCAACCAGGCGCGCCGGACGGCGGCGTGCGCCGCAGGCGGGCGCGGGCGCCCGCAGCGGCGGAAGGCCGACAAGCGCAACGCGGAGTCGATGGCGAGCGCGCATCCGGCGCCGCCCGCCCGCGCGCCGCGGCGCCGCCCGCGCGTGTGGTGGTTCGTGGCGGCAACGGCCGCGCTCGCATGTCTCGCGCTGTGCGGTGCAGGCGTCGCCCTGGGAAGCTTCACGCTTTCGAACGAGACGGCGTCGGCGTCCACGGTGGCGGTGGAGGACCGCTACGTGCGCGTGTACGGCGAAGGCCCGTACGACGCGCATGACGGATGGGGCCCGTACTACGTCCGCTACACCGGCAACGACCAGGTGGTCGACTTGGCGGCCGACCTCGAAGCCGGCGGCGGCATGCTGGCCGGCACGCGCATCACCTCCACGTTCAAGCTGTTCGAAAACGCGAACGACCAGCTGGCGCGCGTCTTTTTGCCGGACGTGTCCATCTTCACCGAAGACCCGGACAACCCCCTGGACGCCTCCATGTTCGGCGACGAGGGCGTGCAGCATGGGGTCGACCTCATCTACCGCGACCGCCTCGGCGGCGACTACACCCAAGGAGTGGGCAAGGCGTCGCAGGTCACTAGTTATCTTTGCCTGGAAGAGCGCCATCTGTCCGACTACGTGAAGAATTCCACGACGACCTATCGGCGCTACGCGGGCACCGTGCCGAACGTCTACGTGCCCAAGGAGATCGAATCGCTCGAATACCTGTTCTACGAAGAGGGGCTTGCCAATAATACGCTGCGTCTGGCGCTCGTCGACGAAGAAGGCGCTTGGACGAGCATGGACAGCATGTTTCGAGGTTGCAGGAATTTGAGGCTGCCTTCTTCTTTCCGCCTGCCGCGTCAGCTGGAGAACATGGACTTTGGCTTCTGCGACTGCGCCTGCGTCAGCGTGCCGGAGGGCATGACCCTGCCTTCTTCGCTCCGATCGATGCAGTGGGCCTTCGAGGAGTGCAGCTTGAACTCGTTGCCGCAAGGCTTCACGCTCAACGAAGGCGTGCAAGACGTAACGGGAGCGTTCAGCCGCTCTCATGTCGTGTCCCTGCCCGACGGCTTTCGCGTCCCCTCTTCCGTGACCAATATGAATTACCTGTTCCAGGACTGCGTATCGCTGAAAGAAGTGCCTCCGGCACTTTTGACGGACGTCACGGCCACGACCATGTATGACGTGTTTGCAGGTTGCAGGAGCCTCGTTTTGCCGGAAGGCTTCCGTTTGCCCGATCAGGCCACGACTATGAGCAGCATGTTCAGCAAATGCACGTCGCTGGTAACCCTGCCGGAAAGCCTCGTTCTCCCTTCGAAGGTGGAGGACATAGGCTGGATGTTCGCCAGCTGCACCTCGCTCAAGAGCCTGCCTTCGGGTTTTCTCGTTCCCGACAGCGTCGTCAAGGCCGACTCGCTGTTCTCCGGCTGCTCGAGACTCGAGAGCCTTCCCTCCTTCTCGTTCGGCAATTCGGTCGAAACCATCCCGAACGCATTCAGAGGCTGCACGCACCTTTCTGCCGAACTGGACATTCCCATCTCGGTCACGGACATGGATGGCTGCTTCCTCAATGCGGGAAGCTTGGCCTCTGCCGTTTTCGACGAAGAGGGCAACCGCGTTGCCAGCGGGACCGGCGGGAAGTACGCCATCGTAGCGCGGTACCATGACCCTGGAAGTAGACTGGGCGTCGTCAACTACGCGCAATCGCATGGAAACGCAAACCTGCTCATGACGACCTCTTACGACTGGTCGAACTGGGAGAAGGTCTACGGCGACTCCGCGGCGCCCTATTCCGACGAACACGGCGCCTTCTATCTGCGCTATGTGGGAGCGGCCCACGAGGTGGACGTGCAGGGCGCCCTCGATGCGCAGGGACGGCTGCTCGGCACGCCGGTGACGTCCACCTATCGCATGTTCGATGGGTTGGACAGCCAGGTGAAACGCGTCATCCTGCCCGAGTTGTCCACAGTTCCCATCGATTCGAAGCTGTTCGGCGACCTGGGCCCGGCCACTCCGGTAGAAGTCGTGTACCGGGCGGCGGACGGGGCGGACCATTCTGCGGAATTCGCCTCGTTTCCGCAGGCAGGGAACATCACGCCCTGTCTGTACCTTTCGAGGGAGCAGTTGACGCCCGACGGCGTAAACCCCATTTACCAGGGCACCGTCCCTGCGGTCTACGTGTCCAGCGACATCGATTTCTTGAGGAAGCTGTTCTTCAACAACCGGTCCATCGTCTACGTCAGCATATCCGACCGCAATTGCGTCGGGTGGCATACCTTGCTCTGCATGTTCTACGGCTGCACGAATCTGGAGCGCCTGGCGGACGATTTCCAGCTTCCGCAAAGGGCGCAGCGACTGACCCAGATGTTCCAGGGCTGTTGCAACCTCGAGGCCTTGCCTCCGTCCTTCGCCATCCCGGAAAAAGCCACAGAGTTGGATAACATGTTCTATGGCTGCTCTTCGCTGAAAGAGCTGCCCTCCGGCTTCGCGCCAACGCCGGAGACCTTTAACCTGAGCTCGATGTTCCAAGGATGCACGAGCCTCGAGCGGTTGCCGGACGGTTTCAGGATGCCCGAAAGGGCATTGCGGATATCCTCGTTGTTCAGGGGTTGCCGCAACCTTGTGGAACTGCCGCAGGGTTTCACCATTCCGGACAGAGTGGAAGACGCGAAGAGCGTGTTTTACGGGTGTTCCTCGTTGAGGAGGCTGCCCGACGGCTTCGGCTTGTCTGCAAATGCGACGGATATCAGCAGCATGTTCCAGGGCTGCTCTGCGCTCGAAGGATTGCCCGAAGGCTTCCAGGTTCCCGAAGGGGTGACCGAGCTATCGAACCTGTTCGATAGCTGCAAGGCGCTCGTCTCGCTTCCTTCGGATTTCGCGCTGCCGAACACGGCCAGGAACGTCAACAGCATGTTTTCCGGCTGTCAGGCGCTCGGCGAGCTGCCCGGCACGTTCACCGTCGCCGAGGGCGTCACCACGGCAAGGTACCTGTTCTACGATTGTCGGGCGCTCGCGGAATTGCCGACGGACTTTGCGTTGCCTTTGTCTCTGAAGGATGCGTCGGGCATGTTTTATGGGTGTGGCTGCCTTGCGTCCCTTCCGAACGGGGTCGTGCTGCATTCCCGGGTGACGGACGTATCCGACATGTTCAGAAGCTGCATAAACCTGACTGCATTGCCGGAAGGCTTTACCATCCCCGAAGGCGTGACGTCGTTGTTGGACATGTTTTTGGGTTGCGGAGCGCTCGGGTCGCTTCCTTCCGGGTTTTCCCTGCCAAGCACCCTGACGTCCCTGTCCTTCGCTTTCAGCGGATGCAACAGTCTGAGCGGCGACTGGTCCTGCCGGCAAGCATCAGCAACATGGGATCGAGCTTCTCTTCGGCGGGCACGCTCGCGCCGAAGCGCTACCTGGAAGACGGAACGCTGGCCGGCGAGGGCGTCGAGGGGAAGTATGCCCTGGTGGTTCGCTATCCGGCCAACACCACGACGCAGGTGAAGAACTACGCGTCCAGCCATGGCAACAGCAACCTGCTCATGCTGGAGCAGCCTGCAGTCACGACGGCTGCAGGGGAGGGCTTCGAAGCAGCGCCCTCGGTGTCGGCGGACGAGGACGCCGCTTTGGACGGAAACGCTATGCCGGATGCGGACTCGTTGGTGGAAGGGGAGGACGCTGCAGGCGGCCTGCCGACGGACGGCGGCCTCTCCGACGTGCCGGCCGATGGGGACGAGGCCACCGGCTCTGCCGAAGAAGCCGCGGAGTCGAGCGAGCCTGGTTTGAGTCCGCATGCGTTCGCGGCCGAAGGGGCGCCGCTCTATCTCATGTGGCCCGTTGCCCGCGGCGCCCGCGATGCCCGCAGGATGCGCGGCGATCGCACCGTGCGCGTTTCGCGCCGCGACGGCGATGTGCGAAGGACTGATGCACGATGAGGGCACTGCTTTCCCAAAGGCTCACCCTGCGTTTCGCCGTCTTGGCGCTTTTGGCCGCCGTGGCCTTGGCAGCCACGGCCACGGTCGCCTTCGCCCGCTACGCCACGACCGAAGCGCTGCCGACGGACTCGACGGTGGCCGTGGAAGACCTGTACGTGCGCGTGTACGGGGAAGGCCCGTACGACGACAACGACGGCTGGGGCCCCTACTACCTGCGTTACGTGGGCAACGAGGAGGTGGTGGACGTGGCCGAGGACCTGGACGCGCAAGGCTGCATCC
The DNA here is from genome assembly GCA_904420575.1 of uncultured Gordonibacter sp. Taxonomy (GTDB): domain Bacteria; phylum Actinomycetota; class Coriobacteriia; order Coriobacteriales; family Eggerthellaceae; genus CAJFUR01. The sequence continues at coordinate 11,111 of CAJFVW010000166.1, forward strand.
TCGGCACGAAAGTGACCTCCACGTACAAGCTGTTCGAAGCGCCGCATGCCGACGTACGCCAGGTGCTGCTGCCCGACGTGGCACTGCTTGCATCCGACGTCGACGGGCAGGTCCTGGCAGCGAACCTGTTCGGGAACGGCGTGGGCGACCGCGCCATCGACGTGATGTACCGCGACGGCGTGAAGACGGAGGCCGAAGGGGAAGGCCCGCACGCCGCAGCCGACCTGACGGCCACGGCGTTCGACGGCTGCACGAACGCGACCACGTACCTGTACGTGACCGAGGCGCACTTGGAAGGGGAGCCGGGGCATCGGATATTCAAGCAGGAGGTGCCCCATGCCTACGTGTCCAACGAAGTGCAGGGCATACGGTGCCTGTTCAAGATGAACGCCGACCTCACGGCGGTGCTGTTCGATCCCCATCCGAACCCAGCATGGACCACCATGTCCGACGGAGGCATGGTGGGCACGTTCTACTGCTGCACGGGCCTGGTCGAGCTGCCTGGCAACTTCGCCATTCCCTCCACGGTGACCGTCATGGACAACGCGTTCTGCGGCTGCACCAACCTGGCGTCCTTGCCCGATGCGCTCGCACTGCCCGATGGCGTGGTCAGCCTTTCCCGGGCCTTCCAATACTGCCGGTCGCTTGCCTCGCTTCCCGATTCCCTGGTCTTACGATCGGGCATAGTCGGCGATGGCCTGTACGCCACGTTCAATGGATGCGAAAGCCTGACGTCGTTGCCCAAGGGGGTGCGCATCCCGCTCGGCGCAAGTAACATAGGTGCGCTGTTTCAGAATTGCAAGAGCCTGGTCCTGCCCAATGACTTCACGTTGGCGCCCTCGGTAACGAGTGCCAACCGGGCTTTCGCTTCCTGCTCGTCGCTGACGTCGCTGCCTTCCGGTTTCAGGCTGCCTTCGGACTTGACGTCGATACAGGGCATGTTTGCCGGTTGCACGGCCTTGGAAACGCTGCCCTCCGGCTTCAAGCTGCCCGCGAACGTCGTAGACGCCACGCTGCTGTTCTCCGAGTGCCGCTCTCTGCGCTCGCTGCCCGAAGGGTTCACGTTGGCTCCGGCCAAGTACATCGACCAGGCGTTCTGGTTCTGCACGTCGCTGGAAGGGTTGCCGACGGGCTTTGCCTTCCCGGAGAATCTGAAGGTGGCCGAATCGGTGTTCCATGGCTGTTCTTCGCTCGCTTCGCTGCCTGATGGGTTCACCTTGCCTGTGGGCATGACCGACGCGGCCAAGCTGTTCTATGGCTGCTCCTCGCTGGCCGCGCTCCCCGACGGCTTTGCCATTCCGGAAACCATGAAAGTGCTGAAAGGGGCGTTCAACGGTTGTTCCTCGATGGAGGCAGACATCATGCTGCCCGACGGCCTGAAGAATCTGGATGCATGCTTCGACGGCGCCGGCGCTGCTTCGGGCCGCTATGACGACGCCGGCAAGGACGTGGGCGCAGGGGCGGGGCGCTATGCCATGGCCGTGCGCTACAACCCCACGGCGAACGACTACGTGAAGGACGTGGCGGCGGCGAACGCCAACGACCGCATCGTGTTCGTGGCCGTGGTGCGCAACTGGGAGAAGGTGTATGAGGCCGGAGCTCCCTACCAGGACGCTCGAGGAACGTTCTACCTGCATTACGTGGGAGAGGGCGATGGTTTCGGCCTGGTGGACGTGCAGGAGGAAATGGACGCCGACGGTGGCACTGCCTATGGGCAGGGCACAACGCTCTTGGGCGTTTCCGTAACCTCCACGTACAAGATGTTCGATGGCTTGCCGGCTGGCGTGGAGTACGTGGTGTTGCCCGACATGTCGCTTCTGACGCATGCCACGTTTGGCGGCATAAGCCCTCGGTTGTTCGGGGACGGCCTCGGCGACGGGCGCCACGTTGACGTCGCGTACCGTGACGGCCGCGGGCAGCAGGCCGTGTACCTGCCGGCCGACTTGACCGCCACGGCGTTCGACGGCACGGCGGGCGCGACCGTCTACCTGTATCTGGAAAGCGCGCATCTGACGGCGCATAGCTACGATTGGGGCGCCATCCACGGAACCTACGATGGGACCGTGCCGCGTGTATTCGTGTCGCGCGACATCAACGACGTCAATGCCATTGCAACGCGCAACGCCTTTCTGCGCGGCGTTCTGTTCGACCCGCGCGGCAACGAGAGATGGACGAAACTGGGTTCCCGCACGGAGGAAGGCGGTGCGGGCGCTTTCGAAGGGTGCGTGAATCTGACGCTGCCCGACAACTTCGCGCTTCCTCGCACCGCGACGGGCATGATACAGACCTTCGCGGGCTGCACGTCCCTGACGACGCTGCCAGATGGATTCGCCTTGCCCGACGGTGTGACGTGGATGTATCGTGCGTTCATGGATTGCTCCAATCTGGCGTCGCTGCCAGAAGGCTTCGAAATACCCTCTAAAGTGACTGACCTGCGGGAAGTGTTCTCTAACTGCTCTTCGTTGACCCGCTTGCCTGACGCGTTCCGCCTTCCGGAGGGCGCCACGGACCTGTCGTACCTGTTCGGCTCCTGCGCCAAACTCGAAGCCGTGCCCGATACGTTTTCCTTTCCGGAAAAGGTGACCAGTGTAGAAGGACTGTTCTATGGATGCTCGTCGCTTGCGACGGTTCCCAACGATCTGGCATTGCCTGCCAATGACGGTTTGAATGCAGCGCATCTATTCTTCAAATGCGCGCTTGCCGAGCTCCCTGCGCATCTGATTCCCGACGGCGCGAAAATCGAACTGAGATACGCCTTCGCTTCCATGCCGAACCTGGAATCCATCCCTCCTGCTTTTCTGGGAAGCGGGGTCGCCAGCGTGGGAAATGCGTTTGCCAACTGCAAGAAGCTGGCTTCGGTTCCCGCCGATCTGTTTTCCAAGGCCAAGGGCATCACGTCCATAGACAGCATGTTTTACAATTGCTCAGGTCTGACGACGATTCCCGAGGGCCTGTTTTCGGGTTTGGATCGGCTGGCCTCCGCGAAAGCCACGTTCAAGAACTGCACGAGCCTGACGGCGCTTCCTGCGAACCTGTTCTCTGGGGCGGGGCAGCTGGAAACCCTCGCCGAAACGTTCTATGGCTGCAACAACCTGGTTTCGGTGGCCGAAGACCTGTTCGCCGGCATGCCCAATCTGAAGGTGCTCGATAGCGTGTTCGAGGCCTGTTCGGCCTTGCCATCGGTTCCGGAGGGGCTTGTGCCATGTACGGTGACCGATCTGAAATACACGTTCTTTAGGTGCGCGATGCTCGAGAATGCTCCTCTGCGCCTCGAGAACGTTCGGTATATGGGCGGCACGTTCTCCGATTCTGGCTTGGTGGAGCCGCCCACCTTGCCGGCAGCGCTGGAAGATGCGAGCTACGCCTTCGCCAACACTCCTCTTAAGGTGCCCCCCACCTTCCCGCAAAGCGTTAAAACGCTTTCCGGCGCCTTGCAAGGATGCGAGAAGCTTACCGAAGCGTCGAATATTCCGGATAACGCCGAGAAGATAGATTCGCTCTATTATGGCTGCAGCAGCCTGACGACGTTTCCTGCAGATTGGCGCGTTCCCGACAGCGTCAGATCGATGGAGCAGCTGTTCCTTGCCTGCACGTCGCTGACCGCCGTGCCGGCAACCTTCCGCATGCCGGAGGGCGTGACGAGCGTGGCGAACGTCTTTTACAACTGCCCCAACCTCGAAAGCCTGCCCGAAGGCTTGACCATCCCCTCGACGGCCACGTCGATGGAAAGAATGTTCTACAAGTGCGGCTCGTTGAAGAAGCTGCCCGATACCTTGCTGCTCCCCGAGGGGATGCAGAACATGTCGTATGCGTTCTACTATGCAGGGTTGACCACGTTGCCAGCGGGTTTCACCATCCCCTCGACGGTGACGAACCTGCAGGACTCCTTCGCGGGTTCGAAGATGGTCTCGTTTCCTGAGGGATTCCGCTTGCCGGAAGGCATCACGAGCCTGAGCGAGACGTTCAACTACATGGACAAGCTCGAGTCGTTGCCGGAAGGGTTCACCCTGCCCGAAAGCGTGACGAGCCTGGGGTATACGTTCTGCTATTGCCGCAAGCTTTCGGGCGAGATCGCCGTTCCGGCAGGCGTGACCTACCTGAGGGATGCGTTCAAGGACGTGGGCAGCCAGGCGCCGTTGAACTACGACGACGCAGGCAACCGGGTGGCGGACGGCACGGGAACCTACGCCTTCGTGCTGCGCTACGATCCCGCATGCACGGCGGCGGCGAACTACGCGCCTACGGGGAAGGTGCTGAAGCTGCCTATCGGCGATCCGGTTGCCGTTTCGCTTGACGCGGGCGATCTTGCGGAAGGCGAAGGACCCACTGCGGAGCCGCTCGCAGAAGAAGCGCCTGCGGCCGACGGGGTCTTGGACGGGCAACCGGGCGACGCGGACGGCGAGGCCGATGCGGATGGTGCGGCCGGGGCTCCTGCTGCGCCAACGGACCAGGCGGGGGAGGGCGCTGCAGACGACTCGCCTGATGGTGCGGCTGCGGAAGGCTCCACTGGCGCAGGAGGGCCGGCAGGGGCAAGCCCTGATGAAACGGGCGGCGCGTTCGCCAGCGACGCGGGCAGCACCTCAAATGCGGGCAGCTCCTCGGATGCAAGCACGGCAGGCGCCGAAGACGCCTCGACGCCCCTGCCGCTGACGGATGCGGGACTGACGGCGGCCTTCACCTCCCTGACCACGGGGTTGCCGGTGTATCTGGTGTGGAGCCGCCGCAGCGGCAGGATCGACGCGGCGAAGCCCGTCCGCCGCCCCACGAAGCGGCGGGTTCCCAGGGAAAGGAGCGGCCGATGATTCGCGCCGAGACCAAGGAATCCCAAAAGGCCGCGCCCGCCATCGACCCGGGCAGCGTCGCCGGGTCGTTCCTGGCTGGCCGCACGTTCAAGAAGCGTCTGGTCGGAGGCGTGGACGAGGTGGACCTGCTGGGCGCCTTGGAGGAGATGGCGGCGCTCTACGAGGCGCGCATGGGCGAGGCCGACCAGCGTGCCCGCAGCGAGGCTCGGCGCGCTGCCGAGGCCGCACAGCGCATGACGGCCGCCGCTGAGCGCGCCGCCGCTGCCGAACGGCGTGCCGAAGAGGCGGAGCGCCGCAGGGCCGAGGCCCAGGCCCAGGTGGCAAGCGCCCAGCACCGCGCAGACGCAAGCGACGAGCGCGCCGCAGAGGCCCGGGCGCTTGCTGTCTCGCTCGAAGACCAGCTTGCCCTCGAGCGCGAGCGCTCCGTCTCGCTCGACAGGGCGCTGGCCCGCGAACTCGACCGAGCCGCCGTGCTTGACCAGCAGGAGCAGGAGATCGCCGACCTTCTGCTGGCGGCGCAGGTGGCGCGCGACGAGCTTCTGGAGGAGGCGCGCGCAAGCGGCCGGGAAATGGAGCGCCGCGCGGACGAAAGGGCCCGGCTCATGCTGGCTCATGCCCACGTCGATGCGCGCTCCATCAAGGAGGATGCGCGCGCCGAAGCGGCCGAGACCCTGGCCGCTGCGCAGTGCGAGGTGGAGTACCGGGAACAGGAGGCCGCTCTGCGCCTGGCGGAGGCCCAGGAGCGCCTGCAGGTTGCCGCCGACTTGGAATCCGCCCTGGAAGACGAGCTTGCCCGCGTGCGCGCCGAGGCGCGCGGCCATCTGGAGCGCGCAGTGCGTCGGCTGGTCGACGGCATGGACGCCATCGATTCCGCGCCCGCCTTCCCCTTCACGAAAAAGGCGCCGCAGAGGTGCGGCGCCTTGATGGAGGGAACGGCTCGTCCAATAGAACTGCAGGCTCTACCCCAGGAACGTGCCCACTGACTTGCCGCATTCGCGGCCGAGCACGATGGCCATGCCCAGGCTGCAGCCGGGGATGGGCGTGATGTACTCGTAGCCGAAGCGGCGGCCGCAGTCGTTGCCCGAAACGTACAGGCCGGGGATGGGCTCGAAGTTGGCGTCGAGCGCGTTCTGCTCGCCGTCGGTGATGATGCCGCCGCAGGTGACCATGGTCTCGCCGAGTACCGGGTCGAACGTGCAGGCGTAGTACGGCGCCTGGTTCACGGGGAACAGGACTTCGGCGTTGCGCCCGAATTCCTGGTCGGCTCCGGCTTCGCAGTACGCGTTGTAGTTCTCGATGGTCTTCAGGAACGTCTCGGCGGCTTCCCCGGTCAGGCCCAGCTGGGCGGCCAGCCCTTCCAGCGTGTCGTCGGCGATGAACTCGACGGAGGTCATGGGGCCGCCACCGCCCGGGCCGCCTTCCCCTTCGGCCTCTTCGGGCTCCTCGTAGGTGCCCTTGAACTTGGCGTAGGCCTTGTCTAGCGACTCGCGCAGCGCCGCGATGTTCTCCTCGGTGGCCGAGAAGCCGGCATGCTGCGGGATGGTGTACTGGCGGTACAGGGTGAAGTTGTCATCGACCACGGCGAACTTCGTCTTGCGGCTGCGGTAGACTGTGGCCAGGCCGCGCTGCTCGGACGTGGCGTAGTATTCGTTGCAGAAGCGCTTGCCGTTCTCGTCGATCCATACGGCCTGCGGCAGGCAGTTCATCTTGCCGGGAAGTGAGAGGCCCTTCATGTTCATGCCGGGGATGGGGCACGTCTCCAGGTGTGCGCCGGCCCAGTAGGCCATCTGCACGCCGCGCCCGTCGTTGGCCGACGTGGAGGTGAGCGCTTCGTCGCCCACCAGTGCTCCCGCCATGTCGGGCATGAGGTCGGCCATCATCTCCGGGTTGCCGCCGAACCCGCCGCACGCGATGACGACGGCCTTGCAGTTGAACTTGAGGTTGCCCTCGTCGTTCGTTGCCACCAGGCCCGCAACGGCGCCGTCGTCCATGACGACGTAGCGCGCCTCGGTGGAGAACAGGAACTCGGCACCGTTCTGCTTGGCGACTTCGCGGTTGTAGCCGTGGATCTTTGTCTGGTTGCACTCGCCGTAGAAGCTGCACACGCTCGGCCAGAACTTGATGGGCCCGATGTTGTCCAGCTGATGCTCGGTCTTCGGGAAGAAAGCCGTGGTCATGGTGGCTAAGTCGTCGTCGGTGAGCTCCGAGAGGTACCAGTCGGTGGTCTCGGCGGAATTCTGCGCGAACTTCATGACCAGTTCCTGGTTCGGGTAGTTGCCCGTGATGGTCATCCAGTTCTGGAAGAACTCCACCGGGTCGATCTGGGGCACGCCGCGCTCCTTGAGGATGGTGGAGTTCAGCGACGCGAACTCGTTGCCCACGGCGTTGAACGTGTCCTCCGGCTGCTTTTCCACCAGATAGACCTTCTTGCCTTCCTCGGCCAGCTCGCGGCAGGCGGTGATGCCGGCGAAGCCGTGCCCGCACACCACGACGTCGCAGTCGATCTCCTGCGCGAAGTCGGTGATCTCCGCTGGCGGCGTGCGCCACCCGGACTCGCTGGAAGCGCCCGAGGCCGTGGCCGCCTGTGCCGTGCCGTTGCCGTCCTCCTTGGCGGCCGGCGCGCAGCCTGCGAGTCCTGCGGCGCCTGCGACGGCCGCCGTGGCCCCCAGCCCCAGAAACGCGCGGCGCGATAGACCGGTGTTCTTGCTCATGTGTCTCCCTTTCCTTGCAAAGCGTTCGTTTCCCACGCCGGGCGCTGCCTGCGTCGGGCGCGGTGCCGGATTCGTCCCTCGCCGTCCGGCCTTCAGGCATCGTAGAGCGCCCATCGCGGCGGCAAAATCGCAGGCTTGGGGTATTTCGCGACGGCCGCCTACCGCGAAAGCGCGAACGGCGCCCACGGGCGCATCGCGGAAATGGGGGAGGGAGCGGGAATGCGCAGGTGGGAGAGGTCGGCGGCAGGAGGGTGACGGCGTGTGCCGGACGGCGAGCGGCTTGCCGCCTGCTGCCCGTCCGGCGAGGGCCGCTGCACTGCCGCACTGCCTGCCGCCCGCCCCTGCGCCCGCGCGGGAACCTCGGATGCATAAGGACCGTCACGCCGCCGCCCCGCCTGCCGCCCCGCCCGCTTTTGCCGCCGTGCTCTCCTGCCGTGCGCACCGGCACGCGGGCGGGGCGGCCCTCACCGGATCCGGCGTGGCGGCGCGCCGCGCACTCGGAGGATGCCGCGCGGTTCCTCATGGAGTATACTGTCCCCCGTACGGCGTTCCTTCTGCGGCCATGGTCGCAGGCGGGATGGCAAGCACACGCAAGGCAAGGGAGGGCCGGTTGCGTATTTCCCAGGGCTTCAAGGTGGAGTCTCTCTTGTTCGTGGCGTTCTTCGCCACGTTGCCCGTCTACTCGCCCAACATGGTGATGTTCCACGACGCGTTCCCCGATGCGGCGGAGGCGTTCATGGCCCCGTTCGTCAACGCGCTTTTGGGCACGGCGGCAGTCGTGGGCGTGGCCTGCGCGTTCTTTGCGGCGCGCCGGGGCGACGACGCGTTCTTCGGCCTGCCGGCGGTGGGTGCCGGCGCGGTGTGTTACCTGGCGGGATTCGTGCTGTTCGGGCTGGTGCTCGTCGTGGAGGGGTTCGGCTCCGCGGTCGTTTCCGCGGCGGCGGGCCTCCTGGCGGCCGTGGGCACGGTGGTCCTGTGCATCGCCTGGGGCACCTGCCTGGCGCAGTACGACCTGCGCCAGGCGCTTGCGAACCTGGCGCTCATGATAGGCATGGCGTCCGTGGTGGAGCTCTTGCTTGCGGCCGTGTCCGCCCCCGTGGGCATGGCCGTCTTCGCGTTCTTGCTGGTGCTGGGTGTGGCTTTGCCGGTCTGGAAGGCGGCAAGGGGCGAGCTTTCCTGCCTGTGCGATGCCGCTGCGTCCGATGGCGAGATGCAGGCGTTCAAGGCCGCCGTGCGCGGCGGCGCCCGGGCGGTCGACGATGCCGCCGCAGACGACGGCAGCCTGGCCCGCCGCCTGCGGGCACCTTGGTCGGGAGGCGTCCGCGCTGCCGTCTTTGCTCCCGGAGACGCCGGGGAAGGCGCGCCCGCGCCGGCCCGCGCGTTCTTCTCCACGGTGCGCCGCATGGCCTCGGTGCTGGCCGTCCCGTTTTTGGGGCTCATGGTGTTCGGCTACATCATGGGCGTGAGGAAGTTCCTCGTGTTCGACGTCTTCTACATGGAGGTGCTCGGCGGCATCGCCGCAGCCGTCCTGATGGTGCCGCTGTGCCTGCTGAAGACCACTCGGCCGCTGCTCTCGGTTATCTACCAGGCCGTGCTCCCGTGCTTCGCGCTGATGCTCGTCGTGCTGAACAGCTTCCCCGTCGGGGGCGGCCCACAGTGGCTTGCCGCCACTGCGTCGTACGTGTTCTACGGCGCCATCGCCATCCTGGCGCTTGCGAGCCTATGCGCCATGGCGCATGCGGGGGAGTTCTCGCCGGCGTCCATCTACGGGCTCGCGGTGGCCGCGTTCTCGGTCGTGTCGCTTGCCGGCATCTTCAGCGGGTCGCTGCCCGCTTTCGCGGACTATGGCGGCGGGCCCATCCTTTTGGTGGTGAGCACGTGCTACTTCGCCATTCTCATCGGGGCGACGCTTGTGGCCGCGTGGCGGCGCGAAGGAGCCGAACTCGAAGGCCGCACCGGCTCTGGAGCGAAAGATGCCGCCGACGGTCTGCAGGAACGCTGCGAGCGCGTGGCGGACGACGGCGGGCTTTCGCCGCGCGAGAGGGAGATCCTGGGGTACCTGGGACGGGGCCACGGCATCGTGTTCGTGGCGAACACGCTGGTCATATCCGAAAGCACCGTGCGCACGCATGTGAAGAGCATCTACCGCAAGCTGGGAGTGTCTTCTCGCGAGGACCTGTTACAGCTGATCGACGGGTAGCCGCACCGCCTTTTTCGCGGGCCTGCTCCTTCGACATACCCCGCACTCGCCAAGCCCTTTCCCTCCCTTCCCCTCGCCCGCGCCTTACACAAGGGGGTTTCCGTTCGGCGGCGAACTGTAAACAAATGGGGGGTTGCGCTTGGCCGCGCGAGCGTGCATACTCGTGTCGTCCTTTAAAAGCGGTACAGAGAGACCGACAAGGCATCCACGAAGGCGCCCATCCGGAAAAGGGCGCGCACGGGTTCAAGCCTTTGTCTGTCGCAGGGGCTTTTTTCATGCCTCGGCGCAGGCAGCACGTCTGGGGACGCCCACGCGCGGCAGCATGCGGCGCGCGTCCGGCCCGGACAGGTCAGACTGTACGCACTCGAAACGAAAGGGAGTGTGTATGAACGACGCAGGCACGGTCAAGTCCGTCTGCATGGATGCAGGCGAGATCGAGCGGTCGCTGACGCGCATCGCTCATCAGATCCTCGAGACGAACAAGGGGGCGGACGGGCTCGCGGTCGTGGGAATCGTCACCCGGGGCGACCTTCTGGCCAAGAAGCTGGCCGACAAGATCGAGGAGATCGAGGGCACGAAGGTGCCGCTCGGAAAGCTTGACATCAGCTTCTACCGCGACGACTTCGCCACCTACATCAGTCCGGAAGTCCATTCCACCGAAATACCCTTCGACATCGACGGCGCCACGGTCGTGCTGGTGGACGACGTGCTGTTCACCGGGCGCACCGTGCGCGCGGCGCTCGATGCGCTCATGGACATCGGCCGGCCCGCCTGCGTGCAGCTGGCCGTGCTGGTGGACCGGGGGCATCGTCAGCTGCCCATCCGCGCCGACTACGTGGGCAAGAACGTGCCCTCTTCGGCGAACGAGAGCGTGCGTTTGTTCCTGGAAGAGGTGGACGGCGTCTCGGCCGTCGAGATCAGCGAGGTCGCTCCCGGGCAGCGCGTGGGGTCGGCGCCCCTGGCCGGGCCTGTCGGCGGGATCGAAGGCGCTGCCGGCCGCGAAGCCACAGGGACTGCCGGGGCAGCCGAGGACAGGGCGCGCGCAGCCGCGCCTTCCGACGACGCCGCGCAGGGAGGCGAGTAGCCATGGCCTTCGACCACAAGCACCTGATCGACATCGCGGAGTATTCCGCCGACGACATCATGACCATCCTGGAAACGGCCGAGCGCTTCAAGGCGGTGAACGAGCGCCGCATCAAGCAGGTCCCCACGCTCAAGGGCTACACCATCGTGAACATGTTCAACGAGCCCTCCACGCGCACGCGCTCCTCGTTCGAGATCGCCGAGAAGCGCCTGAGTGCCAACAGCCTGAACTTCGGCGGCTCGTCCACGTCCACGGTGAAGGGCGAAAGCCTGGTGGACACCGTGGAGACGCTGTGCGCCTACAAGATCGACATGATCATCGTCCGCGACAAGCATGCGGGCGTGCCGCGCAAGATAGCCGACGTGTCCGGCGCGCACGTCATCGACGCCGGCGACGGCAAGCACCAGCACCCGACGCAGGCCCTGCTCGACCTGTACTCCATCTGGGAGGCCAAGGGCGACCTTTCCGGGCTGCACGTGGGCGTGGTGGGCGACATCGGGCACTCCCGCGTGTGCGGCAGCCTCATCCCCGCGCTCAAGATCATGGGCTGCGAGGTGACGGTCGTCGCGCCGCAGACGCTTCTTCCGGCGCGCCCGGACGTTCTGGGCGCCGACCACGTGACCTCGCGGCTTGACGAGGCGCTGCCCGAGCTGGACGTCGTGTACATGCTGCGCATCCAGCGCGAACGCCTGGAAGGCGCGCCGTACCCCAGCCTGCGCGAGTACAACCTGCTCTACGGCCTCACGAAGGAGCGCGACCGCCTCATGAAGCCCGACGCCCTCATCTGCCATCCCGGCCCCATCAACCGCGGCGTCGAACTGGACAGCTACATGGCCGACCACCCGAAGCGGTCGGTCATTCTCGACCAGGTCTATGCGGGCATACTCACCCGCATGGCCGCCCTGTACCTGCTGCTTGGAGGGAGCGAAGATGGCCTTGTTGCTTAAGAACGCCCACGTGATCGACCCGCAGGTGGGCCTGAACGAGACGTGCGAGGTGCTGGTGCGCGACGGGCGCATCGTGGAAGTGGGCCACGGCCTGACCATGGCGAAGGGCGTGGAACGCGACCTGGGCGGCAAGATAGTGGTGCCCGGCCTGGTGGACATGCACGTGCATCTGCGCGAGCCCGGTTTGGAGCAGAAGGAGGACATCGCCTCCGGCACGCGCGCCGCGGCCCACGGCGGCTTCACGGCGGTGTGCTGCATGCCGAACACGAAGCCCGTCATCGACAACGCGGTGGG
>CAJFVW010000167.1 GCA_904420575.1 uncultured Gordonibacter sp.
AAGCCAGGACGAGGCGCTTGCCGAGGTGGGCGTTAGCAAGGCTGACCTCATGAAGGCGCAGATCTTCTTCGTGAAGGACAAGTTCATTGCCCGCGCGTGGGGTGGCTACACTTCCACCAAGGCAACGGGCAACGAAGTGGGCAAGTAGGCTGGACGGGTGGAAGATGGGCCGGGCCGGGGTCGCCTCTGCGGCGCCCGGTCCGGTTTCTGGTTGCGCGCAGGTGAAGGCGCGCGTTTCGGTTCCTGCAAGCGCCGGCGCGTGACACGCAGGCGGTCTCTGTGGACGACCGGTCGGTTATGACGGCCCTGCCGGGTGGCTTGCGGGTTTGCTTTTGCAAGAAGAGAGGTGGGTTGCGCATGGCGACCGAGGAAGAGATCATGTCTGAAGTGCGCTCGCTTGGGCGCCTGTCTCCGCATCAGGAGGATGTGCTGTACAGCATCGCTCTCAAGCAGGACGAACTGGGCAGAGAGTCCACTTGCCTGCTGCTGGACAAGCTTGCAGGGAACCCCCTTTACGAGCCCTTGATCGAGCGTGAGTACCTGACATACGACACGTTCGACCATGGAGGCGTGAACCGGGTCGCCAGCCTGTACGTGACCTTGAAGGGTCTGCGATACTGCATCCTGTTCGCTGACGAACTGTCCCGCCGCCATGGAGAGCTGCATCTCCGGCGCGTGGCGGAGCGGTGACGCGTCGGGAGGGCGCCTGGTCCGCGGACGGGGTGAAGGGTTCGTTTGGCTTGCGCATCCGACGTTTGCAGTGCGCTGTCATCTGATGGGAGGAAAGCCATGTGCTGGTCATGCAATTCCTTGTGCGGAGGGTGTCGGCCTCCCCGCAAGCGTGCGGTCGTTTGCCCGGAATGCGGTGCGTTCAACGTAGTGGACCTCGAGCATTTTCATGAAGGCAATCCCTGCTCTCGCTGCGGCACCGACCTGACCGCCGCCGCCATTCCTGAGCCTGTGACATGTCTCGTATGCGGCGAGGTGTGCTACAACCCCTGCCGCAAGGGCAGGGGAGGGGTTGTCGGCGAAGGAGTCGACGGCGGGGATGGGAGTGCCGCCGCTGCCGAAGGCGGCACTCCCGGTGTGCGCCCTTGCCGGATGCGTGTGGGCAAGCCGCTTCTCGACTCATGATCGGAGTCGGGATCCCAGCCAAAAGTGGACTGGCCGGGCCTCTCTAGCCCGCGCACTTCGCGCACCAGGCGCAGGCGGCCGGCGCGGCGGCGATGCCGCCCAAGGCGCTTTCGCGCAGCTCGAAGGGGAGCGCCCGGCCGACCGCGTCCATGGCGGCCACGGTCTCGTCGAATCCGACGAGGTTCTCCGTCCCGGAAAGGGCGATCTGCGCACAGACAAGCGCCGTCGTGGCGGCGGTGGCGTTGCGTTTCTGGCACGGCACCTCCACCAGCCCGCCGACGGGATCGCACACCAACCCCATAAGGCTCATGAGCGCGCTCGACGCCGCGGCGAGCGCCTGGGCGGGGGTGCCGCCGGCTATCTCGACCGCGGCTGCGGCGGCCATGGCGGCTGCAGAGCCGATCTCGGCCTGACAGCCCCCTTCGGCACCCGAAACGCTGGCGTTGCGTGCAATAAGATAGCCCACCGCCGCTGCCGCGAGAAGGCCTGCGTGCAGCTTCTCGTCGGTCAGCCCCCGGTGGCGGCCAAGCCCCAGCAGCACCGCCGGCACGACGCCGGCCGATCCCGCGGTAGGCGCAGCCACGATGCGGCCCATGGACGCGTTCGTTTCCAGCACGGCCAGCGCGTAGGCGGAAACGGTGGCGGAAAGCGGGTCGAGAAGCGGCGTCGTTCCCGCGCCTGCGCTCGTGCCTGCGCCTGCGCCGGCGCTCGTTCCCGTCCCTGTGCCCGCGACCTGCAGCGACTCCGCCAACGCCCGGGCCTCGCCACCGATGAGGCCGCCCGTCGAGTGCACGGGGCGTGCGATTGACTCGGTGGCCGAGGCGCGCATGACCTGCAGCACGCGTTCCAGGTAGGCGTCGACGTTCGCCGCGTGTCCGTCCAGCGCGCACAGCGCTTCCTCCCGCTCGCGGAACGCTTGGGAAATGGCGCACGACCCTTCGGCGCAGCGGGCCAGCAGCTCGGCACCCGAAACGAAGTCGCAGCGGGCGAAGCGTGCTTCCGCGTCGTCGGCCATGGAAGGGGCGGCCTTCGGCCCTGTCATTTCCTGCTCCCCATCCGCGTCGCCGGCGCGCTCTGCCGGTATCACGCGCACGTCGCGCACGGCGGGGTGGCGCTCGATGGCCGCGCGCGCAGCCTCGGGCACGGCGTCGTCGGTCTCCATGACCGTGTAGGCGGCCGAGCCCTTGCGCGTGCGGAACATGCGGGTAGTGGCTATGTTCACGCCGCAGTCGGCCAGGCAGGTGGCGATGTGGGCGAGTACGCCCCGCTCGTCGTGCTGGCGCACGACGACGCTCGTGTGTTCGCCGGTGATGTCCACGTCGATGCCGTCGATGCGCCGGATGACGGCTGCGCCCCCGCCGATGCTCACGCCCCGCACGTCGAGCGTGTCGCCGCCTTCTTCCAGGATTTCGATGTCGACGGTGTTGGGATGCTCGACGTCGTCTGCACCCTTCGCTCGGCCGCCAACGCCGCCATCGTCCGTGGCCCGCACGAACCGCACGCCCAGGCCCGCTTCCTGCGCGCGCTCGAACGAGTCGCGTATGCCCAGGTCATCGGCGGAAAGCCCCAGCATGCCGGCCACCAGGGCCTTGTCGGTGCCGTGCCCTGTGCCCGTGTGCGCGAACGACCCGTGCAGCGTGAACGTCACGTGCTTGGGGCGCGTGCCGCACAGCCGCCGCGCCATGCGCGCGATGGCGAGCGCCCCCGCCGTATGCGAGCTGGAAGGCCCCACCATGATAGGCCCGATGATGTCGCGCAGTCCCAATGTCTTCACGGTCGTCCTTTCCGCCGTCGCGCTGCCGTACGCCTACCGGCTGCCCGCCATTCTAGCATGCGTTGAAGGCGACAGCTGGCATGTATGGACAAACGTCCGCCTCTCCACTACCATCCAACATCATCTTGCAGGGAGGGGGTTCCATGTCCGCACGACGGATGGGGTCCATGATGGCCGCCGTCAAACGAAACGCACTGCAGGCCTGGCCGTGGTGGTTGGGATTCGCGCTCATGTGGCCGGCCCGCTACCTGCCGCGGACCAGCCTGTTCTTCGAAGCGTTTCCATTTTTCGGTGCCTTCCAGCTTCTTGGATGCGCCCTTGCATTCCTTGCCTTGTTGCTTGCAGCCCGCCCTTTGTGGCTGCTTTCCGACAAGGCCATCCGCATTGGCGCGTTCGGCGTTGGCGTGGCGGCGGCGCTCGGATTCGTCCTTATCGGCGACCAGGCGAACGGTGCTTTGATCCCGTTTGGATACCTGATGATCGGCATGGCGAATGCGGGGTTCCTCGCTCTTTGGTACCGTGCCTTCAACGGGATGCGCGCTTTCGACATTCTGGTCTGCCTTGCATTTGCGTCGGTGGTGCTTTCGCTTGTCGATGGCGTGCTGTTGCTGCTGCCCGATCACGTCGCGAAGTCGCTCATGGTTCTGTTGCCGCTGGCCTCGCCGGCATTGCTCTGCCGGACGCTGCCTTTGTCGCTTGGGAATCAGCTGCAGGAAAGGAAGGCCGGCAAAGGGACAAGGCGAGTGAAGGGGGAGGACGCGGGCTATTATGTCCTTGCCGTGGTCGTCGGTTGCGCGTTCGGCTTCATGAGCAGGATCGTGCATCAGGAGCCGTCGCTCACGAACGACCTGCTTTCCGTTGCCACGTTGCTGGCCATAGCCGGGGCGCTTGTCGCGTCGGCCCCGGCGATCGAGAAGAGGGGCTTCGGACCGGTGCTCATGCAGGTTGCGCTTCCCGTTGTGGCTGCGGCGTTCCTGCTTTTGCCCATTGCCCCCTGGCCTTTGGCGGTGACGAACACTCTGTGCATAATGGGGGCCTACTACTTCTACTTCGCCATGTTCGCGTTCTGGTCATCGGAGTCCGGCATGCGGGGCCTCGCCCCGTTCGCCTTGTTCTTCCTGCTGCAATCGGTGGCGGAGTTCGTATCGTCCATCGTGGCGGCACGTGCGTTCGCTGCTTTGTCGCAGGACTACGGCAACGCCTTGTTCGTGGTCGCCCTGGTTGCCGTGTACGTGTTCTTCATCGTCTCGAATGCCCTGGCCAAGCGCGAGGGCGGCGTTCCTGACGTGTCGCTTGGCGAAAAGGCCCACAGAGAAGCGCTGCAGGAAGCCGCGGCCATGTTCGACCTGACCGAGCGGGAGCGCGAGATCCTGGTGCTTGTCGCTTTGGGCAAGCCGCGCAAAGCCATTGCGGCGGAGCTGTTCATCAGCGAGGACACCGTGAAGACCCACACGCGAAACCTGTACAAGAAACTCGGCGTTCACTCGAAAAAGGACGTGCAAGCGCTGTTCGATGATGGTTCACCCCTTAAGGGGTAGCGGAGTTCCTTGCGTTTCACCCTCGTTTCCCCCTTATCTTGCCTGGCCGAAACGGCGTAGCCTCGCTTTTGCAGCCAAAGGTTGCATGAAAGAAGAAGCGAGCAAGGAGGATGGGATGGAAACGACGCGGAGGAATTTCATTGCTGGCGCGGCGACGATGGGAATTGCCGCCATGGGGGCAACGCTGTTCGGGTGCGCGCCGCAATCGCAGGCAGGCGGGCAAGACCCTGCTCAGGCGGGCTTGGCCGACGGCTCTTTGTCGTGGGACGAAGAAGCCGACGTCGTGGTGGTAGGTGGCGGCGGCGCAGGCGGTGCGGCAGCGTATGCGGCGGCGAAAGAGGGCGCGAAGGTCGTTGTCTTGGAGAGCATGGCGAACACTGCGTTCTCCTCCACTTCGCTGTGCGGAGGGTACATGACGCTCGTGGATTCGGAAGAGCAGCGTGAGCAGGGCATCGAAGACACCCCTGACGCGCTCGTCGCCGACCTCAAGAGCTGGGGCATCGACATCGACGAAGGCGTCGTGCGCCGCTACGGGGAGCTGGGCCACGACTATTCGCTCATATTGCAAGAGCTTGGCGTGGCGAAATCGACCGACGTCATCACGAAGGCGCCGGGATCGAGCGTCGCGCGCACGCTCACGCTCGATCCGAAGGACCATCAGCAAAAGCTCACCGATGCCGCCCAGGCTGCCGGAGCCGACTATCGCTTCGAGACCGAAGGGACGCGTCTGGTGGTCGATGGCGGAAAGGTGATGGGCGTTGTGGGCAAGAGCGGCAGCAAGGAGATCCGCTTCCGCGCGAACAAGGCCGTCATCCTTGCGACGGGCGGCTTCACCAGCTGCCCCGACCTGCTTGAAAAGTGCATGAAAGGGCTTTCTGGCATCAAGAGCATGGCCTGCCCGGCCCACACCGGGCTCATGCACTATGCCGCGTTCAATCTGGGAGCCCAATTCGACGGCATACCGTGGATATATGCGAACGAGGGCATGCATCCCACTGCCAGCGACATGAACGGGTATGCGAACCTTTTCGTCTACGGGGCCGTGAAGGTGAACGCCGACGGCAAGCGGTACGTGAACGAGGGCATGTTCATTGGGAACGCCATGACGCGCGCCCTGCTTGACCAGCCCATGAAGGACGAGGAATACTTCAACTACCAGATCATGGATCAGAAGGCGTACGATCTGGCTGCCAAGGCGGGAAAGCCGCTGGGCGTGTTCGAGGAGAACAAAGGCCTGTTCGTGCAAGCGGATACCTATGAAGAGCTTGCCGAGAAGCTGGGCGCGCCCGATTTGCCGGCTGCCATGGCGCGCTACAACGAGGACATGAACGCGACGGGCGTCGATTCCGCCTTCGGCCGCGACGTGCTGTACGGTCAAGGGACCGGGGCCCCGTTCGCGCTGGACACCCCGCCGTTCTATGCGTTCGCCAACGTCCCCTGGCTTGCTTACGACCCGGTCACCACGTTCATCGTGAACGCGGACTCGCAGCTGCTCGACCAATATGGCACTCCCATCGAAGGCGTGTACGCCGTGGGCGAAATAGCCTTGCGCCCGACGCTCGGCAATGTGTACTGCCAAGGTGCAGCGACCGGTGCTGGAGCCTGCTTCGGCATGCAGGCAGGACGCGCGGCCGCGCATCGGGGAGAGTAAGTCAGCCGAGGCCTCGCGGGGGTTTGAGCGGCTTCCGCAGGCCCGGCCTGCCGCCATGCCGCAATCGGGTCTTGCGGCATGGCGGCGCGGCATTTTCGAGGGCACAGGCGGGGGCGGCCGGCAGTTGGTCGCTCCTCGCTTTCTATTCCCAGCGCTTCAGATGGGGGAGCAGCGCGCCCATGAACGAGACGGCTTCGTCGCGCGTGATGTGGCACGACTCGGCCATGGACGGCGCGCAGCTTCCACCTGCCGTGCGGGGGTCCAAGTGTGTAAGCACCGGCAGCTGTACGGCACGGGACTTGCCGGGCCGGCGCAGGCTTGCGCGGCCCAAGCGCTTCTCAATCTTTCCATCCCTCCCGTCTTCCTCCCGAGAAAATGAGCAGTGCTTGTGAACCTCGTTTGACGTGCGGGAGGCTGTGATACACTGGCCGGGAACAGGAGGCCGAGGCGGGGCGTCTCGGCGAATCAGCCAACCAGAGCCAAGACATACGGGCGGCGCAGGCCACGCGGCATCGTGGCCGCTTTCGTGCGCGCCGCGAAGAAGGAGCCAAGCACATGTCGTCACCGATCATCGTCGTTGGACATCGCAATCCCGACAACGACTCCATCTGCGCAGCCGTCGGCTATGCGTACCTGAAGAACGAGCTGGCGCGGCGGGCCGCCCACGGCGGCGAGCCGGCGCAGGTGTACGTGCCGGCGCGCCTGGGCCCGCTGCCGCCGGAAAGCGCGCAGGTCCTCTCCGACAACGGCCTTCCCGTCCCCGAGATCATCGGGCACGTGCACGCGCGCGTGGCCGACGTGATGACGCCCGACCCCATCTCCATCGAGCACGACGCCACGCTGCTGGAGGCCGGCCGCCTGCTGCGCCAGTGCAACGTGCGCTCGCTGGTGGTCACCAACGACGACGGCACGTACCGCGGCCTCATCACCACGCGCATGATCGCCGAGCGCTACATCTCGTCCACCGACATGCTGGACGAAGGCGGCGCGAACAGCATGGCCGTGGCCGCCGACCTCATCGAGTCGCTCGGCCAGAAGGTTGCCGACATCACCGAGACCGACGTGCTGGTGCTGGACAAGGAGGGTCTGCTCGCCGACGCCGTGGAGGACCTGATGGCCAGCGCCCTGCGCGAGGCCGTGGTGCTGGACGACGACGGCTTCTGCATCGGCATCGTCACGCGCACCGACGTTGCCACGCGCCCGAAGCGCAAGGTCATCCTCGTGGACCACAACGAGACGCGCCAGGCCGCCCATGGCATCGAGGAGGCCGACGTGGTGGAGATCATCGACCACCACCGCATCGCCGACGTGATGACGGCCAACCCCATTCCCTTCATCAACCTGCCCGTGGGCTCCACGGCCACCATCGTGACCATGGAATTCCGCAAGCGCGGCGTGGACATCCCGCGCGGCATCGCGGCGGCGCTGCTGTCCGCCATCATGACCGACACGGTCATCCTGAAGTCGCCCACGGCCACGGAAGACGACCGCGAGCAGGTGGCGCACCTGGCCAGCATCCTGGGGGTCGACGCGACCGAGTTCGGCCTGGCCGTGTTCAAGTGCCGCGGCGGGGAGGACGACGTGCCGGTGGACAAGCTGGTGGGCGCCGACGCCAAGGAGTTCCAGCTGGGCGACGCCACCGTGCTCATCGCGCAGCACGAGACGGTGGACCTGGAATCGGTGCTGACGCGCGAGGCCGAGATCCGCGACCACATGCGCGCCTTGAAGGAGGCGCACGGCTACGAGTTCGTGCTGCTCATGATCACCGACATCCTGGCAGAAGGCAGCCAGTTCTTCTGCGAGGGCAACCGGCGCGTGGTCAACCGCGTGTTCGGCATCAACTGCACGGGCGAGGGCGGCACCTGGATGCCGGGCATCCTGAGCCGCAAGAAGCAGGTGGCCGCGCGCATCCTGGGCGCGTAGGCCGCCGCCCCGCGCCCGTCAGGCGGTTCCTGCAGCCTCGGCGGCGCGCGTGCGGTCGGGTTCCGCGCTCCCGCCAGGATCACGGCGTCCGCGCGCCCTCTCGCTGCAGGAGGCGCGGGACGCAAGAGGCCGAGAGGCGTAAGGAAAAGAAGAGAAGAAGGTCGATAGCATGGCAGAGGTTCTGGAAGCGGCGATGCTCGTGTGCTTCGGGCTTTCGTGGCCGATGAACGCGTACAAGAACTACAAGGCAGGCACGGCGGTGGGAACCAGCTGGCAGTTCATCGCCCTCATTACGCTTGGCTACGCGGCAGGCATTGCGGCCAAGTTCGCCGCAGGCACCCTCAACTGGGTGCTGGTGGTCTACTTCGTCAACGTGGTGTGCATCGGTGCGAACTGGCTCGTGTACTTCCGCAACCGGCGTCTGGACGAAAGGCGTTCCTGCGATGCGCCGGCCCCGATGCCTGCTGTGGCGGCTCCGGGACCGGCGCACCGCTAGGGCCGCATCGCGCGGCGCGTGCCGTCGTTGCGCCCGCATCGCCCGTGGCGTCCGCAGCGCTCCCGCGCTGATACAGGGGGCGCCGCGCGCGCATGCACATCGGAAGGAGAAAGGAACCTCATGGAAACGAACCGCCTGCTCGACCTGTTCTGCGAACTTGCCCGCATCGAAAGCCCCTCACGGCGCGAGGCCGCCATGGCGGCGCGCTGCGCCCGCGAGCTGCGCGATTTGGGATTCCAAGTGCGCTTCGACGCCTCGGCCGCGCAGACGGGCTCGGACACCGGCAACCTGATCGCGCACTTGCCGGGCACGGCGCCGCGCAGCCTCGTGCTCTCGGCGCACATGGACACCGTGCAGCCCTGCGCGGGCATCGAGCCGGCAGTGGTTGACGGCGTCGTGCGCTCGGTTGGCGACACCATCCTTTCGGCCGACGACAAGGCGGGCGTGGCGGCCATTCTGGAAGGCGTGCGCCGTGTGGTGGAGGCGGGTTCCGAACGTCCCGACGTCACGGTGCTGCTCACGACGTGCGAAGAGGTGCACCTGCTGGGGTCGGGCGCGCTCGCCGAAGGCGAGCTTCCGGAAGGCGCCCCTTGCTACGTGCTCGACGCCGCCGGCGCCCCGGGCACGGTGATCACGGGCGCGCCCTGCCACTGGTCGTTCGAGGCGCGTTTCCTTGGCAAGGCCGCCCATGCGGGCGTGGCGCCCGAGGAGGGCGTGTCGGCCATCGCCATGGCCGCCGCCGCGGTGGAGGCCATGCCGCTTGGCCGCATCGACGAGGCGACGACGGCCAACGTCGGTGCGATCGGCGGGGGTCGGGCGACGAACGTCGTGCCGGACGCCTGCATGCTTTCGGGCGAGTGCCGCTCGCTTTTCCCCGAACGCGCCGATGCGCAGAAGGCCGCCATGACCGCCGCGCTCGAAGACGCCGCAGCGCGCTTCGGCGGCGCCGTGGAGGTGGACTGGGAGAAAAGCTACGACGCGGTGCTCTACGACGAAGAGGACGAGGTCGTCCGCGACGTTGCCGCGGCGGCGCGCGCGGCTGGCCTCGCCGTGCGCCTCCAGCACGACGGCGGAGGGTCGGATGCCAACGTCCTGTGCGCCCGCGGCGTGCGCGCCGTCGCCCTGGGGGTCGGCATGGCGGCGTTCCACTCCACGGACGAGCATATCGCCGTGGCCGACCTGGAAGGCTCCGCGCGGCTGGTGGAGGCGTTGATAACCCAGGCCGCGCGCTCCTAGCCCTCCCGCCTTCTCGTCCCGATCGCATCCTCTTCGCCAGCGAACTCCAAATTAATCCTTCGCAGCGCTTGACCTTAAACCTGATCGAGGGTTTAGTCTGGACTTGCGTCGATTCTGTGTAGTGAAAATGCAGGAGATATGCAAAAGGAGAGGCGGGTTGAACCGAATGGGGGACCCGTCCTGAGATGGGCAGCGATTCGCGCTGCGGCATGTTGCCGCATGCGTGCCGCTCGGCATCCATATCGAGAAGGAGGGAAGAGCATGAGCAAGCTGTCACGTCGCGACTTTCTCAAGGGAGCAGGCGTCGCAGGGGCGATGGGCGCATTCGCACTCGGCGGCGCGGGAACAGCGTTCGCCGACGACGCCCCGGCCCCCGCGGAGGAAAGGGCGGGCAATCCGTATTCCAAGGTCTTGGGGGAAGACGCGAACATGCTGCCTTTGCGCAACGCGGAGTTCCCGGGGCCCCACGGTCCTATCGCGTTCGAGGACCGCGAGATCGGCGAGGAGGAGATCGCATCCACCGAAGACACCGAGGTCCTGATCATAGGCGCGGGCATCGGCGGCATCATGGCAAGCCTCAAGGCGGCCGAAGAGGGCGCGAGGGTTCTGATGCTGGAGAAGATGACCGAAGGCCGCTCTTCGTGGGAAAGCTTCGGGGCCACCCAGGCGACTTTCCAGAAAGAGCAGGGGATCGAGATCGACGACGCTCAGCTCATCGACGAGATTCTGCGCGCGAGCGACTGGCGGGCCGACCCCGACGTCGTCACGTCCTACGTCAAGCATTCGGGCGAGATGGCCGATTTCTGGCAGGCCATGTTCGACAAGGGCGGGCATGGCTGGGAGATCTACAAGTTCGACCAGGCGCCCAACTACAACGGGTTCCCCGTCATCGACTCCTACGTGAACTTCCGCATGCCCGAAGGGACCAGCAACACCTGGCTGTTCGGGCTTTACGTGTGCAAGGAGCTTCTGGGGGTCGGCGAGGCCTACGACAACTGGGAGGTCCGCTACTCCACGCCGGCCGTCCAGCTCGTCAAGGACGGCGATCGCGTGACGGGCGCCATCGCCAAGAATCCTGACGGAACCTATGTGCGCGTCAACGCTTCCAAGGGCGTGCTCCTCGCCACGGGCGGCTACGACGCCAACCCCGACATGATGAAGGCGTGGGTGCGTCCCGAGGACTACGAGTATTCATCCTGGTGGAATCCCTCGTGGGGCACGACGGGCGACGGGCACATGATGGGGCTCAAAGTGGGCGCCGACATGGACTCCCTGCCCCAGCCCGTCATGAACTTCTCCAACGCCACTCCCTCGACGTTCGTGGAGAAGCGCGTGTATTTCCCCGGCGCCATGAACTTCGGCATCATGGTCACCGAGGAAGGCAAGCGGTTCACCAACGAGAACAACCCGCGCCAGTATGCCGGCAACGCCATCAACCTGAAGATCCGCCAAGGCCACTCCGTGTTCACCATCTTCGACGAAGGCATGATCGGAAGCGCCGTCGAAAGCGATGCGGCCAAAGGCCAGCTCGACCGCGACGAAGCCAAAGGGCATCTGTTCAGGGCGGGATCCATCGGCGAGGTCGCGCAGCTCGCCGGAATCGACGCGGCGGCGCTCGAAGCCACCATCGCCGAATACAACGCCCTCTTCGAGGACGGCGTGGAACGCGATCCGGAATACTACCGCTACACGGGGAACAACAAGCCCTTCACGGGCGGCACCTATTATGCGATGGTGACCACCAACGTTGTTCTCGCCACTGTCGGAGGATTGACCATCAATGCGAACGCACAGGTGGTAGACACGTCTGGCAATCCCATCCCCGGCCTGTACGCCACGGGCAACGCATCCGGAAGCTTCTATTCCGGCAACTACCCCCGCCACATTCCCGGAACCTCCGTGGGCCGCGCCGCGACGTTCGGCTATGTGGCCGCAGACCATATGGTGAACGGAGGCCAGGCATGAGAAAGTCCAAGGCAAGCATCAAAGCGCTCGTCGCGATATCCGCGGTCCTGGTCGTCGCGCTGTTCGCGTTCGCAGGCTGCGCGCCCCAGGCCCCGAGCGCAGGCAGCGGCGGGTCGCAAGCGGAGACCTCGGCCGATGCCGCCGATCCCACGGCGCCCTACACTTCGGACGAGGCGTGCCTCGCCTGCCATGGCGGGTCGTACGAAGCCCATGCGCAGGAAACCGCCCAGTATGGCGAATGGAACCCCCATGCGTCCATCCACGGCGGCTACAATTCGTGCGACAACTGCCACGAACGCGGACAGGAGCTCACGCGCAACTGGTGCAGCAACTGCCACACCTACTCCGCGGAAGGTTCCACCTATTACGAAGAGCCCCTGTTCCTCGCTCCCGTCGAGTAGCGGGCGCAAGAAGCAAAGTCTCCTCGGCCCGGTGTCGACTGGCCGTGGGAG
Organism: uncultured Gordonibacter sp.; assembly: GCA_904420575.1. Lineage (GTDB taxonomy): Bacteria > Actinomycetota > Coriobacteriia > Coriobacteriales > Eggerthellaceae > CAJFUR01. The sequence continues at coordinate 12,170 of CAJFVW010000167.1, forward strand.
CCTTCGGGGCCGCAGCCGGAACGAAAGGCGCCTTGCCCGGCGCCTTTCGTCCTGAAACGGCCGCATCGCACGAAACCGCCGGCCGTTCCCATGCGAAAACCGCCCCACCCGAACATGCTCGAAGGGGACATGCATGTACCGTATGAAACAGTTCTCGGCGATGACCGGAATGACGCAATCGAAGATTCGCTTCTACGAGAAGCACGGCCTCGTCCTGTCCGACCGCATGGAAAACGGCTACCGCGTCTTCACGCCGGAAGACGCGTTCCGCGCGAATGCGTTCCGCGTGCTCCTTCAGCACGGGTTCAGCATCAACGAGGCGATAGCGATGCTCGACAAGAAGCAGGACACGCCGGATTTCAGGAAAGCGCTCGAAAACCAGCGACAGCGCATGGAGCGCGAGCGCGACCTTCTCAACTATCGGCTGAAACGCATCCAGACGACCCTCGAGTTCGTTTCGTCCGAGAACGAGCTGAACTTCAAGGTCGTCGAGGGGCCGTCACAACTCTATATCAACGCCTCTCACGGACGCGACTTTTCGGTTTCGGAGGGCAACGCGAAAGTCCTCGCCGAATACTACGAGCTTCTGGGCGTGACGAGCTGCGCACGAATCATCAGGCGAAACGATCTGCTCGACAAAGGCTCTACGGTCAATCCCGACTATGTCAACACCATCGCCGCAAAGGAAGAGCATTATCTGAGCGACTATTCGCGTGCCCGCGTGAAGAGGCTCGATCTCGGCACCTGCGTGCGCTTCGGAAGAAAGGTCACGCGCGAGGGGAGCGTGAAGAAAAAGACGTTCGACGGCCTTTTCGCCTACCTCGAAGAACACGGGCTCGAAATACGGGACGACATCCTCCTGCTCCCGAGCTTTCTCAACCTCGACGGCGAAGGAAGCGACATCGAGGTTCTGTATGTGCCGGTGAGAAAGGCCTGAAACCCGCACGGCCTTGGGAAATCGGAGGTGTCGCCTGTCTTTCTGTCGGCAAGCGGGGTGAGACAGGCCTGGAAGCCGCTCGGCCTCGGGAAAGGCCCCGTCGGGTTCGCGCCGCCTCCTTGCGGTCGCATGGCTCCCGAGAACGCCATCGCACCCGGCGAGGCGATGACGAGGCGCGTTTGCTGGATCTTTTCCGGCAAGCGGGCTGCGATGGAAAAGTCGAGAATCCGGCCAGATTTTTTTGCCGGTTTTCGCCGGAAACTCTCTTCTCGTATCGGGGATTTCTGGACCATAATACTAATCAACCTGCGGAAACGCCGTTTTCGTGAAGTCCGCGTTGCTATAGACACTCCCGGATGCGTGGCGTTTGACAAGCTGCTGTAAGGGTTATAACATGCTCACTCGCGCCTCGTTCCGGGGCGCCGTGTTTTCGTGTGCGCATCAGCTGAGCGTACATGAGGATGGGTATCTGCAAGTGAGGAAGGACAAGCTTTGCCTACTATCAACCAGCTGGTCCGCAAGGGCCGCAAGAAGTCGGTGGACAAGAAGAAGACCCCGGCGCTCAAGGGCAACCCGCA
>CAJFVW010000168.1 GCA_904420575.1 uncultured Gordonibacter sp.
CAGCTTCAAGCGCATGGGCTTTTCCTACGACTGGGACCGCACCGTGGTGGCGTGCGATCCCGAGTACTACCGCTGGGGCCAGTGGATATTCCTGCAGTTCTGGAAGCGCGGCCTGGTGGAGCGCCGCAACAGCCCCGTGAACTGGTGCCCCAGCTGCGAGACCGTGCTCGCGAACGAGCAGGTGACGGAAGGCGAGTGCTGGCGTTGCCACGGAGCCGTGGAGAAGCGCGACCTGACGCAGTGGTACTTCAAGATCACCGACTACGCGCAGGAACTGTTGGACGACCTGGACCAGCTGGACGGCTGGCCCGAGCGCGTCAAGCAGATGCAGGCGAACTGGATCGGCCGCTCCGAAGGCGCCGAGGTGGACTTTACTTTGGTTCCGCTGGCTGATCAGCCAGCGGAAGCCGTCGACGCTGCGGCTTCCCGTAGCGTCGAATCTTGCGGGGCTGGCGAAGGCTCACGTACCGAAGTACGCCACGCCTCCGCCAGCCCCGCAATCTCCGGCACCAGGGAAACCCTCGCTGACTCTGCCGAACCTGCGGGCGAAGAAACGGTCATTACTGTTTTTACCACGCGTCCGGACACGCTGTTCGGCTGCTCGTTTTTCCTGTTGGCACCCGAGTACCCAGGACTCATGGACCTGGTGGCCGGCACCGAGTACGAGGCCGCCGTGCGCGAAGTGGTGGAGCAGGCGTCGAAGGTGAGCGCCGTCGAGCGCGCGCAGGGCGACCGCGAGAAGCACGGCGCGTTCACCGGGCGCTACATGATCAATCCCGTGAACGGCGAAAAGGTGCCCGTGTGGGTGGCCGACTACATCGTGAGCGACTACGGCACCGGTGCGGTCATGGCTGTGCCGTGCGGCGACCAGCGTGACTTCGAGTTCGCGCGCAAGTACGGCCTGCCCATCATCCCCATCATCCTGGGCGAGGACGACCCGCTGTATCCCGAACTCAACGGCGTGCAGGAGCGCGTCGTGACCTCGGTGGACTGGGACCGTGCCTACGACGCCGAGGGCGTGCTCGTGCAGTCCGGCAAATACACCGGCATGGTGGGCGGCAAGCACAGCCCGGCCGTGGACGCCATCATCGGCGACCTCGAAGCGCAGGGCAAGGGCAAGAAGACCGTCCAGTTCCGCCTGCGCGACTGGCTCATCAGCCGCCAGCGCTACTGGGGCAACCCCATCCCGGCCATCCACTGCCCGGAGTGCGGCTTGGTGCCCGTGCCGGAAGAGGACCTGCCGGTGTGCCTGCCCGAGGACATCGACCTGGCCGCGGGCGAGACGCTGGCCACGCACGAGGCGTTCGTGAACACGACGTGCCCCGTCTGCGGCGGCCCCGCCAAGCGCGAGACGGACACCATGGACACGTTCACGTGCTCCAGCTGGTACTACCTGCGCTACACCGACCCGCACAACGACGAGTTGCCGTTCGCACCCGAGAAGGCGAACCGCTGGCTGCCCGTCGACCAGTACATCGGCGGCATCGAGCATGCCATCCTGCACCTGCTGTACAGCCGATTCTTCACGAAGGTGCTGCGCGATCTGGGCATGGTGGACTTCGACGAGCCGTTCGCGAACCTGCTGTGCCAAGGCATGGTGAAGGACGAGCACGGCGAGACGATGAGCAAGTCGAAGGGCAACGTCATCGCCCCCGAGGACATGATCGCCGAGTACGGCGCCGACGCCGTGCGCGCGTACATCCTGTTCATGGCCCCGCCCGACAAGGACCTGTTGTGGGACGAGGGCGGCCTGGCCGGCATCTACAAATTCATGAACCGCGCGTGGCGCATCGTGAACGACCTCATGGGCACGGCCGACGACGAGTCGCTCTACCAGCCCGGCGCGTCCGAGTCCGAAGGCGTCGAGGCGCTGAGGACGCTCGTGCGCGAGCGGCATCGCGTGGTCGGCAAGGTGGTCGACGACTTCGACCGCAACAACTTCAACACCGCCATCGCCGCCATCATGGAACTGACGAACGCCGCGAGCGACTACCTGCGCAAGTGCTCGCCCGAGGAGCGCGCCGCGTGCGAGGGTTCCCGCGCCATCGATCCTGACGTAGCCGAGGTCATCGTGAAGCTGATGGCCCCCATCGCCCCGCACTGGGCCGAAGAGCTATGGCATGCCGTGCTGGGCCGCGAAGGATCCGTGCACACGCAGCCCTGGCCCGAGTTCGACCCCGATCAGGCCAAAGCCGACGAGGTGGAGTTGGCCGTGCAGGTGAACGGCAAGGTGAAAGCCAAGATCATGGTGGCCGCCGATGCCGCCGAGGACGACATCAAGGCCGCCGGCCTCGCCGCCGTGGAAGCGGCGCTTGCGGGCAAGGACGTCAAAAAGGTTGTCGTTGTGCCGGGCCGTCTGGTGAACGTGGTGGCGAAGTAGCGGGCCTCCCGGCCAAAACAGGGTTTTCTGGGGCCGCCCTCTGAACAGGGGGCGGCCCCGCGCCATGCAGGCGTTCGCGCTCCTCAGGCTACGTGACGGCGACGGTGCCGCTACAGATGGCTTCGCTCCGGAACAACCGGGCGTTTTTCGGCAGGACGGTTCCTTAGAATGGGACGACCGATTTCTTCCCGTCGTTTCTGGAGGCCGTCCATAATGCCGTCACCGTTTCGCCCCCGCCAAATCGCCGCAGTCGGGTCACGTTCCGTGTCACGCGGAAAGCAACGCGCCGCGACGTCGTTCCGGCTGCATATCCTCTGCGCCTTCGCGCTGGCGTCCACGGCCGTCCTGATGGCTGCGATGCCTTCCTCGGCCGTCGCCGCCCAAGCGGGCCCTTTCGAAGTGGAAGGCCCTGCGGCCTCGTACGACTACGTCGACGGAGCCTTGGTCATTTCGGGCGAAGGCGTCAGTATCACGGGCATGGTCGAACCTCCCTCCGCCGAGGCCAACAACGTGACGGTGAACAAGGGGGTGCAGTCCGGTGTCCATCGGGCCGGGCGTGAGCATTGCGACCATGCAGGACAACGCGGCCACCAGCTACCCCATCGTCGGCACGGGCAATTCGGTCGACCGCTGGGTGAACTCCAACGTGACGCATATCGACGGCACGGGTTTCATCAGCATCGGCGAAGCGATGCGCGACGTGAGCATCACGAACGCCACGGTGGAGATCAGGCGCGGAGCGCAGGAGATCAACGTGTACGGCACGGGCACGATCATGCTGGGCGACCAGGCGGAGGGCATTGGGATGCTGTCCGTGTACGGCGGCACGCTTGACCTTTCCGAGCTGCACATCGGCCAGCCAATCCTGTCATACGGATACTCGCTGGGCGCGGCAGGTGCGCAGACGCGCGTCGTGGTGCCGTTCGGCACGGAGAGTTTGAGCCAGCTGCTACAGGCTCCGAACGCGTTCGTTCGAATGGACGACATCCCCGTGTTTTCGGACGGGGAGGAAGTGGGCGTGCTGCTGCGTGACGGCACCATCCATTACACGGCGACGCGCACGGTCACGTTCGAAGGCTGGGGAGGGGCGGTGCTGCAGACGGAAAACGTGCGGCTGTTCCAGCCGGCGGTGGCGCCTGCCGATGTAGCCGCGCCCGAAGGCTATGCGTTCGTCGGGTGGGACAGGGGCTTTTCACGCATCGACCGCGACCTGACGGTCAAAGCTCTGTTCGAGGCCGTTCCCGCACCTGAGCCGGATCCGAATGCCGGTGGCGGTAACGAGAGCGGCAATGGCGCCGGCGAGAGCGGTGGCTCGTCGGGCGTTTCGGGCAAAACCGTGCGGGCATCGTCGTCGGGCATGCGCGCCGGGTGTCTTGCCGACACTGGCGACGCCGCGGAAGGCCCGCTTGCGCTTGCTGCCGGGCTCGGCCTGGCGGCGGCTTCCGCCTTGGGCGCGGCAAGCATGGTGCGGCGCGCACGGCGCGAGAGGTAAGGTTTCTGCGGCTTCTCTGGTCTTGGCCATACGGAACCGTGCGTGCCGTGGGGCTTTGCTATCATCGGAAGCATGGGAAAGAGAAAAAACAAGGGATGGGTGAGACGCGTGCTGCAAGTCGTGGCGGGATGCGTGATCGCGGTCGCGCTCGTCGTGGCAGGCACGAACGTAGCCATGGTGCTCATGACGCGCGACGGCATCGTCGATACGGAAGCGGCCGCCGACTACCATGCGGACGCCATCGTCGTGCTCGGCGCGTCGGTGCTGGCGGACGGCTCGCCTTCAGGCATCCTACAGGATCGCCTGGACGACGGCATCGCGCTCTACTTCGCGGGCGCCGCACCCAAGATCATCATGAGCGGCGACAATGGCACGGCGTCGTACAACGAGGTGCTGTCCATGAAGAACTACGCCGTCAGCAAGGGCGTTCCTTCGGACGACGTGTTCTGCGACCATGCGGGCTTTTCCACGTACGAGAGCATGTATCGGGCGAAATATGTGTTCGGAGCGGACCGCATCGTGATCGCCACCCAGACGTACCATCTCTACCGGTCCCTTTACGTGGCGCGGGGCCTGGGGATGGAGGCCATCGGCGTGCCCAGCGACTATCACGAATACGGCGGGCAGCTCCTGTTCAGCGCCCGCGAGATCCCGGCACGCACGAAGGACTTCTTCAAGACGTGGATCCAGCCGCCCTCCACGTTCGTCGGCGACCCCATCAGCCTTCACCAGTCGGGCGACGTGACCGAAGAGTAGG
>CAJFVW010000169.1 GCA_904420575.1 uncultured Gordonibacter sp.
GCAGTCCGACAACGCCAACCTCATGTGCGCCGAGGTGGCCAGCCGCCTGTTCGGCGTGCCCCACGTCATCGCGCGCCTGTACAACCCGGACCACGAACGCGCCTACATGCAGTTGGGCATCGACTACGTGTGCGGGACGTCGCTGGTGGCGGAAGACATCTTCTCCAAGGTGGTTTCGGGGCACGGCGCACACATCGACACGTTCGGCGAGTTCGAGGTGCTGCGCTTCTCGCTGGATCTCAGCTGGCGGGAGTTGGACAAGCGCACCATCCGCGTGTCAGAGATGGAGCGCGACCACGACGTCCGCATCATCGCGTTCGAGCGCGGTGACGGCTCGGCGTCCTCCATTCCCACGCGCGAGAGCATCCTCTATCATGGCGATTCTGTGCTGGCCTGCGTGCGCCACGAGCTGATCGAGTCGTTCTCGAAGTACATCCAGGAGTGACAGGCCGCCTTGCTGGGCGGCGGGACGGGCTGGCGCTTCGAGCGCCCGCGCCGGCCTCGCCCGGCGACGGGTTGCGAAGGAAGGAACGCGCGTCATGTACATCGTCATCAACGGTGGCGGCAAGATCGGGTCCTATCTGGCCCGGGTGCTGCTGCAGAGCGGCAACGACGTGGCCGTCATCGAAGAGAACCTGCAGACGGCCGACCGCCTTTCGGTAGAGCTGCAAGGCCGCTACCTGGTCATCCATGGCGACGGCTGCGACTCGAAGTATCAAGAGGACGCCGGCATCCGGCGCGCCGACGTGTTCGTGGCCACCACGGGCCAGGACGACGACAACCTGGTGTCATGCGAGATCGCCCAGCGCGTGTTCAACGTGCCACGCTGCATCGCACGTGTGAACAACCCGAAGAACCTGCGCATCTTCAAGGAAGTGGGCATCGAGTGCGTGTCGTCCACTACGCTCATCGCCAACATGATCGAGGAAGAGGCGCTGCTGGGCTCGGTGAGCGTCGTATCGTCGCTCACGCACGGCAACGTGGCGCTGGCCGAAGTGGTGGTGCCGCGCATGCGCAACCACCCCAACGACGTGGGCGTGCTGGCCTCCACCATCCCTCTGCCGGAAAACAGCCTGATAGCCGCCGTCGCCACGCGCGACGACGTGCAGGTGGTGAACGACGACACCGTGCTGTTTCCGGGCGACAAGGCCGTCATCGTCGCCGACAACGAAGTCCTGAACGAAGTGCGCCTCGTGTTCAAGTCGCTGTAGCGTGCGGTCGGGCAGTGCAGGACGGCGATAGGTCGCGGACGCGCCTTTCCGACGGCTTCTCGCGAGCCGCGATGGCGCCTCAGGAAGGCTGCCAGGGCTTCACGTCGGCCGTGATGGCCGCGTAGTCCGCCGATGCGGCGCAATAGAGCGCGAGGTCGTTGGTGGTGGTGCTTACGGCGCCGTCCAGACGCGTTTTCGCCCCCAGCCCGAAGCCGATGCATGAGGCTCCGGCGGCTTCAAGCGTCGCGAAGCGGTCTTCCTCTCCAGGCCGCGCGAACCGCCGAGGCAGGTATTCGTGGAATCCTGCCTCCTCCAGGAGCATCCGCGCCTCGTCGTGCTGAGCTTCAGCCTGCTCTTCCGGAAGGGCGTGCGGACCTCTGGCGCGTTGCAGGAGCAGGTGGCAGGCCGACAGACGCGTGAACTCGACGACGGAGCGGCGGAAGTTGTCCGGTTCCGGCGTGTCGAGGCCGTACAGCAACACGATGCCCAGGTTGCGGTTCGCGTACGAACGGAGGAAATGGTCGCAGACGACCGGCAGGTCGCCCAAGCTGTCGCGCTTGTTGACGTAGGAGTACCCCAGGGGGAAGAGCGACATCATCTCGAAGTCGAACCGGGTCACCCCCGCCCGTTTGAAGAAGGGCATCGAGGCGCCGCTGATGTTGGCAATGGCTGCCCGCATGGTGACGGGGGCGTCCTCGGCGACGTGGAAGCGGCTGCGGACGATTCCCATGATGTCCGACACGTCCTGGGCATTGGCCATCGACGCCAGCCCGCCGCCCCAGTGGACGGCCGTCACGCGGCAGTCCTGAAACTCCGAAGCGTTCGCCTCCACCTCGTTCTTGACGGCTTCCATATAGGCATGCAGCCGTTTGGCGTCCCATCCTTCCACGACGGTGCGCGGGCAATAGCCGCATTGCTTCACGCAGAAAGGAACGTTGATGCTCATGAGCGCGTCCTGCATGGCGTTCTCCCTCCCCCGAAAACGTGTTCTTGCCGGAAGAGCGTGCGCTTGCCCTGCCCTCCGGCTGGAAGGGGCCGTCCGAACGACGGCCCCTTCCGGTTGCTTCGCGTGCCCTGATGCGCCAGGGCGTCGGGCAGGTCTCCTAGCCCAGGTCTTTCACGGCGGCCTCGGCGGCGCAGTAGCCGGTGGTCAGCGCGAACCCGCAGCTGTTGCCGGCGGTCGGCGTGCCGTACTGGATGCCGTAACGGTTGCCGCACGTGTTGCCGGCGGCATAGAGACCCGGGATGGGCGCCTTGCTGCCGTCCGTGCAGCGGTAGTTGTCGTCGGTGTTCACGCCGGAAAGCATGACCAGGCCGTTGCTGGGTTGGCCGCCCGTCGTGCCGAAGCTGGCGAAGAAGGGAGCGTCCTTGATGGGGAAGAGGCACTGCGGGTCGCAGCCCCAATCCTCGTCGCGTCCGGCCTCGCACATCTCGTTGTAATGCGCCACTTCCGCCAGGAAGTTCTCCTTGGCCTCGCCGGTGTAGCCGACGATGTCCGCCAGCTCCTCCAACGTGTCGGCGGCCCACATGGTGGAGCTTTCGTTGCCGAAGCGGGAGAACGAACGCACGGGGAAGCCGTCCTTGCCCGTCTTGTACGCCTCCATGTTCGCGCGCACCTCGGCCACCATGTAGTCCGAGCTGCGGTCCATCGTCTCGTGGCCATAACCTTGATAGGAAAGGTAGGTTTCCCAGTTGGCGTCCGTCACGTTCACCAGCAGCTGCTCGTCGGGGAAGGTGTCAAGGTAGCCGTTGGAGCCGAACTTGTACATGCTCTCGTTGTACACGCGCTTGCCCTCGGGGCCGAAACACGGCCACGCGCCGCCGAACGCGAAGCCCGGCGCGCCGTTCTTGCCGATGGACATGCCGGCGCGCGGCCCGGCCTCCATGGTGCCGCCGGCCCACATGATCATGCGGATGCCGGAGCCGTCGCGGCCCATGCCGCCGATCATTTCCGGGTTCGTGCGGTCGGCGCCGTAGGCCCAGGCCAGGTTGCGCATGGAGTCGCTCAGGTCAAGGCGCATGTCCGGGTTGCCGCCGTAGCCGCCTGCAGCCACGATGACGGCCTTGGCGTCGATCTGCTGGTAGGCGCCGTCGATGTCCTTGAAGATGGCGCCCGTCACCGCGCCGTCGCTCCCCTGCACCAGGCGTTGGGCCTGGTATCCCCAGGCAACCTTGCCGCCCAGGTTCTCAAGGCTGGCATGCAGCGAGCGGATGACGAACGGCCACATGTTGATGTTCGTCTCCTCGTCGCGCCACTGGGTCATGCCGATGAACGACTTCTGCCCCGCGCATTCCCCCGAGAAGTTGTCGTTGCCCTTGTAGTTGGACGTCTTGGCGTACTTTTCGGTGTATTCGGCGGGAATGTGCTTCTCCATCATCCAGTCGAGCATCTCGCCCGAACGGAACGCGTAGTCACGCACGATCTTCAGATTGCAATGGCCCAGCGCCTTGCGCACGTACTCGTTCATGATGTCGATGGGGTCGATTTCCGGGGTGCCCTTGTCCAGGAAGATCTTCGAGTTGTAGCAGGCCATGTCGCAGGCGTACTCGTCGTACTCGTCGTAGGTCTGGGATTCCGCCAGAATGACCTTCTTGCCCATTTCCTGGGCCTTCAAGGCGGCAACGCTGCCGGCGTTGCCGGCGCCGATGACCAGGATGTCGCACGACTCGGTGCCGGCTATGTCGGCGATTTCGGGGGCGTCGCCCAGCCAGGCGGGCTTGTTCAGCATGAAGTCCGCCGGCGTGATGCCCAGCGGGTCGCCGCCGGGGGCGAACTTGAGCGCGCCGTCGCCCATCTTGACGATGAACTCCTCCGGCGTCGCAGGCGCCACGGCCCCTTCGGTCATGTTGCGGTTCAGGCTGCTCATCTGTGCCATGACGTCGTACGAGCCGCCAGCAGTCTCGTTGGGGGCTGCTGCAGCGGCGCCCGAACCGGCGTTCGACGAGCCCTGCGGCGCGCAGCCTCCCAGGGCGGTCAACGCGGCGACGCTCATCGTGCCGGCTGCTGCTCCGCGCAGAAACGTGCGACGCGAAATCTTCTCTCCCATGTCCATCCCTTCCGTTCGTGTGGCCCCCTGCCTGCGGCCTCCACGAACCCTGCAGGGAGGGGAGAGGTTCGGTGGCAGGCCGCAGGCAGGGGGCCGGCTTCTTGCGAGGCCGCCGGTCGCGGCCCGGGAAACACCATAGGCCCGCCAACGTCCGGCGCACATCACTGAACGGGATGATCCTGGCGCTTCTAGAGGTGCCTCCGGCATCACTGAAAGTGGTGATTCGAACGTATTCCCTGATGGGATATGTGCCGCCTCGTATTCGAAATACGGGCTGGCTAAGGTATAGTGGAACCGTTCGAAATCCTGGGAGGGGATTGGCATGCGAACGGACAAAGAGGGGCGAGCCTTCGCTTTTCACGGCTCGCTGTTGGGCGCGGGCGCGTTGCTGGGCACCCTGTGGGGCGCCATCAAGTTTTCCGGCATCGACTGGGCGACGGGAAGCGCCACGCATGCGCTCCTGTTCAACGAGGCCTTTGCGGTCGCGCTGGCGGCGTGCGGCGTTTGCTGGTGCGCGGCCTTGGCAGTACGCAAGCCGAAGGCGGAGGGACGGGCGGGTCTCCCGCTTGCGGCATGCTGTGCGGGAACCGCGCTGGTGCTGCTGGGCTCGTTCGTGATGGGCTGGTGTTTTTTGGGCGCTGGCGTTCCTCTGGTTGCCATCGTGCTGGCAGGCGCCTGTTTCGGCATGGGCATGCTCATGCTGGGGTTCGGATGGCTGGCGGCCTATGCTGCGTTCGAGCCGGCCACCGCCCTCGTGCACGCCGGCCTTTCGTTCGTGCTGGCCGGCGGTTTGCGCTATGCGTTCGTCACGCTGGATTCCGCCGTCGCATCGGTCGCGGGGGTGCTCGCCCTTGCCGTGGCGGCGGCCTGCGCCCTGCCTCTTGCTCAAAGGGCGGCAGCGGGACAGCCTGTCGTGACGACCGAAGACGACGGCGAGCCGTGCACGTGGAGGCAGCAGGTCGCCCAGGCGTTCGAGATGTTGTGGTTGCCGCTGGTAGGCGCCATGATCGCCAGCTTCATCCAGGGCCTTGTATGGGACCCGGTGGCTTCGCAGACCGGCATGATCGACGCCTGGTCGGTCCGCTCGCTCAGCGTGGTCGCCGGACCGGCAGTGGGCGCCGTGGTGATCTTCCTCATACTGGGCGCAAGCAAAGGGGCGAAGGGCCTGCGGACGCTTCAGCAGGTGGCCTATCCCATAGCCATGGCCATCCTGCTGCTGTATCCGGTGGTGGGCCCTGCCGAAGGGGTTCTTGCCGACGTGCTGGAGCTTGTTCCCCAGGCGTGTTTCGCCTTGGTCGCGCTTTTCCTGTGGTCTGCCGCCGCCATAGCGGCGCGCGGGCTGCGGCTGCTTCCCTCGCTTGTGCTTGCGGCCTGTGCGGCCGGCCTTGCGCTTGCCTATCTGGCAGGGTTGCTGCTCATCAAGGTGGTGGGGACGGGCGGACGGGATCTGTGCCTGGTCATGCTCACGGCCTATCTGGTGCTGTTCTCCATTTCGCTGGCACAGAACACCCAGACCGAAAAGCATGGCCGCGTGACGGACGAGCTGCGTCCCGAAGTGCTGATACGCCAACGATGCGACGAGCTGTCGGGGGCTTACGGCGTTTCGCCGCGCGAGACGGAGGTGCTCTACTACCTGGGGCGCGGCTACAACCACGGCTACATAGCCCGCAAGCTGTTCGTGTCCGAGAACACGGTGCGCACGCACGTCCGACACATCTACGCCAAGCTGGGCGTCTCGTCGCGTGAAGAGCTGCTCGACCTCATAGACGATCCGGGAACGGCGCTGGGGGCATCGGCCGACGGGCTGTAAAGGCGGCATGGCGAAGGATGGGACGTGCCCGAACGCCAGGGTGTGCCGCGCCAGGGCGAGGGTGGGACGTGCCCGGACGTTGCTGCGCCGTGGCGAAGGATGGGACATGTCCAGACGTGCCCGGGCGTGCCGCACCGAGGCGCAGCTTCCGGGCGCTCTCGGCGCTTTCCGTGGAAAATCGCGTGTGCGACCTGCGGTGCGGTATGCTTGACGGCATCGGAGAACGGAAGCGCGCGGCGGCACGGGAACCGCGCGGCGAGTGAAGGGGTCAAGGCGTGATCAACCGCTACACGCGTCCGGCGATGGGCGCCATCTGGGAGCTACAGAACAAGTTCGAAATCTGGAAGGAAATCGAGGTGCTGGCCTGCGAGGCCCAGGCCGAGCTGGGGAAGTCCGGCATCACGAAGGAGGAGGCCGCGTGGATCCGCGCGCACGCGGACTTCACCGTGGAGCGCATAGACGAGATAGAGAAGGTGACGAACCACGACGTCATCGCCTTCACCACGAACATGGCCGAGTACATCGACGCCGACGTGCCGGAGGGCACCGAGCCCCCGAGCCGTTGGGTACATTACGGCATGACGTCGTCCGACCTGGGCGACACCGCGCTCTCCTACCAGATCACGCAGGCCATCGACCTCATCCTGGAAGACATCAAGCAGCTGGGCGAGACGTGCAAGCGCCGCGCCTTCGAGTTCCAGAACACGCTCTGCGTCGGCCGCACGCACGGCATCCACGCGGAACCCATGACGTTCGGCATGAAGTTCGGCAGCTGGGCCTGGGCCCTCAAGCGCGCCCAGACGCGCATGGAGGAGGCCCGCAAGGTGGCC
>CAJFVW010000170.1 GCA_904420575.1 uncultured Gordonibacter sp.
CCTGCCCCGTCCCCCGCCGCGCGCCTTCCGCCGACTCTGCCGCGGCGTCCTGCCTTTGGGCGGCCTTCAGGCACAGGACGGAAAGGAACGGCAGGCACACCACGAACACCATGGCCACCAGGTCGGGCAAGACCAGCACGGCGGCATAGCAGGCGAACGCCAGAATGAGCGCGAAGGCGGCGGAACGCTCGATGCGCCGCAGGTCGAGCATCGTGTAGTGCACGCCCCACAGCACGGCGAACACCGCCGCTCCAAAAGACGACACCAGGCCTCCCACCAGCTGCATGCCGCTCGCCAGGGCGGGGTCGGCCCATAGCGACAGGGCCAGAACCGCCGTGCCCACCACCATGCCCGCCAGCGCGAGCAGCTGCAGCTGCTCGATGCGCTGCTCGCGCAACGGCCTTTTCACGAAGAAGAAGGCCAGGAGCGCCGCCGGCGTGCCCACCATGGACGCCAGCCAGAAAAGCCCCAGGTTGGACGTGCTTCCCTGCGAGAACGTGTCGGTGAACACCACCGCCAGCCCCCAAGCGACGGCGAAGCCCCATCCCACGTCGACCAGATGGCTGCGGGAAAACCGCTCGCTCGCCAAATACGTCTGCTGCTGTTCGTGTCTCTTCATTCCACCCCCCGATCGTCTTCATTGTAGGCCATGGGACGGCAAAAACCTTATCACGTGATTCACCTGATATTGCGTTTCGGGTGCTTTCGGCGATAGACGTTGCCCTGCAGGCAACCTATCGTTGAGGCCGAGCCGCACGGAAAGCGCGCGGCACGTTTCAAAAGGAGGGAACATCATGAGCAAGACCTTGTCGAGGCGGTCGTTTCTGACCGGAAGCGTGGCAACCGGGGCATTGGCCGCCGTCGGGCTGGCAGGATGCTCGCCAGCGCCGGCAGCGACGAACGCGGATCCTGCGCCGGCCTCTTCCACGTCGGCGCCTGCCGGGCAGCATCCCTGGGAAGTGTATCCCGGCGACATCGCCGAAAGCGAAATCGCGGGGACCATCGAGCAGGACGTGGTCATCGTCGGCCTGGGCGCGTCGGGTTCCTACGCCGCCACGTCCGCGGTGGAGAATGGCCTTTCCGTGGCCGTGCTGGAGCGCAACGACACGTTCAACGCCAACGGCGGATCCCACTACATGTTCAACGCCGCCCCGTTCAAGAAGATCGGCGTCGAGGTGGACGTGAACGAGGCCGTGAAGGACTTCCTCAACGTGTGCAACAACAAGGTGGATGGCGCCGCCGTGTGGACGTGGGCCAATCGTGCGGCAGAGGCCGCCGACTGGTTCGCCGACGTGGTCGAGCCCTACGGCCTGCATGCCGTGCCCCAGCATTACGACGACGAGCCGATCACCAAGACCTATCCGGGAACCATCCTGTTCATCGGCGGCGAGAACGAACCCACGAGCGCCGTCGACCAGGACCCCTACAATGGCGATCTGGGCCTGGGCTTCGTGCCCGAAGTGGACCTGCTGGCCGTGCTGCTGGAACACATCCAGAAAAAGGGCGCGCAGGTGTACTTCAACCATACCTCCGAGCGGCTGGTGAAGGACGAATCCGGCCGCGTGACGGCGGTGATCGCCTCCGATGCCGACGGCACCTACAAGAAGTTCGTCGCCACCAAGGGCGTGATCGTCGCCACGGGCTCGTACTGCCAGGACCCCGACATGCAGGCGCACTACTGCCCCATCGTGGCGAACAACCCCAACGGCGACAAGGTGGCCCTGTTCAACACCGGCGACGGATCGGGCATCAAGCAGGCGCTGTGGGTCGGCGCGGCCATGCAGGCCAACGGCGACCATCCGCCCATGATGTTCTGGGGCGCCACCAACTGCATCAAGAACGTGATGGTGAACAGTTCGGGCAAACGGTTCATCGACGAGAACTCGGGACAGTCCAACCTGGCTGCCGCACAGTTCCATCAGACGGGCGGGACCATGGTCGCCCTGTGGAACGAGGCCTACGCCGAGCAACTTCCGGCGATCTCATACCGCTCCGACGACCCTTCGTGGGCGGCCAAGCCCGAAGAGCTGCGCGCCAAGTGGGAAGGCCTGGTTGAGGCAGGCGTGTTCATGAAGGCCGACACGCTCGACGAGATCGCCGAAGCCTACGGCCTGCCCGCCGACGCGCTGAGCGCGACGGTGGAGGAATACAACGGCTACTGCACCGCCGGCGTGGACGAGGCGTTCCACAAAGACCCGGCCACGCTGCACGAGCTGACCGGTCCCTACTATGCGACGAAGTACGACGTGCCCGCGTCCCTGGCCTCCATGGGCGGCCTGCACGTGAACGCCCAGTGCGAGGTGCTGACGGCGGACGACCAGCCCATCGAGGGCCTCTACGCCATCGGCCTTGCAGCCGGCGACTTCTATGCGAACCAGTACAGCACGCGCTATGCCGGCAACAGCCTAGGCCGCTGCATGACGTTCGGGTACCTGATCGGCCGCGAGCTGGCCGGCAAGGAATAGCCAAGGCAGGGAACGTCGCCGAACAGGCCGTGATAGTCGGATCCTTGAGTGCAGACAAGGCCATACCGATCGGCAAGCTCGCGGCAACGCGCATGGTCGCGTGGGCCGTGGTCGGGATGGTACGCCTCGATGCCCGCAAGGCCGCATGCCACCAGTTCGGGCACTGCATCGTAGCTGTCCAGCTGACCCGGGTGAGCCAAGACGGCCCACCCGCCGTCCTCCTTGATGGCGCGCACCGCGTCGCGCGCGTCCACGTAGTCGATGTCGCGGTCGCAGATGCCGCCGCCCTTGAACAGGCTGCGGTACAGGCTGCGGTATTCCGCGCTTGCATGGGGAGCGTCCGTGAGCGCGGCCATCAGGTGCTGCTTGTACAGGCAGGTGGACGCCCGCCCCAACGCGAGCGCACGATCGACGTCCACCGCATAGCCCGCCTCCACCAAACGGTCGAGCTGCCACAGCGAATTCTTCCTGCGCCGATCGAGCAAGGGGCCGCACAACGCAGCCAGGGCGGGAGCATGCTCGCCCACACCGTAGCCCAGAACGTGCACCTTGCGGCCTCGGGCGAAATCGTAGGCGCTCACCTCGATGCCGCCCGTCACCTCCACACCTAGGCGCGCTCCCGCCGCGCCCGCCTCGTCCAGACCGCACGTGGTGTCGTGGTTGGTGAAGGCGATGTGCCCGATGCCGCGCTCCCGCGCCTGTTCGACCACCTCTTCGAAGGTGTCCGACCCATCCGAGAGCGTCGTGTGCACATGAAGGTCCTCCGTCACGACAAAACCCCTTCCTGCATGTTGAACTCGTGGTCGCACAGGCCTTCCATGAACTCGAGGTCGTGGAAGATGCCCAGCATGGTGGTTCCCTCGGCCTTCAGCTGATCGATAAGCTGACGCACTTTGACCTTGGACGCATTGTCCAGAGACGCCGTAGGCTCGTCAAGCAGCAGCAGGCGCGGACGCTTGATCATGGCCGCAGCGATGTTTAGACGCAATTTCTCGCCGCCAGAAAACGTGCGTGGATACAGCTGCCACAGGTCTTCGTCCAGGTCGAAGTGACGCAGCATGGCCTCCGTCTCCTCTTCGGCCTTTTCGCGTCGGTCCGCGCCGTAGGTTTCCAACGCGCTTTTCAGCACGATGTCGTAGGCGCTCTGACGCGGCAGCGCGCTGAGGAACTGGGAGACGTAGCCCAGTTCGTACGCGCGCAGGTACAGCATCTGACGCTGCGTGGCCTGCGCCAGATCGACAAGGCCGAAGTGCGCCGAATCGTAGAGCATGCGCCCTTGCTCGGGCAGGTTCGTGCGCCAGATGCAACGCAGGATGGTGGACTTGCCGCTGCCGCTGCGCCCGGTGATGCCGACGAATTCCCCCATCTCCAACGAGAACCCGATGTCCTGGCATCCTTGGATGTGACGCCCCACCCTGTGCAGCGTGAACGACTTCGAAAGTCCCTCGACGGTCAGAAGCGGCATGCCGCACCTCCCTGCTGTGCGAAATGCTCCTCGCACGCCGCCCCCGCAAGAGGCGCCAAGGTCGGCGAAGGCTCCGCACAGACGCGCGCCGGCACGCCGGCCCCCGACACGCCAAATCCCGCCATTCCTGCTGTGGCCTGCATCGATGCGCCTTCGGTCCGCCCGTAGCCGCTTGGCTGGTCGGGGTAATGGGAACGAAACACCGAATGCCCTCCCACGAACGCCCGCGTGACCACCGGCATGGTCTTGCCGGATGCGTCCCCGCATGCTATCTCGCGTACCAGCAGCACGTCGGCCCGCTTCCCCACCGCAAGCGACCCCACCTCGTCGGCGATGCCCGCCGCCTTCGCCGGGTTGAGGGAAACGAGCGCGAAGGCGCGCTCGGTGCTCAGCCCGCACTCGTCGCGCAGCGCGAACACCGCGTCCAGCAACGCCGCGGGGTAGTAATCGCTGCATAGCACGTCGATGGCGCCGGCCTGCACCGCCTCCCGCGCGCTCAGATTGCCCGAATGGCTGTGCCCCAGCATGACGTTGGGCGCGCCGGCCACGGTGTGCATGCCGCGCGCCCGCGCCGCACGCGCGATGGACAGCGAGACGGGAAATTCCGAGATGACGGCTTCCAAGCCATCCATGAACGCCAGCTTTTCCTCGCTGTCGTCGTCATGCGAGGCGATGGATACGCCACGCTCGCGCGCGGCGGAGGCCAGTATCGCGATCTGGGCATACGTGAGTTTTTCGCTCTCCTGCTGTTGACGGACAATGTCGCGCACCTCTTCGTCGGTGACGTCGCGGTACCCTTTCAGCGTGTCGCCGAACAGGAGCAGGTCGCGATACTGTCCTTGGCCCGGCGTGTGATCCATGAACGACACCAGGTCCACCTTGCCCGAACGCAGGTACGCCTCGATGTCGTCGAACAGATCGACCGAATCAAGCTCCACGCGCATGTGCAGCCGGTGGCGGATCAGATGGTCGCGCTCTTCGCCCTCCCGCAGGGCCGCCACGCGGTCGATGAGCGCGCTCACGTTGCCGAAGTCGCGGATGGGCTTGTGGTCGAAAACGTGTGCGCCGTAGACGGAAAGCGAATGGAAGATGGTGGTTACGCCGTGGGTCACCAGCTCGCGGTCCGCCTTGAACAGTGATGTGTTCAGGTCCATGACCACGCTCGGGCGCGGCGACGCCACGTTTTCCACGTAGTCCGAATGGATGTCCACCAAGCCAGGCGTCACGAAGGCGCCGCGCGCGTCCACCACCGGTAGCGCCCCCACGACGGAATCCGGCTGTACGTCGTATTCGCACGCTCCGGTAGGCTCGATGCCCGCGATGCGCCCATCGACGATCACCACGTCGTGATCGGGCAGCACGCGATCGGCGCACACGACGGCACCGCCGCGGATGATACAGGAGTTGTCGTTCATGGAAAGGTCCTTTCGATCGGTTCGCGCATGGCGCGAAGACTGCATGCGACGGACGTCGGGCCGCCGCATGCCCCTAGAGCAGCGAATAGACCAGCTGTTGCGTGTAGGCATGCTGGGGGTCTTCCAGGATCTGGTCGGTCAGGCCGCTTTCTATCACCTGCCCGTCCAGCATGACCAGCGTGCGGTCGGCCAGCATGCGAATGACGCCCAGGTCATGGCTCACCACCAGCATGCTCACGTCGAAGTCGCGCCTGATCTGCTGTATCAAATCGAGCACAGCGGCCTGCACCGAAAGGTCCAGACCGGTGGTCACCTCGTCGAGCAGCAGAATGGGCGGATTGTTGGAAAGCGCCTTGGCTATCTGCACGCGCTGCTGCATGCCGCCGGAAAACAGCCGCGGCGCGTCCTTCATGCGCGAAACGGGAATGCTCACCCGGCAAAGCAGCTCTTCGCCGCGCGATCGCATGGTGCCCACGCGGCGCTCCCCGGCAGCGATCATCTGCTCGGCGATGTTGGAAAGCGACGAGAAGTCCATACGCAGCCCCAGGTACGGGTTCTGGTACACCATGCCCAGCACGGTGTTGCGCACGAGCCTCTTTTGCTGGGACGACAGGGAAAGCAGGTTCTCCCTGCCGCCGTCGTACGGCTGCGCGCGCACGTCGCCTGCCGTCGCCTGTTCGTCGAAGTACAGGCACCTCATAAGGCTCGACTTCCCGCTGCCCGATTCGCCCACGATGCCTACGATCTCGGCGGGATACACGTCCAGGCTCGCATCGCGCACCGCATGCACCGTGCCGCAGACGGGACACACGTTGCGCTCGAGACGCACGTCGGGCGCCTGGCAATGCGGGCAGCCCGCGCCGAAGCGCTTGGACAGGTGCCGAACCGAAAGGCACGGCTGTTCGTCCGCGCCGAAGCGCCGCTCATCGTTCATGGACGCCTCCCTTCCTGCGACCGGCGCAATAGGCCGTGTCGTTGCACTGGTAGTAGGTTTCCCCTGTGGCCTCGTCCACCAATTCGTCAAGGTACACGTCCCGCGCGCCGCACAGTCGGCAGCGCGCTTCGCCGAAGTGTTCCACCGCGAACGGATAGTCCTCGAAGTCGAGCGGCTTCACGTCGGTATGGGGCGGTACCGCGTAGATCTTCTTTTCGCGGCCGGCGCCCAAAAGGGTAAGGTGCTCCGCCTGGTTCAACTTGAGATTGTCGAACCGCGGGATGGGAGACGGAGCCATGACGTAGCGGCCATTCACCAGCACCGGATGGTCGGCACCCGTGGTGGTCGCGTCGTAGCGGACGATCTGGTCGAACAGTTCCAACCATGCGCCGGTGTAGTCGGCTTCCGCGTGCAGGACGCGCGTCTTCGCCTCACTCGCCTCGAAGCTGCGCAGCGGCTCGGGCGTGGGCACCTGCAACACCAGCACCTGATCGGTACGAAGGGGCTGTTCGGGAATCCGGTGGCGCGACTGGATGATGCTGGCCGCCCCCACGTCGTCGGTCACCTCCACGTCGGTCGTGTCCACCACCAGCTTCTTGATGTTCACGGCATTCACGCTGTCGTCGCTGCCCTGGTCGATGACCTTGAGCACGTCGGAGCGCCCGATGAGCGAAAGCGTGATCTGCAGGCCGCCCGTGCCCCAGCCGCGCCCGATGGGCATCTCGCGCGAGGCGAACGGAACCTGGTAGCCCGGTATGGACACGCCCTTGAGGATGGCGCGCCGGATCTCGCGCTTCGATGCCTCGTCGAAGAACGCGAAGTTATAGCGCCGCTGCATCTTCCGCCTCCTTTGCATCGGGCGAGGTGCGCGTCGTGCGCACGCTCGAAAGCTTCGACTGGAACGTCACGTAATGCGGCAGCTTGAGGTGCGAAATGAACCCGGTAGCCTCGACGCCGTCCACGTGGTACAGCACAAATTCCTCATCCTGCGTGGGATAACGCGCGTCCCCGATGTCCAGACAGCGGTCGAGCACGCTCATGGCGATGGCCTTCGTCTCCGCACGGCCGAACACCAGTCCGTAGCCCACGGCCAAAGACAGCCGGTCCTTCCCGTCGGAGGCGATCTCGCCTTCCGCCATGAACACGCTTTCCACCTCGGTCACGGGCACGGAGCCAAGATAGTACGCGTCTTCGGGGTCTCCCTGTGCGCAAGGGTGGTCCACGGCCACGGCCACAAGCCCGCGGCGCAGTTCGCCCACCGTGGGATGGGCGGGCCCGAACCCGCGGATGGCCGCATACCCCAGCGCCTCGACCGCCTGCGTCATGCCACGCGACAGCGTCTGCAAACGCACGGAGCGCGGCGCCGGAAACGACAGCGGGCACATGGTGGCGTCCATCGGTTCGGCGTCGCTTGGAACGACGGGATCCACCAGGCCCTCTTTGCGCAGGTAGTCGAGCACGCGCGGCAAGGTGGTGGGGGCGGGGGCCGAAGCGGGTGCGGAGACCGGAGACGCGGCCGCAAAGTGGGCGTCCAATTCCTCGCGCTTGCAAGACAGCGCCGCCTCGTCCTCTTCGGCAAGCTCGAACGCGAGCAGCCGATGGCTGTAGTCGCGCGTGGCTCCCAGGATCTGCCCTCCTAAAACGTCCTTGAACGCCGCCGAGATGCGGCGGTCCGGCCGCATCTCGGCGGTGTCAACGGGCCGCGACACATAGGGGCGCTCGAGCGTGGAGCGGAATGCGCGCAGCAAAAACACCGCCTCGTCGGGCGATCCCTGCGCCTGCTTGAGCGCAAGGGCCGCCAGCTGCGGCGCATACAGCGACGCCTCGCCCATCACCTGGTCCACCAGTTCCGGGAACGTGCCCGCGACGTCATCGACGCTCCACGCGGCCGACCCCTGCACGCGCTCGCATTCCAGAAGCCTCAGGCTTTCCTCTATGGCCTTGCCGCCCCCGCGAACTGCAACGTAGCCCATGTCAACGCACCTCCTGCACCGAAGCCAGCGCCACCGTCACCGCAGAGCTGCGCGGCACGGCCACCACCCGGCCCGCGCCATCGACCAGCACGATCTCTATGCCGCAGGGGAATTCGTCACGCCGGGCCGCACGGGCCGCCGCCCAGTCTTCCCGATCGACGAAAAAGCGGTTCACGTCGCGCACGCCCGGGCCGCGCACCTCGACCATGCGCAGGTCGGCGCCGAGGTCGTCCTTGCCGTCCGGCGCAGGCCAGGCGGCAAGGCGAGAACATCCCACAAGGACCGTCGCGCCCGTCTCGGGGGACACGAGCGTGCCCGGGCGGGCCTCCCGCACGGCACGGGCCACGTCGTCGGCGTCGGCGCGCGGCAGGACGATCACGTAGTCCGCATCCGAAACCCCGCGCCGGCGCGCATGCGTCTCGTCGGCAAGATAGGAGGCCGCGGCCTCGGGCGCGCCATCGACGACGCAGAACGTCACCGCCTGATCCACCAGCATGCGGGCCACCGTCTCAAGATGCCCGCCCACTTCCGCAGGCCGCGCGGCGTCCTGCGGCGTGGCCTCCACCCTGTGCACCGTGCCGGGACGGGCGTAGGCGCCAAGCACCTCGCGAAACGCCCGCTGCAGACGGTGCAGCTCCTCTTCGTCCTTCACCATCGTCATGCCTCCACTCGCATGGTCGAAAAGTCCACCTTGGTACACGCGACGCGGGCAGCCGCAGCGGCCTCGCGCGCATCGATGCGCGCCAGCTCCTCACGCAACGCCTGGTCCCATGCCGCAGCCCAAGGGCCGTCCTCGGCAGAAAGCACGGCATCCGCAACCGCCAGCTCGTAGGCACGGCGCGAATCGCTTCCCAGGATCATTCCGCGCCCCACGTGCCCGCCTACCCTCACGCGGCACGACGTCATGAGCGCCTCTCCCAGATAGAACAGCGTGCCCTGCGCCGTTTCGCGCACCTGCACCATCACCAGCTCCTCGCGCGGCTCGTCCACGACCGTGACCTCCCGCGCGCCTTCGTCGCGCCGGCCTTCCACCTCGTGCACGATGGCGCGTGCGAGCGCAGGATCGCCTTCTACCAAAGCCCGCGTCCGCTCGTACCGTCTCAACGTCATTCGTCCCTTCCTTTCCGGAATCCGCCGTGCTCCTTCGCACGATGCTCGTGCCTCATGTCGTGCGCTCGTGCCGCGCGCCGTGCGTCGCAGGTCGCGAGTCGGCTCGCGCAGCGTCCGGCTGCATGCCTCGCGCCGCCGGCGCCCGATCGGGCCGAAGGCGCGCCGTCTGATCCTGCAAAGACCCTACCGCTGTACCACGTAGCGCTTGCGCAGGCGCGTCGCCACCACTTCCAGCACCACCGCCACCGCCAGGCACAAATACACGATCAGTCCCACTTCGTGGATGTCGTAGTAGAAGCTTCCTGCCAGGAACAGCTGGTAGCCGATACCGCCGGCGCCGGCCACCGCGCCCACCGCCACGGCGTTCACGAAGTTGATCTCGAAGCGTATGAACGTCCACGAAAGCATCTCGTTGACCTTTTCGGGCACCACGCCGCGCGCAACCACCTGCCACCACGTGGCACCCGTCGCCCGCAGCGCCTCGACCACCCCCGCGTCCACTTCCTCGAAGCTTTCCGAATACGCCTTCACCAGATAGGCAACGCTGTGGAAAAGCAGCCCGGCCACCGCCGCTTCGGCTCCCAGCCCGATGGCCACCGCGAACACCATCACCCACAAGATGGTGGGAACCGCCCGCGCCACCGA
This sequence comes from uncultured Gordonibacter sp., assembly GCA_904420575.1. GTDB lineage: Bacteria > Actinomycetota > Coriobacteriia > Coriobacteriales > Eggerthellaceae > CAJFUR01. Next base: position 10,008 of record CAJFVW010000170.1, read on the forward strand.
CATGAACGCCTTGATCACGTTGGAGGCCGCCCGACTGGACAGGTTGCTTGCAGCAAGCAGCCCCAAAACGAACGCGATCGCCGCGCCGATGAAGGTGGTCAGCAATGCCAGCGCCAGGGACACGAACAAGCCCACGACCACGTCAACCAGCGTGAAGTGCCCGCTCAGCCCGGGGGTCAGCATCATGTCGGCGAAGTCCGCGCACGCCTCTGCCAAAGCGTCGAAAAACGCCACCTTCCCGTAGTCCATGGTCGCCATGGTGCCCACGGTCAACACTGCAAGCACGCCGATCACCAGCCACAGGGCGACGTTCGACGCGTTTGCCACATGCACGCGCAGCTTGCCGGAAGGCGTCATGCGCGCACCGGATGCGACGCCCGTGCCGGAGGCCGTGCGTGCGCTGGGCGCCGCACGCACGTCCCGCGCGCCACCTGCGCCAAGCGTCGCGCACGCACCAGAAACGCTGCCCGCGCCGGAGACCACGTGCGCCGCCCCCGCCTCTGCCTTCCTCGTCATATGATCTTTCTCCTCACGTAGTTCGACGCCGCCTCGCACGCCACGCATGTCACGACGATGGCCAGAACGACCAGGCCCGCAATGTCGTAGCGAAAGCTCTTGTAGTACACGTCGAACACAAAGCCGATGCCCGTGCCCGTCAGGATGCCGACAAGCGTCGCGTCGCGAATGTTCGTCTCCGTCATGTAGAGAACCCAGCTGACCACCGACGTGATGCTCAACGGCACCACCGCCTGCGCCACGATTTGCCCGTATGTGGCGCCCGCCGCACGCAACGCCTCCACCGGCCCCGCGCTCAACTCGTCGATGCTTTCCAGAAAGCACCGGGTCAGATATCCGAAACTCGTCAGGAAAAGCGCCAGGAAGCCGGTGAGCATGCTCTGCTTGAACGAGAAAAGCAGAATGAACGCCCAGGCCACCACCGGAATGTTGCGGAAAATCGACGCCACGCCGCGCACCAGAAGCGGAACCGGGCCGCCCACGCCCACCGTGCGCGACCCCAGAACCGCGCACACGTAGGCCAGCGCTGCCGCCATGCAGCTAGCGGCCACCGCCACAAGAATGGTCGATCCCAGGGCGGGCAGGATGGTGCCCAGCTTCTCGAAGGAAGAAAGGGAGGGAACGAACTCGGCCGCCATCCAAGCAAGCCCGCCCGGAATCTGAAGGAGCGCCGCGCCGGCATCGAAGCCGACGTAGGTGCCGGAAAGCGCGCCCAAAAGGACGACCACCGCGGCAGCCAGCACCAGCGACAGCGTGCGCTTACGGAAAAACCATGCGTCCACTGCGGAGCCAGAGACGCGCCGCGCCGCGCATCGGCCCGCGACAGCGACAGAAGAAGGATCGGGAAGGCGCCGGACACGCCGGGTTTCGGCCGCGCCGCTCATGCCGCAGCCTCGTCGTGCTCGGGTGCGTCGGCGGCGTACAGACGGGCAATCGTCTCCTGGTCAAGGCCATCCGGCGTGCCGTCGTACACCATTCGCCCCGCCTTCAGTCCGACGACGCGGTCGGAAAACTCCAGGGCAAAGTCCACCTGATGCAGGTTCACCAGACACGCCACGCTCAATTCGTCGGCCGCCCAGCGCAAATGCTCCATGACCGTGCGCGCGGACTTGGGATCTAGGCTGGCCACCGGCTCGTCGGCCAGCAGCAGCAGGGGATCCTGCACCAAAGCACGCGCGATGCCGACACGCTGCTTCTGCCCGCCGGAAAGGCGATCGACGCGCGTGTAGGCGAAATCGGAAAGCCCCACCTGGTCGAGCGCCTCGAACGCGCGGCGCTTCTCGTCTTCCGTGAACAAGCCCAACGTCCCGGCGATGGTGGACTTGTAGCCCAACCTCCCCTGCAGCACGTTCTCTATCGACGTGGCGCGGTACACCAGGTTGTAGTGCTGGAACACCATGCTGATGCGCCGGCGGCATGCACGCAGGTCGCGACCGCGCAGCCCGCGCATTTCCCTCCCGCCGAAACGCACGCTGCCCTGCGTCGGCTCGATCAGCCGGTTGACGCAGCGCAAAAGAGTGGACTTGCCCGCGCCCGAAGGTCCGATGACGCTGACGAATTCCCCGCGACGCACCGACAGCGACACGGAATCGAGCGCCTTCGACCATCCGTCGTAGCTTTTCGTCACGCCGCGCAGCTGCAACAGCGCGTCGTCCCCGCAGGTCGCAGACGCGACGCAGGTTGCGGACTCAGCGGGCGTCCCGCATGCCGCTGACGAAACGCCAGATCCAGGCACTTCGGGCACAGCAGGCGATTCGCAGCTCGCAGGCGCGGCGGGTACGACGGGCATCCCGCATGCCGCAGGTGCGGCGGGCGCGGCGCACTCGGCCTCTTCTCGCGTGGCGGACATCATGCCACGCCGCCCAGCTCGCGGATGGGATCGTACCATGCGTCGTCCACTTCCACGAAGCGCGTTTCCGCCGAGCTTTTCTCGAATATGCCCTTGGCGTTCTCGTCTTCCGGATCGACGAAGATCGAAGAGTCGTTGGCCACTGCATCGGAGCAGAAGTACTCCACGATGGACGTGCGGTCCTCTTCCGAAATGGCGTCCTCGTTGAAGCAGATGGGCGCGTTCAGCACCGGCGTGATGGCGACGATGACGAACTCCTTGCCGCGCACCGCATCGAACGGGGCGTCGGCGTCGTCTTTCGCCTTGTACACCGCCCCCACGGTGTTGGCCTCCCCCGATACCAGGTCAAGGTACATGTCAACGTCCACGTCGTCGAAAGCGGCGGCATCGGCGTCCCCCGAAAGCAGGTTCACCGCCGAGCCCTGATGGGAGTTGCCGAAAAGCACCTCGGAAAAAAAGCCGCCCGCCTCCAGAAGCTCGTCGGAGCTTTCAAGACCGAAGTGCTCCACAACGGCGCTGGACGGAACCTTGAAACCCGACGTGGACGTGGCGGAAACGAACGAGAACGACTTGCCCTTCACGTTGTCGAGGGAATACCCGCCGCCGCTCTTGTACTGGTCGGCATCTTCGGCCCGCACGCAGATACGGCTGTAGTAGCACGCGCCGTCCAACTTGCCGTCCTCGTCGCTGTTGGTGAACGCGGCCTGCACGGCAGGGTTCTTCTTGTTCGCCTGCACGTAGCCTTCGGCGCCTAGAAGCGCCATCTGGGCCTGCCCCGACGCGATGGCCTCTATGGCCACGTTGTAGTCGGTGGTGGTCAGAAGCTCCGCCTTGCGCCCGCATGCCGCCGTGATGGCCGCGCCTACGGCCTCGCGGGATGCGGTGAGGTCGGCAGACGAGTTGTCCGGAAGCCACACCATCGTGAGAGCATCGCCCTCGCCGCCGGACGCAGCCTGCGCGCCGCCTGCAGAAGCCGCCGTGCCCGAACCGCTGGCCGTGCACCCCGACATAACGCCCAGCACGCCCGCCACGCCCAAGGCGGCGCTGCCCATCACGAACTGCCGTCTGCTCAAGAATCCCTCTGTCATTGCCCATTCCTTTCGCTTTTCCCGACCGACCGCGCCAGCGCACCTCAAAGGCGCGCCGCGCCGTGATGCGTCTTCGCGAGGCCCGGCCGCGCGCAAGACCCGCGCACGGTCGCCGCATCTTTGTGCGACGCATGAGCACATCGTAGAAACGCGACGTCAAAACGAATTCAACCGGACGTAAAGAAGCGCCCAAAGATGGGCAAAATCCGCATAACGAAAAGAAAAAGAGCAGGTAAAGTATCTGCTCGACAACGGGTTTTTTGTAACGGGCACACAAGAGCGGAGCGCGGCGCGCAGGGGCGGATGCGCGAGTGCGGAACACGGGAGTGCGGGACGAACACGCGAGGGCGAAGGCGCGGGCGGGCGAGGGCGGGGGCGGGTCTGGGGGCAGGCGCGCAGGGCGGGGGCGGGGGCGCGAATGTGCGGGGCGGGCGCCCATCCCGCCCGAAGGGCCACGCCCGCCTTGCGCAAGTGCGCACCCCGCTCTGCCCGACGCATGCGGGCGGGGCCGGGCGATTCTACTTGGCCTGCGCCAACGCCTCTTCCACGGCGGTGATGACGCCGCCGGTGGTCATGGTGGCACCGGTCACGCCGTCGATGTCGGCCGACTGGGCCTCTTCGATCTGCGCCTTGAACGTGCCGTCCGCGATGGCTTCCTTGCCGCCGATGCCGGCCGTCTCGCCGGTCTCGGTGATCTCGTCCACGGTCACCTTGCCGTCGGAGACGGTGAGCGTGACGGTGATGGCGCCGCCCATGCCCCGGCCTTCGCCGGTATACGTGCCGTCCTTGTAGTTGGTTTCCGGCTTCGCTCCCTTGGAGGCGTCGGCGCCGGAATTCGCGTTCGCGTCGGCGCTTTGGGGGGCTTCCGGCTGCTGGGTTTCGTTGTTCGGGCTGCACCCGGCCAACAGAGGGCTCACCGACACGGCCAGGCAGCAGGCGGCCGCAGCAAGTTGCTTCTTCATGCTCGTTCCTTTCAGACAGCTAGGTGTCAATCTCTCGCGCTGGATGACGCTTGAGCTGCAAGCGCCAGCGGAGCCGCATTATACGGAAACCCCGTCATAAGCGTATCGGCAGCGCCGGGGTATTCTTGAAGATGCTGGGGTAGTCATGTGGTACCCGTTTGGTATACTCCGTTTTGCCGCTTTGTCGGCGCACGTCAGCCGGGAAGACCCTGGTGTTTCGTGTCGGACAGCGAAGAATCGGAGATCATGGAAACCAATACCGAATCGAAGGAGTCGCTCCCGCTCTCGCGGTCTTCCTTCGCCCTTTTGTCGTTGGGCCTGGGAGCGTATCTGGGATGGCAGTCGGTCGGCATTTCGCCCACGCTGTTCCCCCAGCCCCACGAAGGCATCGACATGGTCCTGCGTCAAGGCCTTGTCGCCCAGAACGCGCTTTTCCTGGCGCTGTTGGCGTTGTTCGCGTACGGGGCGTACCGCAAAGGCGGCCTGGTGGCTCACAAGCCGCTCATCGTGGGGATCGGCACGCTCATGTGTGCGGGCACGGCCCTCACGTATGCCTGCGGCTGGGTGGGCAATGCGCCCGCCGGCGTGTTCGTCGGCACCGTGATAGGAGCCGTCAAGGCGGGCTATATCGCCCTATGGGGAGAAGCGCTCGGACGGGTGCGCTTCCGAAACGCGCTTCTGTGCATCTCCGTGGCCTATGCGACCATGTTCGCGCTGTGCCTTCTCGTGGCAGGGCTCATGCCGCTGCCCGCGCTCATCGTGCATGCCGTGCTGCCGCTGCTTTCGGGCGGCGCGCTGCTGGTGCTCCACGGCGACCGCGTCGTCTCCAACGCGTCGAAGACGACCCCCACGTTCGATCTTCCCGTGCGCCTGTTCGTGGGCATTGGCATCTTCGGCGCCCTTATCTCGCTGACGAACACGCTGTCCGAAACGAAGGCCAACGCTGCGGCAGAGCTGATCCCTCTGGTGGCGGGCCTGGCCCTTTCGGTGGCCTTCGCCGTCGGAGCGCGAGCGGGACGCAAGGAACGCGATTTCACGCTCTTGTTCAGGCTGCTCACTCCCATCATCGTCATCACCGTCGTGCTGGTGCTGGTGCTGGAAAGCGGCAAGCAGCAGTACGAGGCGTTTGCCATCGGGCTCGGCTGGTGTTTCTTCCGCATCTTCGCATGGACGCTGTGGTGCAACATCGCCTCGCGCTCCCGTATGCCGGCCGCCTGCATCTTCTCGGTGGGGCAGCTGGCCCTCACGGGCTGTGCCTACGTGGAAGACCTGGCGTACACCTACGTGCTGCCCGGCTTCTCCGTGCCGCTGCCCGTCATGGCATCGCTCGTCGTGGTGGTGGCGGTGGTCACGTCGACCCTGATCATGAGCGAAAGCGACGTGCGGCGCTTCTTCGACCGCAAGAAGATGGCGCCGAAGGATCCTGCCGACAAGGAAAGCGCGTATGCCGCGTGCGTGGAGTTGGCGGCGCGCGAATACGGCCTGTCCAAACGCGAGGAAGAGATCACCGTGCTGGTGCTGCAGGGAAAGAACAACGCGGTCATCGGCGACCGGCTGGCCATCACCGACAGCACCTTGCGCACGCACTTGCGCAACATCTACGGGAAGACGGCCGTCCATAGCAGGCAGGAGCTGATCGCGCTGCTGCAGGCGTATATGGAAGACTAGGATGGGCGATGCCACGGCGAGGTGCCGCCCATCCTTTTTCGGTCAGTCTTCGAAGTGCTCTTTCGCCACTTCGAGTTGATGGATGATGTCGATGCTTTGAGGGCACATGGCCTCGCAGGCTCCGCAGCCGATGCACGTCGAGGCACGTCCCGGCGCCTGCCACTGGTACAGGCCCTTCACGAACTCGTTGTTCTCGGTCATGAGCTCCAGGTTCAGCAGGCCCATGATCTCGGGGATGGACACGCCCTGTGGGCAGTCCTTCACGCAGTAGCGGCAGTTCGTGCACGGAACGGACGCCAGGGAGCGCAGCACGTCGACGGCCTCGTCGAGCGCGTGTTGCTCGTCTTCTGCAAACGGCCTGTTCGTCTGGAAGGTGGCGACGTTCTCGCGCGCCTGGTCGAGGGTGGACATGCCCGACAGCACGGTGACCACGTTGGGCAGGTTGAAGCAGAAGCGGTACGCCCATGACGCCAGGCTCGCGTTGGGAGCGGCGGCTTTGAGCGGCGCGGCCACACGTTCGGGCAACTCCGCCAAGCGGCCGCCGCGTGCCGGCTCCATGATGACCACTGGCACGCCATGGCGCTGCGCCACCTCCATGCAGCGGCGCGCCTGGATGACCGGGTCGTCCCAATCCAGATAGTTCGCCTGCAGCTGCACGAAGTCGGCGTCGGGATGGGCGTCGAGCAGCGCATCGAGCGCCTCCGGACCGTCGTGCAGGGAAAAGCCCCAGTGCCTGACGAGCCCTTCTTCCTTCTTCTGCTTCACGAAGTCCCACATGCCGTACTCGTCGAACTTGGCCGTGCGCACGCCGCCCACGTTGTGCAGCAGGTAGAAGTCCACGTAGTCGAGCCCCATGCGTTTCAAGGACGTTGCAAGGTTGCTCTGCGCCTCTTCCTTGCTGTCGATGGCCCAGGCCAGGCACTTGGTGGCCACCGTGTATGCATCGCGCGGATAGCGTTTCACCAGCGCTTCCTTGAGCGCACGCTCGGACGCGCCCTCATGGTAGACGAAAGCCGTGTCGAAATACGTGCCGCCGCCTTCCATGAACACGTCCACCATCTGCTTGAATTGTTCCAGGTCGATGCTCTGCTGGTCGGCTGGGTCCAGCAAGGGAAGGCGCATGCAGCCGAAGCCCAGCTTCGGGGTTGCTTCCAGTTCGGGTTTCATGGGACTCCTCTCGTCTCTGACGTTTCCCATCATAGAACCTGGAGCGCACTCGAAGTCAAGAGGGAACCCGAGCGCATCCGCATGGCGGGCGAACAAACCGCTGCGCAAGAGGAGAAGGCGCACCTGCATGCGCTTCTTGCCCACGGGCGCCTGCTGCGCAAAGGGAGGTCAGCATTCCTTCAGCTCGTCGAACAGACGCTGGAAATCGCCTTCGAACGTGCTGCCCTTCAGGCGGATGAAGGTGATGTCGTGACAGATAGGCGGGCCGGCGATCTCGATCAGCGACAAGCGGCCACGCGCCACGTCGTCGCTGACAGCGGCCGCGAACATGAACGACAGGCCGAACCCTCCCGCCACCAGCGACTTGATGACGTTGATGCTGCCCACTTCGGTCGTGCGGGCGAAGCTTGCCAACGCGAGGTTCCTCGCCGCCAGGGCGTGCTCCAGCACCGCGCGCGTGCCCGACCCCTCTTCGCGCACCAGCACATGCTCGGACAGCAGGTCCTCGAACGCGCACGTGCGCCCGGCGAGTGCGTGACCTGGCGCGCATATGGCCACCAGCCGTTCGGTGCTGAACGTGTCCCACGCATAGACGCTCTTGTCGAAGAACCCTTCCACGAACGCGCAGTCTATGACGCCTTCGTCCAGGGCGCCCAGCAGCTCTTCGGTGCCGCGGGAGCGAAGGCGTACCTGCATTTCGGGATGTGCGCGCAGGTACGTGGCCAGCGGGGCCGCCACCACGTACTCGCCTGCCGTCAGCGTCATGCCGATGGACAGCGAAAGCGCCGACGTGCGTTCGCACGCGGCCACGCTTTCACGCAGGAGCTGGTCGTCGTGCGCCATGGCGGCCAGCGTGCGCCGCACCAGCTCGCCTGCCGGCGTGAGACTCAGCTTGCGGTTGGCATAGGAGAACAGCTTTGCCCCGTACTCCTTCTCCAAAAAGGCGATGTGCTGCGACACGGCCGGTTGCGTGATGTTGAGTTCTTCGGCGGCCCGCGTGTAGTTCAGCGTGCGGCACACGGCCAAGAACGTCTCGACGCGGTAGTCCTGCATGGTTGCTCCTGTATCTCCGACGAACCG
>CAJFVW010000171.1 GCA_904420575.1 uncultured Gordonibacter sp.
CCGGCGCTGCGGCACCCCCTGGCGTCCGGCCTTGCCCCTTGTGCGCTTTCCCTCGCGTGCGAAGCACGCTCGGCCGCGCGGCGGGGCGATTCCGGGCACCAGGGCGCGCCTCGCTGGCTTGCTACGCCAACCGGTGAGCAGTCGTCAACCTGCACGCTGCGCCAACCTGCTCGGCATGCCAGCCTGCGCGCTGCGCCAACCTGCCCAGTGCGTTCGCCCGCGCTCAGTCTTCCTCGGGTGCCGTCTGCTCCACCAGGTCGAGCAGTTCCTGGCGGGAATGGACGCCCAGCTTCTGGTAGATGTGGCTCGTGTGCGTGTTCACGGTGTTGCTGGACAGGTGCAGTTCGTCCTGGATGCGCGGGGTGGACCGCCCGCGCGCGATCAGCTTGAGCACGTCGGTCTCGCGGCGCGACAGCTTCCCCACGCGGGCCAGGCGCGTGCACTTCGCCTCGAAGCCGGACTGGTCGGAGCCTTCGGCCTTCTGCTCGTGCATGAAGATGGGCGCGCCGTCTATGGCGGCGAACACGAACAGGTACGTGGCCACGATGCCGATGCCCATCAGCACCGAAAGGATGCCCAGCAGATCAGGGAACGCGGGCGCCATCGCCTGATAGGCGTGGAACCCAGAAAAGCCCAGGAACAGGTCGAGCGACCACACGATGCGCGTCAGCGCGAACACGAGCACGGGCGAAATGCGAAACCTCAGGCAATAGTTGAACGCGATGAGCATCACCATGATCTTGAAGAAGAACGCCCCGAAGTTCGTGATGCCGTATCCCAGGTCGTTGTTCATGTACGGCATGAACAAGACGGCCGTCATGGTCAGAAGGAACGATGCCTTGTAGATGAGCGGGATGTGGCGGCTGTGCTCGGAAAGCGCCACCACGATGAGCACCGAGAACACCACTTTCAGCACGAGCACGATCAGGTTGACGGCGCCCGAGTAATACACCAGGTCGGTGCCGCCCAGGTAGTTGTTGCGCATGAATTCGTCCACCAGGCTGATGGCGAACATGCTGAAGCACAGGCGGACGAGCGCTTGGCGCTGCGGCTTCGCGCGGGGGAAGGCATGTTCCAGGGGGGGGGTCTTTAATGCCTGCGCATTCAGCAAGTACACCGAGGCGAACGGCATGAGGCAGGCGATGGCCACCATGATCCACGGGCTGAAGTCGGGAGGCATGGCGATGCTGGTGAGCACGTACAGGATGACGCTTTGCACCGCCACGCTCAGCACGAAGCCCACGTAGTCGTTCGCCAGGCAAAACGCACGATACCATGCGATGAACAGCCAGCCCGAAGCGAAGCCCGTCAAAAGCGCGGCCACGCACAGAAGGACGATGGACACCGCGCCCTGGGTGGCCGAGAACGGTATGACGAACGTGCCGACGCTCGCACAGGCGGCCAGCAGGTACAGGAACCGACGCCTGGGTACGAGAGCCTCCATGCGCCGCGACGCCGCCACGCCGGGAACCAGCGCCACGGCCGTGACCAGAAGCGACAGTTCGTACACGTTGGTCGACTGGTTGTCCGGGAACAGCTGGGGCGCGAAGAAGCAGAGCGTGATCCAGCACTGGCACAGCGCGAACCCCACCATGAGCAAGGCGTTCGCGCGGCCCCATTCGCGAGCGAAAACCGCGCCGACGGACTGCTTTTTTCTTTGCTCTTCCACCGTTTCCGGCATATTCACACCGCTTGTCGCGCCTTCTTCGCCGCGCTGGGTGGCTCCAGGACCCTTTCCCTCCGCCCGATCCGCACGTTTTTTGCCCGCGTTGACCCGAGAATCCATGCGTTTTCCCTTCCCTCATCCCTCACGAGAAACTGGTGAGATTCCCTCGTGAACGGGGCTTATGTTCTGCAAAATCCCTGATAGCATGCAGAAAAATCCCTTTTTGATCATTTCATAACTTTCCCTCGATGGCAAGCCTGCGTCTTCGGCGTATGGTTGCGAAGCCATGCGGGGCCGGACGGCGCCCGCTGCGGGCCGGGAAGCCTGCAGCCGCCTCCGATCGGCACCCGCACACAGTGAACGGGATACGTACCATCAGGAAGGAAGGGAGGGAAGGGATCGATGCAATCGAGCAAAGAAAAGACGGAACCGACGTCTGCCAGCGGCTTGGGCAAGTGGGCCGAAGACGGCACGGGAGCATGCACCGGCGAACGGCCGGACGGCTGCCTGCCGGGCGCGCGCGCCGAACGCGGCATCGGCTCGGCCAAGCGGTGGATCGTCGCCGTGGCGGCCGTGGCGACAGTGTGCTTCGCCTTGGCAGGCTGCGCGCCGAAGGCCGCGGGTGACGCGCCCAGCGGCGGGGATGCGCCCAGCGGCGGAAGCGACGCGCCTGCCATCGAGTCCACCTGGTCGATGGACGTGGACTGCGGCATGTGCCATGCCGACCAGCAGGCGTCCATGGAGGACGAGGCGCTTTCGGCCTGCACGCACGTGCAGCAGGCGCAGGCCACGTGCACGACCTGCCATGTGGACGAGGCGACGCTGTCTGGCGTGCACGAGGGCGCCACGGCAGACTCCACCAAGCCCAAGAAGCTGAAGAAGAGCGACGTGACGCCGGCCACCTGCCAGGCTGCCGGCTGCCACGACGAAAGCCCGGAAGAGCACGTGGCGCTCACAGCCGGCGTGACGGAGCTGACCGACTCGAACGGGACGATGGTCAACCCGCACGAGGTCATGGGCCTGACGGAAGGCCACGCGGACATCGTGTGCGCCGACTGCCACGCCATGCACAGTGCCGGCTCTACGGCGGCGGAGACCTGCGTGTCGTGCCACCATGCCGGCGTGTACGAATGCAACACGTGCCACTAGCGCACGATGACGGCAACCTAGACGGGACGTCGTTCCCATCGGGCGCGGAGGGCGTTCGAGGCGGCGTTCCGCAGGAAGATAGGAAGGGGACATCATGGAACAATCGCGAAGGGACTTTCTCAAGGGCGCCGGTTTGATGGCGGTCGGCGCGGGCGCCTTGGCGGGCGCGGGCGCCTTGGCGGGATGCTCGACGGCGGAGCAGAAGCCAGCGGGGGCTTTCGAGGTCAAGCACACGTGCGACGTCGTGGTGGCCGGTGCGGGCATCGGCGGCCTGGCTGCCGCCGTGAGCGCGGCCGAGGCCGGCGCGAACGTCATTCTGGTCGAGGCGTCCAACAAGGTGGGCGGCACCAGCCGCTTTGCCGCAGGTGCGTTCGGCCCGCGCTTCGGCACCGACTGGCCCGAGGTGCTGCAGAAGGCGCCCATGTCCGACCCGACGCTGGGCCAGCTGGTGGTCGACAACTGGCCGGGATACCTGGAATGGATCGACGGCTTGGGCCTGACCACCGAAGAGCTGGCTCCAGGCAGCCCGTACGTGTGGATGGGTGGCAAGCGTGATGCCGAACAGGGCTCCAAGAGCTTCACCGACGAATACCTGCAGCAATTCGGCCAGGTGTTCGCCGACAAGGGCGGCACCACGCTCACGGCCACCCGCGCCGTGAAGGTCTTGACGGACGAGACCGGCAAGGCCGTGGGCCTGCGCGCGGAGGACGCCGAGGGCGTCTTCGACATCGAGGCGAAGTCGGTCATCCTGGCGACGGGCGGCTGGCAGTGCGACAAGGAGATGTGCACGAAGTACCTCGGTCGCCATGCCGACCTGAGCCAGGCGCAGTGCGTTCCCTACCTGGACGGTTCGGGCATCAAGATGGGCGTGGAAGTGGGCGCGCAGCTGTCCCGCAGCTTCGGCTCGTTCTACGGGCATCCGCAGCCCTGGCCGATGACGTATCTGAACGGCGTCGACACGCCCGAAGGCTACGAGGCCGTGGAGAACGTGGACGACGTGCACATCCTGTACTACGGCACCACCGAGCATTCCATCCAGGGCATGGGCGTGTACGTGAACGTGCAGGGCGAGCGCTTCGTGAACGAGGGGCTGGGGTCGTCGCTGGTGAACCAGGAGGTCATGCAGCAGTACATGGCCCGCGCCTACCTGATCCTGGACGAAGGCGTGCGCGACATCATCCGCCAGACCCCGTTCTGCAACGCCGCCGTCATCGGTGGCGACCGCATCGACCACATGATCGAAAAGGGCATGACCGTGGTGCAGGCCGACTCGCTGGAAGAGTTGGGTGCCAAGATCGTGGCCGAAACCGCCGACGGCGTGAGCTTCAACGCCAACAACATGGTGGCCACCGTGAACGCGTACAACGAGGCCGCCGCGGCCGGCACGGCCGACAAGCTGGACGTGCCGCATCTGGGTACGGTGCCTGCCACGCCGCTGGTCACGCCCCCGTTCTATGCCATTCCCGTGGTCGGCGGCATCATGGCCACGTTCGGCGGCCTGAAGATAAACACGGAAGCCCAGGTCATCGGCACCGACGACCGCCCCATCGCCGGCCTGTTCGCCGTGCCGGGCTGCGCGGGCGGCATCATGAACGGCGACTACTGGTGCGTTATGAGCGGCTACTCCGTCATCGGCCGCATCGCCGGCGCGCAGGCCGCTGCCACCAAGGGCGAGTAACCTCCCGCGCACGTCGCGCACCGGGCGCGTCGGGACCCGGTGCGTCGGGGTCTTGTGCTGTGCGGAGAGTGCACTGCCCCGGTGCGGGCTTCTGCCCGCCACCCACGCCGCGCCCCCTCCCCGGTGCGGGCTTCTGTCCGCCCCTCCTTGTGCCGCGCCCCCTCCCCGGGCGCGGCGCTTCTTTCCTGCACGGCCCTGTCTTATGTCACAAATTGGCCGATTCCTGCATCGAGACTGCTGTCCGGTGGGCCGAGGCCGGGCGCGCATGGCATAGCCGCTTCAACGACCTGCGGAAATGCGCGGGCCAAAGCGAATCGAGGCCATACATGTGGCTCCTCATCCAAGCTTCAAAGCAGGAATCGTCGGTTTTGTGGCCGCAGCCCGCTCTCTGCCGGACCGAAGGCGCCTCCGTGGCGGCGCTTTCGGGGTTGTGCAACCGCTATGGGTCCCAACGCAATCTGGCCGGTTCAATTGAGAGTTTCAGATAGACTCGTTCAACCTGCTCATCTGTTTGCTCTGTTCATCGCGGCGCGTCTCGGCTACACTGCTGCCCAGAAGTTTTTCGCGCCGGGGGCGCGACGAGAGAGACGGCGGCGGCAACGCGACGGAGGCGGCACGTGGAGCTTTTGGAGGAGCGCATCAGGCGCGACGGGGTGGTGAAGTCGGAAGGGGTCCTCAAGGTGGACAGCTTCCTGAACCATCAGCTGGACATCGACCTGTTCGAGGCCATGGGCGTGGAGTTCAAGCGGCTGTTCGCCGACGCTCCCATCACGAAGATCCTCACCATCGAGGCGTCGGGCATCGGCATCGCGTGCGTGGTGGCGCGCCATTTCGGCGTGCCCGTGGTGTTCGCCAAGAAGGCCCAGTCCATCAACCTGGACGGCGACATGTACACGACGCGCATCCAATCGTTCACGCACGGGCGCGTCTACGACGTCATCGTGTCGAAGAAGTTCCTGGGGCCCGACGACCACGTGCTCGTCATCGACGACTTCCTGGCGAACGGCTGCGCCCTGAATGGCCTCATCGAGCTGGTGGACGAGGCCGGAGCCACCGTGGAGGGCATCGGCATCGCGGTGGAAAAAGGGTTCCAGCCCGGCGGCGCCGAGCTGCGCGCCCGTGGCTACCGGCTGGAGTCGCTCGCCATCGTGGACGCCATGGACCCGGCTACGGGCGAGATCGTGTTCCGATAACCGCCCGTTCGAAGGGCCGCCCCGTTTCGCAGGTAGAAGCGGGGCGGCCCTGTTTTCCGGCGACGCCGCACGCCGAAAGCGGCCCTGTTTTCCGCGATGATCCGCACCGAAGAGGGGGAAGGACGCTCTGCATGAAAGCATTCGCGCACGAAGAACTGTTCAAGCTGGACGGCGACGTGCCGCTGGTGCGCGCCGTGCCCTACGGCGTCCAGCACATTCTGGCCATGTTCGTGGCGAACCTGGCGCCCATCGTCATCGTGGCGGGCGTGGCGGGGTTGGGTGCCGAGCAGACGGGTACGCTCATCCAAAGCGCCATGCTCATCGCTGGCATCGGCACGCTCATCCAGCTGTTCCCCCTGTGGCGCATCGGATCGGGGCTGCCCATCGTCATGGGCATCAGCTTCACGTTCGTCACGGTGCTGTGCGGCGTGGTGGCTACCTATGGCTACAGCACGGCCATCGGCGCCATCATGGTGGGCGGCGTCATCGAGGGCGTGCTGGGCCTGTTCGCGAAATACTGGCGGCGCATCATATCGCCCATCGTGGCGGCCGTGGTGGTCACGTCCATAGGGTTCTCGCTGCTGGGCGTGGGTGCGGAATCGTTTGGCGGCGGCAGCGGGGCGGAGGACTTCGCGTCGTTCGAGAACCTGCTGTTGGGGACGGTCTCGCTGGTGGCGTGCCTGGTGTTCCAGGTGATGGCGAAAGGCAAGACCAAGCAGCTTTCCGTGCTGTTCGGGCTGGTCATAGGGTACGCGGTGGCGGTTCTTATGGGAAGGGTGGACTTCGGCGGCTTCGCGGACCTGCAGCTGTTCGCCCTGCCGCAGCTCATGCCGTTCACGCCCGAGTTCAACGTGGGCGCCATCGTGTCGGTGACGCTGATCTTCCTGGTGTCGGCCACCGAGACCATCGGCGACACCTCCGCACTCGCCCTGGTGGGCCTGAACCGTGACGTCCGCGAGCGCGAGCTGTCCGGCTCCATCGCCTGCGACGGCTTCGTGAGCACGCTCTCGGCCTGCTTCGGCTGCCTGCCCATCACGTCGTTCTCGCAGAACGTGGGCCTGGTGGCCATGACGAAGGTGGTGAACCGCAAGGCCATCGCCACCGGCGCCGTCATCATGGTGCTAGCGGCGTTCCTGCCGGTCATCAGCGCCGTGTTCTCGTCGCTGCCCGAAGCGGTGCTGGGCGGCTGCACCATCATGATGTTCGGCAACATCATCGTGAGCGGCTTCCAGATGATCGCGCGGGCCGGCTTCACGCAGCGCAACATCACCATCGCGGCGCTGTCGCTGGCCGTGGGCATCGGTTTCACACAGGTTTCGGCCCTGTTCGGCAACTTCCCCGAACTGGTGCAGAGCGTGTTCGCCCAGAACTGCGTGGCCGTGGTGTTCCTGGTGGCCGTGGTGGCGAACCTGGCGCTGCCGAGGGAGGCCGTGACCGCAGAGGCTGCAGAGGCCGCGCCCGCGGCGCCCTCAGAGGGCCCGGCGCTCAGCGAGGCCGCCCTCGCACCGGCGACTGCGGCAGCGGCGCCCGTGTGCGCCGTCCCCGCGTCCGCAGGGGGGCCTGCCGCCGCAGCCGTCGCGGCGGACGCGGCGGACGACGAGCAGGCTAGCGCGCTTTCGTGAGCTTGGGCGTTTGCAGGACCAGGCAGACGCCCAACACGCCAAGCGCCAGGACGGGTGCCGCGATCAGCCAGGACTTCTTCATGCGAGGGCTCCTTCTCTTCGGAATGACAGGGCCCAGCATACCGAAGCCACCTTGCGGAAACCTTGCGCGTGCCTTTTCGCTTGCTAACGTTTGTGAAAGATTCGCGGCTTGGGCCGAGCGGCTCAAGCCGCGTGGCGCGCCGGCGCGGACGTCCTGCGGCCGCAGGA
>CAJFVW010000172.1 GCA_904420575.1 uncultured Gordonibacter sp.
ATAAGCGATGCCTATCGGTCCGGCAAGAATGCCCCTGTTCGACCATCTCGGCGAGCTGCGCATGCGCCTCGTGCGCATCGTCGCGTGCTTGGCCGTCGCCGTCGTCATCTTCTACCTGGCGTCGGAGACGCTTGTCCGGTTTCTCATATGGCCCATCTCCGACATCCTGCAAATGAACACGGACGGCCAAGGCCTGCTGACCACGCTCGACCCGTTCGAAGGCTTCAGCGTGCGCTTCAAGGTGTCCCTGTGGGCGTCCGTCGTGGCGTGCGCGCCGGTCATCCTGTGGCAGATCCTCGCGTTCTTCCTTCCGGCGCTGAAGCCCAGCGAGCGCAAGTGGTTCATCCCCACGTTTGCCGCTGCGGTGGGCCTGTTCATTTTCGGCACGGTGTTCTGCTACCTGATCATCCTCAATCCGGCGTTCCAGTGGCTTGTGGACCAGTCGGCCGGGTTCGCCATCGCCCAGGCGCGCGCGAGCACGTTCGTCGACATGATCGTCAAGTTCGAGATAGGCTTCGGCTTCGCGTTCGAACTGCCGCTCATCGTGTTCTACCTGGTCATCTTCGACGTGGTGCCCTACAAGAAGCTGCGCGGCAGCTGGCGTACCGTCTACGTGGCGCTCATGGTCATTTCGGCCATGGTGACGCCCGACGCTTCGCCCGTCACCATGCTGCTCATGTTCGCCGCCATGGTGGCGCTCTACGAGGGAAGCCTGCTCATCTCGCGCATCGTGCTGGCCAAGCGCATCAAGAAGCAGAACGAGGAGCTGGAACGCGAAGAGGCCGAGGAACGGGGCGCGTAAGTGCACGAGCTGGGCATCATGACGAGCGTGCTGGATGCGGCGAAGGAATCGGCACGCGAGGCAGGCGCGACGAAGCTGCTCAAGGTGAGTCTGTCGGTGGGCGAGATGACCGAGGCCATCGAGGACGCGCTCGTGTTCGCCTTCGAGGCGCTGACGGAAAACGACCCGTTCACCGAAGGAGCCGAACTCTCCATCACCATGGTGAAGCCGAAGAGCCATTGCTTCGAATGCGACGCCGTGTACGAGCATGACCGCTTCCACATGTTGTGTCCGGAGTGCGGCAACTTCGCCACGGAGCTGATTGCCGGTCGCGAACTGCAGATCGACTCGATCGAGGTCGACATCCCGGATGCCTGAGCGCGTCCGGGACGTGCCGGCGTCGCGCGGCGGAGCATTTCCGCACGTCTCGGCGCTTCTCGCTGTTTTTGCCTGGCTGGTGCAGTAAACTGGCCAAAAAGCAAGCATAGGAGGCCCTTATGCAGATAGACATCAAGCAACCCGTGTTGGACAAGAACGACGCGCTGGCGGCCGAACTGCGCGCGCGGTTCGCGGAAAACCACGTGTTCGTGCTCGACCTTCTGGCCAGCCCGGGATCGGGCAAGACGTCCACCATCCTGGCCACCATCGACGCACTGCGCGACGAGTTCAACATTGCCGTCATCGAAGGCGACATCGCCAGCAACGTGGATGCCGAGAAGATCAAGGCCCAGGGGATCGCCGCCGTGCAGATCAACACGGGCGGGGCCTGTCACTTGGAAAGCGCCATGGTCAAGCGCGCTGTGGACGTGTTGGACCTGGAGCGGCTGGATCTGATCATCGTGGAGAACGTGGGCAACCTGGTGTGCCCGACCGACTTCGATCTGGGCGAGAATGCGAAGGTCATGATCCTCTCGGTGCCGGAAGGCGACGACAAGCCCCTCAAGTATCCCGGCGTGTTCCAGGTCGCCGAGGCCGTGGTGCTCAACAAGGTGGACACGATGCCCGTGTTCGACTTCGACCGCGCCGCGTTCGAAGAGGCCGTGCACCAGCTGAACCCGCGCGCGCCCATCTTCCCCATCGCCGCCACCAAGGGCGACGGGGTGGAAGCCTGGGCCGAATGGCTCGCCGAGCGCATCCGCGCCATTCAGTAGAGTTGGTCGGAAGGGCGCGCGTATGCAGACGGAAGACCGGTACCGCCTCTGTGTGGAGGCGCTGAAGGAATACGCGGAAGGCGCGGGCTTCTCGGAGGCGCTCGTGGGGCTTTCCGGGGGCATCGACTCCAGCGTCGTGGCCGTCATGTGCGTCGATGCTTTCGGGGCCGACCATGTGCATGGCGTGCTGCTGCCCGGGCCGTATTCCAGCGACCATTCCTGCGACGACGCGCTGGAACTGGCGCAGAACCTGGGCGTGGTGGCCGAGACGGTCTCCATCTGCGAGCCGTTCCAGGCCTTCGAAAACGTGCTCGCTTTTGCGTGCGGCGGCGAGCTTTCGGGCCTTGCGGCCGAAAACACGCAGGCACGGTGCCGCATGGTGTGCCTCATGGCGCTTTCGAACACGTACGGCTGGATGCTGGTGAACACGGGGAACAAAAGCGAGGCGTGCATGGGGTATTCCACGCTGTACGGCGACACGGCAGGAGCGTTCGCCCCGCTGGGCGGCCTGTACAAGACCGACGTGTACGCGGTCGGCCGCGCCCGCAACGCGCAGGCGGCGGATGCGGGGCGCGTGCCGCCCATCCCCGAGCGCGTCTTCACGAAGCCTCCCAGCGCCGAGCTTGCGCCCGGCCAGGAAGACGAGAAGAGCCTGGGAGTGGACTACGCCCTGCTCGACAGGATCCTGATCGAGCTGGTGGAGCGGGGACGCGCCGTCAGCGAGGCGAGTGCAGTCCTGAATGCCGACCCCGCCCTGGTCGCCCGCATCGCCGCCACCACGGACGCCTACGCGTTCAAGCGCGCGCTGGAGCCGCCGTTTCCTCAGGCGAGGTTCTACGACTGAGCGCATGGTCGCTTTTCCGCAAGAAACCGAAGGCCAGCATCGAGAGCACGGCCTGCACCACCGAGACCGACGCCCAGATGCCGTTCAGCCCGAACAGCGTGCCCAGCCCCGTCACCACCATCGTCACGAGCGCCGCTTCGCCATACACGATGGTGCTCGAGGCCACGGCGTTGTCCGTCGCATAGAAATACGACGTGGAAGCGTGCGTGAAGCCGTAGAACACGTACGAAAGCGAGAAGACGGGCAGTGCGAACGCAATGAGCTGCGTCGTGTCCGCCGATGCGCCGAACCACGCCGGCACCTGCTCGCGCAGCAGGTACATGGCCGCCAGCCCCAGCACGCCGATGGTCACGGTGATGACGTAGTTCGTGGTCCTGATGGCGCGCGCCTCCGCGTAGCGACCTGCGCCATAGCTGCGGCTGACCAGCGGCTGGCTGCCATCGCCGACGCCCTGGATGAGCATCTGGATGATCATGGCCGTGTACGAGATCACGGCGTAGGCTGCCACGGCCACCTCGCCTCCCTGCACGACCGCGTTCATGTTCACGGCCACCACGGTCACTTCCGGCAGCAGCGTCAGGCCGAAGGGCGCCATGCCCAGCTTGAGCGCATGGCCGATGGTGCGCGCCTGCGGCTTGAAGTCGCGCAGGGCGATGCGCTCGCCTTTGCGCAGGAAGAACGCCGCGCACAGGGCGAACGCGAGGGCCTGGGCAATCACGGTCGCCGCGGCCGCGCCGGCCGTGCCGGCATGCAGCTCCACCACAAACAGCCAGTCCAAGGCGACGTTCACCAGGCCGGAGAGCACCGAGACCCCCATGGCGTAGTTCACGTGCCCCCGGTTGCGGATGAGCGGCAGGCAGCCCACCTGCAACACCAGGAAGGGCGTGCCCCACGCGATGACCGTGATGTAGTTGACGGCTTCCGCAAGGGTGGCGCCGCGTCCTCCGAGCAGCTCTGACAGAGGCGCGCCAAACATCAGCAGGACGGCCATGAGCGGCAGCGACGCCACGACGAGCATCAGCAACGTGTTGCCCACGGCGCGACGCGACGACGCCTCGTCGCCGCGTCCGGCGCGTATGGAGGAGATGACGGCACCGCCCATGCCGATACCCGTGCCCACGGCGAACACGAACTGCACGAGCGGAAACGACACGTTGATGCCCGCCAGCCCGGCGTCGCCCACCACGTTGCCGACGAACAGTCCGTCGACGATGCCGTAGATGCTGGTGAGCGTGAACGCGATCATCGACGGCACGATGTAGCGCAGGTAGGTAGGGACCATCGAGCGGCCGATCATGAGGCACCTCTTTCTTTTGTATGAACAACTCTCCCGGGGTTCCGGGGCGACAGTGTTGTCGATTGCGTGACGAAGTGCTATTCTCAACCTTCAAGCTGCTTTAATGTAAAGAGGCGGCCGGCATTGTTCCATAAAACATCCAAGGCGCCGCCCGAGGCCTGCTCGCGAAGGCATCGTGCCCGCGGCGTTGTGACGCACGGGGGCGGCGCATCGGCGGAAGGGATCGGCGAGGAAGATCGACGGGAAAGGCAGGCCTGTGAACGAGCAGAGACGCTACGACATACGCGATGCGGCACGCCTGCTGGGCGTCGCTCCGTCCACGTTGCGCTACTGGGAGGACCAGGGCATCATCCGCGCCGAGCGCGACCCGGCGAGCCGTTACCGCAAGTACGGGCTCTCGGCATTGGTCGACGCGTCGGAGATCGTGCTGTTCCGCAGCATGGGCGTGCCGGTGAAGGACCTGGCGGACTATCAGCGCTGCACGGTCGGCGAGCTCGACGCGCTGCTGGCGGAAACCGAACGCGGCATCGACGCGCGGCTGCACGAGCTCGAGGCTGCGCGGGCCAAGATCGACGAGCAGCGTGCGCTGTGCGCCTGCGCGCAAGAGCTCGCGCAGGCCGGCATGCGGCCGGGCGAGCCGCCGTTCTCGCAGCTTCTGGCCGTGGAAAGCGACGAGCAGTGGTTCTCGCTCATCTTCGACGTGGACCGCTATGCCGTCTACATCGCACCCGGAGGGAAGGCCGTGGAGGCGATGGCCGTCTGGCCGGAGAAGGGCCGGCGGGACGAAGGCCGCTCCGCTGCGCGAAGGGCGGGCTGCGCGGGTGAGGGCAGCGTGGCGGCGGCAGGAGACCCGGCTGCGGTCGCCGTCGCTGCGGCAAGCGTGTCGGCCGCCCCTTCACGCGTGGCGGGCGACGTCGTATGGGACGCGCAACGGGACCGGGCAGACTGCTATAGGGAATGCCTATTGGCGTGCGACACGAGCCAGGCCGACTGGGCCTGCTGCTCTGCGCCGTTGTTCGACGAGGCGCGGGCGCAGGGATGCGACCCGCAGTACCTGGTCGCGCATTTCCTGGTGAGCGCCGACTGCGCCGGCACGCGCAAGGATCTCTACCGCGCCTGGATAGCCTGCTCCTGACCGTCGCCGCGCGCTGGGTGTGCGGCGGGCACAGGCACGTGCGCGCACGAGGCGGGAGCGGCGCATGCAGGGCCTCCGCCGCGCGCCGGGCATGCAGGGCCTCCGCCGCGCGTTCAACGTACGGCGAGTGCGTGAATACATCGGGCGGCGTATGGCGCCTGCCTTGCCGGTCGCGTACCATGGATCCATGGAGAACTTTCTGATAGACGAGCGGCCCCTGCGGCCGAAGGACTGGGCGTTCGACGTGGCCGTCGCCGCCGTGGCGTACGGCTTTGGCTGCATCCAGATGGTGCTGGCGGCTTCCAGCCTGGTCATGCCCGACGAGACGCTGCGGCGGCTTCTGGGCATCGAGGCCATCGTCCCCACGACGGCCGCGTTCGTGGCGCTGGCGCTGACCGTCTTCCCCCTGGTGCTGCGGCGCCGCTTCCCTTGGCCGGTCTTCCTGTTCACGCTGGTGACGTTTTTGGGGCTGCAAAGTTCGTTCCGCGGCTACTCGCTCACCATCGTGGGGCCGCTTATCGCGCTGTTCACCATCGCAAGCGAGCGCTCGCGCACCGAAACGGTGGTGGCGGGCCTGGTCGCGCTCGCCGGGCTGCTGCTGGCAGTGGGTCCGACGCAGTCGGCGACCATGGCGTTCCTCACGCGGTTCCAGAACGTTGCGCTCATGGCGGCAGGCGCACTGGGCGGCTACGCGTTCCGCACGCATCGCGAATACGTGCGCGCCATGGAGCAGCGCGCGCTCGAGGCGGAACGCACCCGTGAAGAGGTGGCGGCGCGGCGCGTGGAAGAGGAGCGCGTGCGCATCGCCCGCGAGGTGCACGACATCACGGCGCATTCCCTGTCGGCCGTAAGCATCCAGGCTGCTGCGGCCGAGCGTCTGATCGACCGCGACCCGCAGGCCGCCAAGGAGGCCGTAGCCACGGCGCGGGCCACCGCCAAGGACGCTCTCGAGGAGATACGCGGCATGGTCGGCGTGCTGCGCGCCAAGGACGGCGTGCCCGAAACGGAGCCGACGAAGGGCACCGACCGGTTGGAAGACTTGGTGGCTTATCTGCAGGAGGCGGGCGTGGAGGCACGCATCGACGAGGCGGGCTACGACCGGCTGCGCGTCCCGACGTATGTGGACGTGGCGCTCTACGACATCGCGCGCGAGGCGACGACGAACATCGTGCGCCATGCGCAGGCGCGCACGGCGGCCATAAGGATCGCAGGCGAGGAAGTCTGCGTGCGGCTGACGGTGGAAGACGACGGCATCGGCGCGGCGAACGTGCAGGAGGGGGCCGCGCCAATCGGGCACGGCATCGAGGGCATGACGGAGCGGGCGCATCTGCTGGGAGGCACGCTGGAAGCCGCGCCGCGGTTCGGCGGCGGTTTCCGCGTGATGGCCGTGCTGCCGGTGCCGGAAAGGGGAGAGGCGCAGTGACGGGCAGAGCGATCGGCAATGGTTCGCCCACGGCCGAGGCCGTGGGCGAGGACTGCTTGCGCGTCTTGGTGGCCGACGACCAGGACGTGGTGCGCAGCGGGTTCAGGCTCATCCTCTCGTCCTACGACGGGCTGGCCGTGGTCGGCGAGGCGCGCAACGGGGAAGAAGCCGTGGAGGCAGCACGCGCTCTGCGGCCTGACGTGGTGCTCATGGACGTGCGCATGCCCGTGAAGAACGGCATCGAGGCCACGCGCGACATCCGCAACGACCCGCGACTCTCGTCTGTGCGGGTGCTGGTGCTGACCACGTTCGACATCGACGAGTACGTGTACGACGCGCTCTCTGCAGGCGCGAGCGGCTTTCTGCTCAAGGACGCCGAACCCGACGACATAGTGGCCGCCATCCGGGTGGTGGCCGCAGGCGACGCGCTCATCCAGCCGTCGGTGATGCGTCGTCTGGTGGAGACGTTCGTGGCGACGCGCCCACGCACGCCGCGTTCCGGCTCGTCGGCGGCAGCGGCAGCCGCGGCGCTGGCCACGCTGACCGACCGCGAGCGGGAGATCCTGGTGCTGGTGGCGCGCGGGCTGTCGAACGACCAGATCGCCGACGAGCTCGTCATCTCGCCGGCCACGGTGAAGACCCATCTGGCACGCATCATGGGAAAGCTGGACGCTCACGACCGCGCCCAGCTGGTGGTGTGCGCCTACGAAGGCGGCTTGGTCAGTCCCGCGCTCTGACGGCCGGCGGCCATCGGGGGCGTCGCAGCAGGGCCGTGCTTCGACCCGCGTATGGATTCGCGCCCTTCGAGCCTGAGAGAACTACGGCCGCAGGGCGTGGCCGTCGGCCCTTCGGCCTGCGGTCTCGCAGGTGCCTTCGTCATATGTGACGGAATTTTGACGATTCGGTAAAATCTAAGTCTGTCTGACTGAGGTTTTCTGCAAAACGCTTGCAATCGCTGAGGGCGATGCTATGATTACAACTTGTTTAGCACTCGTAATCAATGAGTGCTAGCACTCCTCAGTTTTGAGTGGTTAAATAGTCGAACGTGCGAATACCAGTTTCGGACAAGAGACGGACGAAAGGAAGGCAGCGTCATGAATTTGAAACCATTGGGTGACCGTGTCATCATCAAGGCAGATGAGGCGGAAGAGACCACCGCATCCGGCCTGTATCTCGCGCATGATGCCAAGGAGAAGCCGCAAAGCGGCACCGTGCTGGCGGTGGGCGACGGCAAGCACGACAAGGACGGCAACCTGGTCCCCGTGCCCGTGAAGGTGGGCGACAAGGTCATCTATGGCAAATACGGCGGAACCGAAATCTCCGTCGATGGCGAAGACGTGCTGATCCTTAGGGCCGACGACCTGTACGCCGTGTACGAATAGCTTCAACCTGACGGCGCATTCTGGACGGCATCTTGCCCCGTAGGAACCCGATGCGTCGCGCACGCGTCGCGCGAAGGCCGCTTGGTTCGACGTTTCGGGATCTGCAAGGCGATCTGTCGCCCACAAAGTGCCCGTGCCCTCCTGAGCGGATTCAACGAGGAACCAACGATACGTTTATCGAAAGGATAGTCAGTCATGGCAAAAGAGATCAAGTTCGAGGCCGACGCCCGTAGCGCACTTGCCGCTGGCGTCAACAAACTGGCCGACGCCGTCAAGGTGACCTTGGGGCCCAAGGGTCGCTACGTGGCCCTCGAGAAGTCGTACGGCGCGCCCACCATCACGAACGACGGCGTGACCGTGGCCAAGGAAGTCGAGTTGGAGGATCCCGTCGAGAACATGGGCGCCCAGCTGGTGCGCGAAGTGGCCGTGAAGACCAACGACGTGGCCGGCGACGGCACCACCACCGCCACGCTGCTTGCCGACGTCATCGTGTCCGAAGGCCTGCGCAACGTGACCGCCGGCGCCGACGCCCTGGGCATCCGCCGCGGCATCCAGAAGGCCACCGACGTGGTGGTGGAGGCCATCAAGGCCGACGCCGAGGAAGTGTCCACCAAGGAGCAGATCGCCAACGTCGGCACCATTTCCGCCGGCGACGCCGAGATCGGCGAGAAGATCGCCGAGGCCATGGAAGCCGTGGGCAAGGACGGCGCCATCTCCGTCGAGGAAAGCCAGACGTTCGGCCTCGACATCGAGATCGTGGAAGGCATGCAGTACGACCGCGGTTACATCTCTCCCTACATGGCCACGGACATGGAGAAGATGGAAGCCGTGCTGAAGGATCCGTTCATCCTGCTCACCGACCAAAAGATCAGCAACATCCAGGACATGGTTCCGCTGCTGGAAGAGGTCATGCGTTCCGGCCGTCCGCTGTTCGTCATCGCCGAGGACGTGGAGGGCGAGGCTCTGGCCACCATCCTGCTCAACCGCCTGCGCGGCACGCTCAACTGCGTGGCCATCAAGGCGCCGGGCTTTGGCGACCGCCGCAAGCGCATCCTGGAGGACATCGCCGCCGTCACGGGCGCTCAGGTCGTCGACAAGGACTTCGGCATGACCATCGCCGACGCCACCATCGACATGATGGGCACCGCCAAGACCGTCAAGGTGACGAAGGACAACTCGCTCATCGTGGACGGCGCGGGCGACAAGAAGGCCATCGAGGACCGCATCAGCCAGATCAAGTCCGAGCTTGATCGCACCGAGTCCGACTTCGACCGCGAAAAGCTGCAGGAGCGCCTGGCGAAGCTGTCTGGCGGCGTGGCCGTGCTCAAGGTGGGCGCTGCCACCGAGTCCGAGCTCAAGGAGAAGAAGAGCCGCATCGAAGACGCGCTGCAGGCCACCCGTGCGGCCGTCGAGGAAGGCATCGTCGCCGGCGGCGGCGTGGCGCTGGTGGACGCGCTGCCTGCTCTCGACTCCATCGACGCGTCCGACAAGGACGAAGAGGTCGGCGTCGGCATCATCCGCAAGGCCCTGGAGGCTCCCATGCGCGCCATCGCCCAGAACGCGGGCTACGAAGGCAGCGTGGTCGTGGAGCACGTGAAGGGCATGGGCAAGGGCGAAGGCCTGAACTGCGCCACCGGTGAATACGGCAACATGATCGCCATGGGCGTGAACGATCCGGTGAAGGTGACGCGCACGGCGCTGCAGTCCGCCGCTTCCGTGGCCGCCCTCATCCTCATCACCGAGGCCACCATCAACGAGATCCCCAAGGAAGGCCCCGACCTGTCCGCTCTCGCCGGTGCCGGCGGCGGCATGGGCATGATGTAGGCCCAGCGGCCAGCGTCCCAGCGGCATTCGCCGTCAAGCGCTTCCGGCCTTGCGCTGCAGGGCCGGGGCGCACACGGCGCGGAGCAGGGCGGAATCCGGCGCGCGCATCGCGCCTGCGCCTGTTGCGTGCGCGCCGAATGCAAACTCGGAAGGAGGGCAACCCATCGCGGGTCGCCCTCCTTTGTGTGTAGGGGGCTTTGGCAGCCGACGGGTGCGTCGCGGGCGGGCGGGGCAGTCGGCCCGCGCGCACCCGTTCGACAACGGGCGCGCGCGGGTGGCGTTGCGGTGCGAGCGGCGGTGCAGGCGGCAGATGGCAGGCCCTAGGTAGCCGGTAGCAGCCGCGGCCTTTAAGCGTCCTTCTTCGACACCAGAAGAAGGACGCCGCCAATGATGCTCACGAAAATGAGCGTGCACACGCTGAAAGCCGTCGTGTTGGGCTTGGTGCCCTTGTAGATGCCCCAGCAGTGCACGGTCATGGGAATCATCCACGCCAGTGGGATGATGGTCCAGCAACCGACACAGTGGAGATGATGCACAGGATGAAGGCAATGAGCCGCAGGGTGGCGTCGTTATTGCTTTGAGCGTAGCCGGTCGCAGGGGCGGCTACGGGTGCGCCTTGCCCGTAGTAGGGCTGCGCAGCGGGGCCGGCTGCGGGCTGCGACGGTTGGGCGTCGGCGAAGTCGTTGGTCCATTGCATGCCGTCCCAGTAGCGGAGTTTCGAGGGATCGCCCGAGGGGTCGGGGTACCATCCGGCAACGGGCTGGTCGGTCATGGCGTCTCCTTAGAACGAGGCGGAAAAACGAATTATTGCCAGTATGGTCGAAATCCACAGGAAAAAAGTAAACGCTTCCATGGCCTTGCCGTGCCGCTGCGGGCTGCCGTGCGCCCGCACCGCTGCGCCGACGCAAGCCGTGCGCCCGCACCGCTGCGCCGACGCAAGCCGTGGATCGCACCGCTGCCCGTGGCTTGTGGGCGTGGTCGGAAACTTTGCGGCCTGAAAGTGGCGCTGGGTGACGTTTTTCGTGCATTGGCGTGACCGAGAGCGAAATCCGGCGCCGCTTTCGCGGGCTTTGTGGGCGGCATGGGATACAATGGGCAACCATGGAAGAGTTCCTACATATCGCGGGCCACGTCCTCGAACACTCCGTGGCCGACACGCTCTACATCATCCCGTTCCTGTTCGTCACGTATCTGGCCATGGAATGGCTGGAGCACAAGACGGGCGGGCGCGCTCAGGCGGCCATTCAACGCGCAGGCGCTGCGGGCCCGGTCGTGGGCGCCGTCGTGGGTGCCGTGCCGCAGTGCGGGTTTTCTGCCGCCGCCGCGACGCTGTGGGCGGGGCGCGTCATCACGCTGGGAACGCTGTTCGCCGTGTTCCTGTCCACCTCGGACGAGATGCTGCCCATTTTCCTGGCCGAGCAGGTGCCGCTCGACGTCATCGTCAAGATCATCGGCGCCAAGATCGTCATCGGCATGGTCATGGGCTTCATCGTTGACGCCGCGTTGCGCATTGCTCGCCGTATCGACGCGCCCTTGCACATACACGAGCTGTGCGAGCACGACCACTGCCACTGCCATGACGGCGAAGGCGGCATCCTCAAAAGCGCCGTGAAGCACACGTTGCAGGTGACGGTCTTCATCTTCGTCATCACCATCGTGCTGAACGCGGTGTTGGAAGTGGTGGGCGAGGACGTGCTCGCCGAGTTCCTGGCAGCGAACCCGGCGCTTTCGGTGTTCGGGTCGGCGCTGGTGGGCCTGGTGCCCAACTGCGCGGCCAGCGTGGTCATCGCGCAGCTGTACGTGGAAGGCGTGCTGGGATCGGGCGCCATGCTGGCGGGCCTCCTGGTGTCGGCCGGCGTGGGCCTGCTCGTGCTGGTGCGCACGAACCGTCGTCCGCGAGAAAACGTTGCCATCATCGTGGGCCTGTACGCGACGGGCGTCGTGTGGGGACTTGTCGCCAACGCCTTGGGCATCGTGTTCTGACGGTCCGTTGTCGTTTTGCCGTTGCTCGCGCGTTTGCTATAAGATAGCGGGTGCAAACCAAAGCGGCGACAGGAGGCCCCATGGCGAAACTCGAAGCAGGCATGACGCGCGTGCAGGCGTTCGCGCTGTTGCAGGAGCACAACAAGGACCCGTTCCACATCGAGCACGGCGAAACGGTGGAGCAGACCATGCGCTACTTCGCGCGCGAGTTCGATCCGGAAAACGAGGAGTTCTGGGGCATCGTGGGCCTGCTGCACGACCTGGACTGGGAAGAGCACGACGACGAACCCGAGCAGCACACGGTCTACGCCGCCAAGGACATCGAGGCCGCCGGCGGCACGCACGAGCTCGTCCGCGCCATCCAAAGCCACACGTCCGACTTCAACCCCGCGCTGCCCAAGCCCGAACTGCAGATGGAGAAGATCCTGTTCGCCACCGAGGAGCTGACGGGCCTCATCGGCGCCGCCATCGTCATGCGCCCGAGCAAGAGCGTCATGGACTTCGAGGTGAAGTCGCTCAAGAAGAAGTTCAAGGACAAGCGCTTCGCCGCCGGCGTGAGCCGCGACGTCATCCGCTCCGGTGCCGACATGCTCGGTTGGGAGCTGGACGAGCTGTTCGCCCGCACCATCGAGGCCATGCAGTCCTTCGCTCCCGATCGCGACACCTTCAAGCCTGCGGAAGCGTAGTCCCGCAAGCGTCTGGACGCCGCTCGTCACACACAGCAAGGGGATAGGTGGCGCAAGCCGTGCCCGGAGACGGGTCGGGGGGGGGGGCTATGCATTCGCCTTCCCGCCTGCGCTCACAGGTAGGCAGCGCACGCTTTCCGCCCTCGTGCGTTGGCCGGCGGCATCTGCTGGCCAACGGCCAACGCA
This sequence comes from uncultured Gordonibacter sp., assembly GCA_904420575.1. Lineage (GTDB taxonomy): Bacteria > Actinomycetota > Coriobacteriia > Coriobacteriales > Eggerthellaceae > CAJFUR01. The sequence goes on from CAJFVW010000172.1 coordinate 12,693, forward strand.
CCGACTGACTCCGGAGCTGGCGCGAACGGCGTCAGGCGTCAGCCCTATTTGCCGGCTAGGCGCTTCCGCATGGTCCCATGCTTCCTGCTGACCACCAGATAGGCTGCCAGCGCCGCCAAGGCGACGCCGGCCATGGCCGTGAACAGGCCTGCATATCCCCAGAGCGGCTGCACCATGCCCAAGACAAGCGGGCCGATACCCACGCCGATGTCCAGCAGCACGTAGAACGTCGAGTTCGCCAGGCTCAGCCGGCTGTCGGGTGCAATGCGCACGGCCAGCGCCAAGCCGCTCGCCTGCACCGTGCCCACGCCGAAGCCCAGCAGCGCGGCTGCGATCAGCATGGCCGGGGCGCGATAGACCGTGGCCAGCAGCGCCATGCCGCACACGAAGGCAATGAACGAGGGGATCATGACCATGCGGTCGCCATAGCGGTCGAACAGCTTTCCCGTGAAAGGCCGCGTGACGAAGGTGGCAATGGCGTAGACGACGAAGAAGAAGCTTGCCGGCTCGGCCAGGCCCCGCTCTTCGGCGAAGGGTGTCAGGAAGGTGAGCAGGCTGGAGTAGCAGAAAAACAGCAGCGCGCACACGGCGCTGATGGGCACCACGCTGGTTTCGATGTAGTTGGAAAGCCGCGGACGGGGCACACGGAACCCGCGGGCGCGCTCCTCGCGCTCTGCGCGTGCGATCTCGCGGCCACGGCGTTCCACTTCCTCGCGCCGCACGTCGCTGGCTTCGGGCGCCTTGAGCGCGGCGGCCACGGCCAGACACAGGACGGCGACGGCCGCCGTGACGACGAACAGCACCCGATAGCCTGCGTTCTGCGTCAGGAACATGCCGAGGAACGGCCCGATGGCCGCGCCCAAGGTGACCGACAGCATGTAGTAGCCCACGCCTTCGCCTTTGCGGCTGTCGGGCACCAGGGCCGTCACGATGGTGCCTATGGTGGTCGAGCAGGCGCCGTACGCGATGCCGTGCAGCAGCCTGAGGGCGAACAGAGGCGCAAGCCCCAAACCGGACAAGTACAGCAGCGAGAACGCCACCTCGAACACGGCGCCTCCCATCAGCAGCCGCTTGCGTCCGACGCGATCCATCACGCGGCCGCTGACCAGGCGTGCGATGAGCGCGCCGATGATGAAGATGCTGGCCGCCGAGCCAGCCACCGAGGCCGATGCATGGTAGGTCTTCATGGCGTAGTCGGCTATGACCACCATGAGGCCGTAGTAGTTGACCATGAGCAGGAAGTTCACCAAGGTGCCCAGCGTGAAGTCCTTCGTCCACAGAGGGACGCGCCGCTGCGGGACTCGGCGTCCGGCAGCGGTGGGCTTGTTCGGCGAGGGCGCCTCCGAAGGATTCGGCGCAGCTGGTCTGGGCGCCTGCGTCCGGTGTTCTGGCTGGCCGCCCTCCATCAGCGCGAACCTGCGTCGTCCTTGGCGACCAACACCGCAATGGGCGAGCCTTGCACCACGGCGTAGCTCACGCTGCCCAGATACCCCTTCACGCCGCCTTGCCCGCGGCTCCCCATGACGATGAGGTCGCAGCCCTCGTCTTCGGCGCACCGCACGATGAGGTCGGCCGGAGAGCTGCCTTTCAGCAAGCGCACGCTGGCGGGGTTGCGCAGGGCGTCGGCCACCTGCTGCAATTCCTCGCGCACGGGCTCGGCGTCGGCCATGAACACCGTGTCCATGGCCACACTCGCCGCGCCCGAACTGTACAGCTTCACCACATGCACCAGCACCAGCTCCACGCCCGCATCCTGCTCGCCGATGGAACGGGCCAGGTCGAGCGCCTTGCGCGACGGGGCCGAACCGTCATACGCCACCAGAACCTTGGAACACCACATGTCGCCCGCTTTCCTGCGAATCGAATCTCCTGGAGCCATTGTAGTCCCGATTGGGCCCGTGCGAGCCATCGGAAACAATCTCGAAACCTTGGGGGGGGGGTTGTCCCGTCTCAAAGGGGCGGTAAAGAAAAAGCTCGCCCTTGTCGGTGGATTCTCTACCGCATCCGCATCGCGGGTCTTCAAAAGCCGCAGGACGCGCGATGGCGTCCTGCGGGTCGAGCCTTGTCGCGCGCAAGAGCCTACAGATCGGGCATGCTCCACGACTGACCCCATGCTTCGATGGTCGCGTACTCGGGAACGTCGTATCCCATGACCTCGAAGGACGTGGTCGCTCCGGCGGCAAGGTTGTCGACATAGCCGGAATAGCCTGCCACGATGGCGCCCCCGGCATCACGCAGAAGCACGTTCACGCAGACCGAGTCGACGTCGGCATCGGTCAGGTTCTTGATTTCCCCCACGAAATCGATCATGCCGTACCCGTTGTCCTGGGCGGAAACGCCGGTGAGTTCGTACTGCTGGTCAACGGGGTCGCCGTCGATCCAGTTGCTGGACTTGGTGCTCACTTCGAATTCCACCGAATCCGGGGCCGTGCCGTTCCCTGCCTGGCCGCCCCACGCGAGTTTCTGGCCGGGATAGATGATCATCAGCGTCTGCTCGTCGGACGACACGACGTTACCAGAGGCGTCCTTCCCGGTCACCTTGATGGTGGGGAACAAGGCGGCCTGTCCGCCCTGGTTCTCGATGATGGCGCCATAGTGGATGTAGTCGTTTTCGGCGGACCAACCCGTCTCCACAATGACCAGCTTGTTCTCTTTGGCAGGCTCGTTGGCGCCTGCGGCGGGCTCGGAGACGCTCGGATCGCCTGATGACGGCTTGTCTTCGCCGCCCCCGGAACAGCCAACGAGGGTGACGGCCAACACGGCCGCAGCACCCAATGCTATCAGTTTCTTCATGATTCCCCTTCCCTAGGAATGCTGGCGTTGCCTCATGCAACCCATGGCCCACAGTATACCGGGTGTGGCCTTTCCGTGCATGAGCTTCTGGCTAGAAGGCCGCAGAATGTTCGGCGCGCAACATGCGGCCGGCGCGCATGGATGCAACTTCGCGCGATCGCGTTATCTCAATCATTCGAACCGATCATCATGGGTATAAGCAAGGTGGCGATTGGCTTTGGGACAGCAGGGATGTCTTGGCGGGAGAAGGTCGCCTTGGCGCGAGTGGCCAGCGCTTTCTCCGAACCGAACCGGGCCTCGTTTCCTTTGTTCACATGGGTAATAAGACTCATACCATCATGGTTTGACCCGTGGTGTGGACGCCTTTTGGGTGACACCTGACGCACCATGAAATGTGTCGTGTTCGCGGCACCCCTGCGGCGCATCGAAAGGTAGGCACAGCAGCGAGGAAACATGGCGAAAAGGAGGTGCCCATGGCTGGAGATCCAAGGCCAGACAACGGCAGGCCGCACTGTCCCGGGTCGGAGGAACGAGAGAAGGGAGGTGATGAAAGACCCGTCTGCCGCAGCCCGTCTCAAATGGAATGGTGCGACTTGTGTTCGACGTGGGCGAGGACGTCTACTACACGGCCCGCGCGACGGCCTCCGCCATGCTGCGCCGGAGGCCGTCCGTGAAGGGGGACCCGGCGAGGGCGGAAATGCCTGCGGAGAGGGCGGCGAAGAGCGCGAGCGCCAAAAGCGCGCCCAGGAGCGCGAGGCCGACGGCGAGGGCGGCCTTCCCGGCCGAAGCGCGCCTGGCCCCTTCCCGGTCGGCCTCGGCGAGCAGGGAGAGGTCGTCCGGCGAGGCCCGTGCCATGAGCGCCGCGAGCGCCGCCTCGGCGTCCCCGACCGCCCGCGTGTCCGCCCGGGCGGCCGCGAGGGCGGACCAGGCCGCGGCCTCCGCCGCCCTCGCGGCGTCCGCCCGCGCGAGGGCCCCCGGCATCCCCGCGATCCTCGCGTCCCGCCACTCCCGGTACCTTCCGGGATCGGCGAGGACGTCCCGAGCCGCCTCCACGAAACGCCGGGCGCTGGCCTCCTGCCCGGGCCCGGTCCTCACGGAGTACTCCCATTCCGGCGTGCGCACGGTGACGACGGCGGTTCTCTTGTCTATCGTTCGAATAGACTTTGACCAGTTATTAAGGTCTTCTGATACCTTTTGCAGAATGGATCCCTCCATTTCCGCATCGATCCCGAGCACCTCGCCGAGCCTTATGGCCTCGCCCTTGCACTCGATGCGGTCGGGATAGAGCCTGAGCGACTTGGACCTTGCGATCAGCAGGGCGCTCCCCAGCGCGTCCCCGAGCGAGCGCTCGCTTTCGACCCGCGTCTCCCGAGCCTCCAGGAACGACCGCTCCGCCTGCGCGACGCGGCCCCGGTAGGCGGCCCGCGCCCCCTCGGCGGCCGCCCTCGCCTCTTCCACGAACTCCACGGCGTCTTCTCATTGGTCGATGGTCTTTCGCGTCCATTCTATCAGCTTGTCCTGTCGCTTCGTTGCAGGCCGGCTGAATGCCAGCCGGGTGACACTGACGGTTAAATGATGCTCGTTCGGCAAGGCGCCAGCATACGAGCGCCGGCGAAAAGGAGGCTGAAAAATGGACAAGTTTATACGATCGAACTCGAAGGCGAGGTGGCACATGCTATGACGCCTGAAGAAGTGAAAAAACGGTTCGAAAAGGCCATCGAAGCAATGTTCGCGAGCGCATCAAGACAGCTGGGCGACATCGAAAACAAGACTCCTGATGTCATTGACTCGCTGCATCTTATGGGTTCGGCAATGGAAGGAATCGCTTTCGACGACGGCGTTATCCGGTCCTTCTCTGAATTGTTGGAAAAGTTCAAAGATGCTCAAGAAGGTCGCCCTCGTCATGGTCCTTGTCATGGCGGCGCTCGTTTTGATCAGCATTGTCGTGTTGATGGCTAGCCTCTTGTGACGAGCCCCGGCAGGGCATGAGGCTTTCTGGACCGCCTTCGTGCGGGCTGGGTTTCGACCGCGCTGGCCGAGGAGGTCGGGCCACGTGTTCCAGCCGTGTTCCAGGAGCCGGGCTGTCCCTTATGACGTGTACTTCTGCTCGAGCGCTTTGAGTTCTTGGTCGTTGAACTTCTCCAAAGGCTGGGACAGCGGCAGTTCCAGCTTCGCCTGCTTTTCCAGATTCCGGCCCTTTCTTTAGCAGGCGACCCGGACGATCAGAAAACCAAGGGCGGTCAGTCCGACAAGAGGTACGAAGAAGGCGATGACGACCGCGAAGGACAAGCCGTCGGTCGAAACGGGCTCTGCGAATATCTCCTTGCGTTGAAAGGAAAGACGTCGATGCGAACAGCATGCCGGCGAAGGTGGTGTGCGGTGGAGCGAAAGTGGCTGGGCCAGCCGATCGCCGGACGAACCTCGGCGGAAGTCTGTCTGCAACTCGTTTGGCTGGGGTACCAGGATTCGAACCTAGATAGCTGGTACCAAAAACCAGAGTCCTGCCGTTGGACGATACCCCAGTCTGAGCATGTGCGCCGACGCCGCAGTCGTGACGTCAAAAGTGACGGCAAGCAAGGCAGAAGTGGTGGGCCGTGAGGGAATCGAACCCGCGACCTTGGGATTAAAAGTCCCCTGCTCTACCAACTGAGCTAACGGCCCACATTGCCGGACGACGCGCGACAACCTATTTTAGCGGCGCAGGTTCATGCGGTCAATGACCAATGATCGGCGATCCACCTCGAACACTCGAAAAGAAACGATATGGTGAAATTGGGGCAGGCCTCGGCCTTGGTGCAACCCAGCGATCCACCTCGGCACGACCCCGGTTTGGGTTGGCCCGACCTTCGACTCTGATCGGCGCGACCCACCGATCCGACCCTCGGCCTGGCCAAAGCCCCGACCCCAGGCCCAGGTCCGGACCCGAGCTCGGACCCAGGCCCAGGTCCGGACCCGAGCTCGGACCCAGGCCCAGGTCCGGACCCGGACCCAAGCCCGGATCCGAGCCCGGGCTCAAGCTCGGCCCGATCCAAGCCTTAGCCTAAGCCTGGCCCGACCCCAAACCCGACCCCAAACCCGACCCCAAACCCGACCCCAAACCCGACCCCAAACCCGACCCCAAACCCGATCCAAGCTTA
>CAJFVW010000173.1 GCA_904420575.1 uncultured Gordonibacter sp.
GTGCCGTCCGCCCCCGTCGTCAGCTCCTTCGCCTCCGTCGTGCCGTCGGCGAACGTGCTCGCGCCCGTCGGCGTCACCGTGAACCGCACGTCGGGAAGAGCCGCCGACCCGTCCTCGTTGGTCTTGCGCAGCACCAGTTGCGTGGGCCGGTTCTCCACGTCCTGCAGCACGGCCTCCGCCTCCACGGTGTCCCGTGCGACGACGAACGCATCGCTCGTCACCGGATCGTTGCCGATCTGTCCCGCAAAGCCGCCGGACGGCACCGTTTCCACAAAGCGGTACGTGCCCCATGGCAGGCCGGAAATGCGCAGCACGCCCGCCTCCGGCATGACGGAGTCGTCCTCTGCGGCGCCTCCTGCGGCGTCAAGCACATATGCCTTCCCCGTGGCAAGTCCCGTCGCAACGTCCTCCCACGTGGCGTCGGCACGTTGCCGCTGCAGGGCGAACGCCGCGCCGTCAAGCGCCGCGCCGTCGGCGGAGCTCTCCTTCTTGAATGACGCGCTGCCGGTCAGCCGCGTGTTCGCCAGCCCCGTGCCCTGTTGCATGCCGTCGCCCTCGACCACCGCCTCGATGGCGGCGCGGTCATCCGCATCGGCCAGGTCGAACTCTCCGTCATGGTCTTCGTCGTCCAAAGTGAACGTGGCCTTGAAACCTGTGTCCACCACATAGCCCTCGCTCGCCGTTTCCGTCAGTTCGTAGCTTCCCTTGCCGGACAACTCAAGAACCAGCATGCCTTCCGCGTTCGTGCGCGGCGTCGTGGTTGCGGGCGCACCGCCGTCGGCCGGCGTGTACGTCAGGCGGAACTCCACTTCCGAAATGCCCTCGCCCGATTCGGCGTCGTGCTTGAACAGCGTGACCGTCGCCTTGAAGGGGTCGTTCAACAGCACGGGCGCTGGTTGGGAACCCGGTTCTGCGGCGGCGTTGTCCTGCACCGTCACTGCATGCGCCTTGCCATGGTTCGCCACGGCGTCAAGCGTGAAGGCGAACTTCGCCGCATCCCCGCTGGGAAGATGTGCCTCGTCGGAGGTTCGCACTTCCATCAGGTAGTATTCGCCCGCCTGCAGACCGTCTGACAGGGCTGCGCGGCGCCCGTCGGTCTGGCCCACCAGCGCTATGTCGCTATCAGCCGAGGCGAACGACCCGTCGGCGCCGCTCGTCAGGCCCTGCGCCATCAGCTCGTCGCCACCACCCGCGGCGGTGCCCACGCGGTACAGGTCGAACGTCGCGCCCTGCACCGGAGAGGTCGCATCGTCCGCCAAGGCCTTCGCGAACGTGAAGTACCCGCGGAACACCGGGTCGACAGCCGTCACGCACGCGACACCGCCGTCCTGCGACACCGCCCCGTCCACGTCAGAAGACACCGTGCCGTCGGCAGCCAAGGCGAACGGAACGTCCTCGGCCCGCACGTGATCCTGCGGCACCACGCCCGTCTCCCGCACCAGATAGTCGCCCGCTGCAAGCCCGACCACGTACGTAGCTGCCGCGCCGGTCATGCGCGTCAGTTTCGCGGTGTCGGCCTGCCCGTTGCCCGTGCCGTTTGGCCACACCTCGCCTGTGGCCACGCCGGACGGGTTCGTCCATGTCGTTACCTGGCCCTGCGCGTCGCGCTGCCACACGGCGTAGGTTGTCTGCCCGTCGCGCGACGTCACGGCCAGCTCTATGCCGTCAAGTTGTTCGCCCTGCACGCCCTCGGCATCGGGGTCAACGTCCCAGTCGTTCACCTTGTCCAGCGCAAAGCGCGTGGCCGTGTTCGTGATGCCATCGCCTGTCTGGTCGCCGTCTGCGCCCACTTCCGTGGAACCGCCCGCATAGGCAGGATAGAAGCCAGGAATGCTGCCAGGAGTTTCAGAGGCACGGTAGGTGTACGCGTTGCCGCTGCCGTCGGCTCTGGGCAGTCCGGAGTACGTCCACGTCCACGTGCCGTCCGTCCCTTTGCTCCATGCGGGCTGCGGCATGGAGCCGTCGGCGGTTCTGGCTTCCTCCCATTGCGCATCCTGGTCGGCGGGATCGCCCGTCGTGCGATACAGCTTCATGTCGGGCGCCCTGTCGATGACGCCGTCCCCGTCTTGGTCGAATGCGGGCGCGAAGCCGGTCCCGTAGTCCTCCCATGCCTTCGTGCCGCTCAGGCCTATGGTGTAGAGCGAGTTGACATATGTCTGGTGGGCGCCGTCCGACGCCACGGCTTGGCCGCTGTCCCCCGCCACCAAGGCGTCGCCCTCTTCGAGCGGCGCTCCCACAAGGGGGTTCTCGACGTCGTAGCCCCCAGGAACCACTTCCACCGCACGGTAGCGGTACGCGTTGCCGTCCCCATCCTGCGCGGGAAGGTTCGCGAAGGTGGCCGTGTTGGAACCGAACGTCGCGTCCTGCGCGTCCATGCTGCCGGTGATGCTGGCCGTGACCACCTGCCCTTCCCCATCGGTCACCCAATCCCACGTCGCGCCATGGTCGGACGACCGCTGCAGCTTGTACGTCACCGACCAGCGCTCGTTGCGGTACTGGTCGTAAACGATGTCGCGCAGGCCCCACTCGTTGTCGTTGTCGTCCCACGTTTTCCGCACTGTCAGCTCCGTGGCATCGAGGGTGTTCGTAATGCGCGTGCTGCTCGATGCGGCCAGCGAGGCGCTGGTCTCGTTGTCGTCCCACGTCGTTTGTTGCTGTCCGTTGTACGAGGCCGTCGTGTCATACACGATGGATGCTCCCACGTCGTTTGCAGGATCGAACGTCGCCTCTTCGCCACCCACCTTGGTTTCCACGACGCGGTACTCGACTGTGTAGATCGCGCCGTTGTCGCCTTTGACGCGCACGGGCACGCTACTCCACGTGTAGCTCCACGCGCCGCCTGCATTGCCCGGCCCAAGCGTCTGCTCGACGCTCGGAAAACCGCTTGGCACCTCGTTCAGCAGCTGGGCGAACGCGTCGGCGGCAGACATCCAAGCGGAATAGCCGTCCTCCGTGGCGTTCAGCGCCTTGTAGCGCGCCTGAAGTTGGACTTCGATGCTCTTCGGGCGCAGACCCCATGCGTCGTCAGCGTCTTCCCATGCCTTGCTCACGGTGACGGAACCCTTGAGGTAATTGTCCAGATTGCCGAACGCGCCCTCGTATGCGCCTTCCGTTTCCGTTGCCTCGCCGCTGGCCTCTGCCGTTCCTACATGCGTGCGGTAATGCGTGGTGCCGTCCGGCAGCGTTTCGACAATGGTGTAGGTCCAGGCGCTGCCATCGGACGCCCATTGCTCCAAGTTGGATATCGCATACGTCCACGAGGCATCATAGGCGCCCTTTTGCGTCCATTCCAGATAGTTGCCTGCATCCGGATCGTCCGATTGCAGAGGAACGGACGCCTCTTCCTGGCCGCTCGCCGACGTGCGCGAAAGCGTCAGCCGGATGTCGTCGGGACGCATGCCGAAAGCGTTGCCGTAGTCGGTCCACGTCTTGGTGCCTGTCAGCTTCAGCGCGTCCGCTTCGTAGGTGTTCGCGAACGTGACATCAACGGCCGTGTCGTACACGGGAGCGCCATCGTCGCCGGACGTTGCCGCAACCACCATCGACGTGCCGTCGTCCTTCACGGCGGGCGGCGAGGCCACGCCTTCGTCGTCGACTGCGCCGTCGCCAAACTCGGCCGCCCCCAGAGCCAAATCTCCCAGACCCACCTGCGTGGCATAGCCGTCGATGGAGGCCTCCACCACGTAGTAGCGCCAGTACGCTCCGTTGGGAGCGTATAGCTCCAGTCCCTCGAAGGTGTACGTCGCATCGGTCCCGTCGGCTTCGGCCTGCTTCAGCTCCTCGGCAGTGATGGCGCCCGCCGCCACCCGCTCGGGGCTGCTCAGGCCCCTTTCGCCTTCATACTGGCGGTACAGCACGAACTCCACGTCGGGGTACGCGTCGCCCACGTCCCGCCCGCCGAACAGCTTCTTGACCGTCAACGAGCCTTTGGTTGCGTCGTAAACGTTGTTGATGTAGAACGAGCCGGTCTGCCCGTGGCGAATGTCGTACACCTGCCCCGTGCCGTCAACGTAGGTGTCCTGCGCGAAGTTCACGTTTGCGACGTCGTCGGTTTGCAGGTATCCCGGCGTGTCCAGCAGGCCTACCATGACCTCGCGCGCACGGTACTGGTACAGGTTGCCGTCTTCGTCGAACGCCGGCAGCGTCTCGCCGGATGAGCCGTTGGTGTTGTCGCCCGGAGAGGCGATGGAGTACGTGTAGCGATTGCTGTCATCCGACGCCTGTTCCATGCGGGACGTCCACGCAACCGCGCCAACGCTGCCGTCCGCGTTCCCGGCCGGCACCCAAGCGCCCGTCGCGTCCTGTCTCACGTACAGGTCGGGCCATTCGTCGTCCGTCGCCAACTTCCGCTGCAAAAACACTGTGATTTCGGGGATGTCGGCGGACTGCACGGAACCCGGCAGGTTCGACCACAGCTTCGTGCCGTTGGCCACGATGGTGCCCGTCAGCGAATTGACGAACGTGCCACCCGAACGGACGGCGTAGGCCGTGCCGGCGCTGTTGTCGATGTCGGCGGCGTTGCCGCTTGCGACCTCGACGAGCTGCGGGTCGGCCGGATCGGCGGGATCGGTCATCCGATCGGCGGAAAACGTCACGTCGCCGTAACCCAAACTCGTGCCGTCGTTCATGAATTCCTCGACGGCGTAGTAGGTGATTTCGTCGCCAAGCACGTCGTACTTTGGCAAACCATCGATCGTGCAGGACTGCAGGTACTGCGAGGCCGCCAGCGTCGTGGAGCCCGACGTGCCGAAGACGGGTTCTTCTTCGTCCGAAGCCGCCTGCCACAGGTAATGGACATAGCCCTCCACCGGCTGCGGCTTCTCGTTCGTCTCCGCGCTCACCTGATACAGCGCGAGGGCGATATCGGGACGCTGTAGCGCCTCGTTCACGTAAACGTCGTTCCATTCCTTGTAAAAGGTCACTTCCGTCGTACCCGCGCGGCGATTGGCAATGCGATAGGTCTGTTCGTCATGGAAGTGACGCTCGCCGATGAGGTAGTCGCCGGCGGTCGAGGATATCACGTAGTCGCCTTGCCCGCGCTGATCGACAAAGCGCTCTTCCACCGTGTAATGCACCACTTCGCCGTCGGAGGCGATGCCCTTGTACTTGGGCAGGCCGAAGAAGCCGTAAGTGGAGGCGTCTGAATCGGGGCTTACCGGCACCACCAACGCCGTGCCGCCGTCTTCGACGCGCGCAGAATCAAGCGGAGCGCCGTCCCGGTCGTACAGGGGTATCTTGTTGCCGCCCGCAAGCTGCGCGTAAGCGTTCCCGCCCTCCACGAAGAAGCGAGCCTCCGAATCGTCCACCCTCAGCACCAGCTCTGCCGCAGGGCGGTCGTCGGGAGCCGCCGACCCGTCCACCCATTCCTTCTCCACCGTGAGGTCTATCAGGCCGATGCGACGGTTGTTCACCGTCAGGGTCTGCTCTCCGAAGGGGCCCACGGCTTCGGCGGCGTACGTCACTTCGTATGCGTGCTCGTGTGTGGCAACACGCTCCAAGTCGTTGGTCCAGCCGACATTCACCCAGTCCTCGTTGCCTAACCCCGCCTCTTCGGCTTCGGTGCGCGTGTACACCTCGAAGCGTTCGCTGCCGTCAGAGGCATCGAGGCACGTTTCCTCAATAAGGACGTCGTCCGTGGTCAGGTTGTCAACGGGAACGACCAGCTCGTAGAACCACGCGTTGGCCTCGGACAGCTCTATGTCCGCTTGGATGATTTCGCCTGCGTCATAGTGGACGCTGCCGTTGCGCGACGTCAGTTCGCGGGCCGCACGTACGGTGACGTAGCAGGTCAGACGGTGCGCCGAGTCATCGCCGTCCGTCCATTCCTTCAGAAGGTGGAAGTCGGTGCCCTCGCCCGGTCCATAGGAGTTCGTGATCGTGGTCAGGTGGTTTTCGGCGTCGTAGGTGCGCTCGCTGTCCCATCCCGCCGGCTCGTCCTCCACCACCCGGTAGACGTACTTGGCCCCCGTCGCGGAATACTGCGGCAGACCCGTGATCTCGAGGTAGTACGGGCTCGTCTCCTGCGCAACGGTCGGCTCGGACCCTGCATCACCCTGGATGCGGTCGTCGAACGGCGTCGCTTCGGCGTCGGCCTCGCCGTCAAGCAAGAATTCCCCCACGAGAGTGGTATTCTGGTATACGCGTACGGTCACCGTGTCGGTGCGGGTCTCGTCGGGCTGCTGGCGCGCGTAGGTGCCGTCGGGCTGCTGCCACAGCTTCTCGACGTTTTCGTACGTTGCATTGTCAAACGCGTTGACGATGGTGCCGTCCTCGTCCACCGACGACGTGAAACGCACCGCCTCGGCTTCGTCGGCCGAGCCCTCCAGGGCATGCAGGTACAGCGTGAATTCGGCCGTGTTCGCATCCTCGTCGCGCTCGAACCGCGTCTCTTCGGCCGTATGGCCTTCTTGCGCAACGCCTGTTTCGACCCAGCGATAGGTTATCTCGTACCCGCTGTCGTCGTATTTGGGGTAAGCCCCCGCAATCTCCTGCGTGAGCGTTTCGGCATTGAACCCTTCTATGATCTGCGTGATGGGCGCGCCCTCGGCGTCGAGGACGGCCGTCCACGTGCCGGCTCCCTGATTGTAGCGCTGAAGCGTGAAGGTGCACTGCACTTCCTGCAGCTGGTCCTGGAACGCGGCGACGGACCAGGTCTTCAGCTGCGTGACCTCCTTCGTGCCCGACAGGTGGTTCTCCACCGTGCCGCCGTTGTAGGTCAGGCGGTCGTTCGCAGGACGCGTCCATGCGGCTGCCGTCGAGTTCGGGTCGCGGTTCTGGTCGGTGTAGCTTATCGTGGCATCGGCCGCAACGTTGTAGTAGTTGGGAACCGTGCCGTCGAACTTCACCGTGTAGTTCTCCACCGCAGTGTCCTCGCGCACACCATAGACGAAAGGATAGCCATCGGAGTCGTACTTGTCCAGAACGAGGTCGGGATACTGCTCCTTCAGCAGCGCCCCCAAGTCGACACGACCGTTCTCGTCGGCATCCCCGGGAGTGGCAACCAGCGTGATGAAGCTGCCGTCGGCAGCCCGCACCTGCGAGGAGTTCTCGATGGAGCCGGGCGTCGAACCGTCGGAATAGCGCCAGAGCGAGAACGTCACCTCGTCGCGCCGGGCGGCGTTCCCCCCGTCGAACCACCGTTTATAGGCCGTGAACGTCGTGGCGCCCGTATGCGTGAAGACGACGGTTCCGCCCTCATAGGCGGCATCCACCACCGCGCCATGGTTGGCCGATGCGGAGTTGTCGTACGAGACGGCATAGTAGTCGTCGTCCGCCACGAGGCCGCGGCACACGATGCGGTACTCGATGGGTTCCCCCGTCACGGTGTATTGGGGCAGGTCGGCCAAAAGCACTCCCGAGCATGCGCCCTCGTCGGGAAGCCAGTCGAACGACCCGCCGATGCCCGCCTGGGCCTGGCTGTTGCCGCCGTCGGCCATGAGGTCTTCGAATTCGTAGGATGCTCGAACCTGATTGTTGACCACGACGTCGACGTACAGGTAGCCGCTCGTGCTTTTGCCAAGTTCCTCCAGCGTGTCGTCGCCCACCTTGCCTACGATGCGAAACGATTCCTCGGAGAGCAGCTGCAGATACTGCGTGTCCGCCGCGTCTTCTCCATAAGACGCGGCGTTGCGCTGATAGCCGGCATAAACGGCAGTGTCGGTCATCGACCACTCGACGCGATAAGTGGTGTTCTTGGAAACGTACACGGGATTCCCTGTTTCGGGGTCGTAGATCGGCCCGTTGTCGTCCTCGTCCTGCACCCAAGTGGTCTGCACCACCGTGGTGGGCAGGACGTCCGCCGTGGAAACATACGTGTTGACTGCGCTCTGGCGCGTTCTCGCCGAGGGAGCGGCATCCATGCCCAGGTACTTCTTCACGTTCTCGGGCGTCGCCGGAAGATCCTTTGCCTCCGTGCCACCGCTGGGAACGATGAGGCCGTCTCCATCGACGTGCATCACGTTGCCTTCGGCATCGTAGAGCGTGAACGCCAAGGTGGGCGAAACGGCTTCCGTCGACGGGCGCGAACCGATGTTGTTGTCCGCCCATTGGGTGACCACCTGCTTGGCCGTGGTCTCTGTGCCGGGCGTGCGCGTGGGCGCAGGAGGCTCGCCTGCACGCGAAGGCGAAACAAGCGCGATCAACGCTGCGACCAGCCTGTCCGTCTGCGCCTTGTCGGCGGCGTCGAGCGAATCGGCGTCAGCATCGGTTCCGGCTTCTTGGGCGTCCGGAGAAGAAACGTTGTCAGACAGCCCCCAAAGGGCCAGTATGTCTGCACGAGAGGGCACGTCAAGCACGACCGTGCGCACCGTGCCGTCCTCGGCCGTCTGCACGACCCAGTCGATCTGGGACGCCTCGTCCTGCACCAGCGACGCGTCCAGAAGCACGGGAAGCGACGTCGCACCAAGGGATGCGGGAGCGGACGCGGCGGAATCACCGAGCACGGTGCTGCCGGCTGGCGCGGCGCCCGAAGCCGCCGCAGAGTCGACGGCGCCCACGTCGCCTACTTCGCACGCTTGCTCCTGTCTCTGCCGAATGAGATCTGCGGCGGCGTCAGTCAGGGTCAGCCTGAGAGACCCCCCCCCGCGACTATTTCGGCATGCGCCACCTGTATGCCCGTGGATTCCTCGCACACCCAGAAGGTGCCTTCCACGCCCGCATGCGAAACGCCCTCGGGCAGGGAGACTTGAATGTAGTCGCCCGCCTGAACGTCTTGTCCTTCGGGAATCATTCCAAAGCCGAACGATACCTCGAGATCCGCCGGTATGGCTTCGGGAAGCGCCATGCCCCGGTCGGTCGCAGCGTCGTCGGGAGCCAAGGATTCCGCATACGGCCTGTCTGCAGAGGTCGCGGCATCCTGCCCCGTCGTATCGTCCCGCAATTCGGGGGGACATTCCGACGAAACCTTCAAAGAGCCGTCGATGGACAGGATGTCCATCGCATCCGACCAGTCCTTTGGCTCGCGCAGACCTTCCCCGTCTTCCACGCCGGGCGAAACGGACGGCGAACCGGTCGTGCCCGATCCTTCAACTGCAGGTTGGGAATCGACGTTCTCGTCCAAGCCGTTGCCAGGCCCCTGCGCATCGGCAACCTCCTCGCCGCTGCCGGCCTGGGAGCGGTCGGAAAGCGCGCCGGAGCCCTCGTCCAACGAAGGCTCGCCTGCCTGCGGCGAGACCTCCCCGGAAGACACTCTCGCATCCAAAGAACCCGCATACGCTATCGCTGAAAAAGGCATCATAGTCACCATCAGCAAAAACGCCATGAACACGTTGAAAAGCCGCTCGGGAAACGTACGCGGAGTCATTCGATGCGCTTTCTTCATAAACTTCCTCACTTCCTTGCCACACGAGACGAGCATCGCGTTCATCCCTTCGCGTAGTGCGATCTCGTCAAATGCAACTTATCAATGAGCGGTAGCATAATCCATGATTAATTGAAATATGTTAATATAAAGAACCATCGAGGACAAGTTCGAGGACAAGTAACAGATGCGGCACGGGAGACTGGCTTGTCGAACGCGCTCCACGAAAACCCCCGAACCGAAGCCACCGAAGCACGCAGCACATCGCGCGCACGCAAAAAAGGCCAGCCGGATCACCGGCTGGCCTCTCGATTGTTTCTGGTGCACCGTCGGCGACTCGAACGCCGGACCTTGGGATTAAGAGTCCCCTGCTCTACCAACTAAGCTAACGGTGCATGTCACGGTGCTTCGTGCGAAGCGCTTGCATATTGTAAGGCAAGCGAATCCGCGGCGCAAGCCCCAATTTGGAAGCGCGCTGGGGTGGATGATGGGACTCGAACCCACGATCTCCAGAGCCACAATCTGGCGCCTTAGCCAACTAGGCCACACCCACCA
>CAJFVW010000174.1 GCA_904420575.1 uncultured Gordonibacter sp.
CATTGCGGCCAGGAGCTGTGCTGCAAGCGCCTGGGCGGCGAGTTCTGCCCCGTGTCCATCCGCATGGCCAAGGAGCAGGACCTCTCCCTGAACCCCCAGAAGATTTCGGGCGTGTGCGGGCGACTCATGTGCTGCCTGCGCTACGAGTTCGACGCCTACAAGGACTTCAAGGGCCGCGCCCCCAAGCACAACGGCACTGTGCAGACTCCCGACGGCCCGGCGAAGGTGGTCGATCTGGACGTGCCGCGCGAAGTGGTGTCGCTGAAGCTGGAAGGCGAGAAGGCGGTGAAGGTGCCGCTGGCCGACCTGGAGACCGAAGGCGATGCCGTGCGTCCCAACCGCATCGGCGAAGAGGCGTGGGAGCGCGCCACCGAGCAGACGACCCTGGCCCTGGTGGGCGAGTCGACGTTCCTGACGTCGCAGTTCACCGGAAAGGACAAGCTGGCGCAGGCCGGCAGCGTGCGGCGCACCGGCAACGGCGGCGGGAAGGGCCGGCGCAAGAACCAGGCCGCCTCTGCTGACGCGGCCAAGGGGTCGGCGACCGACGCGTCCCGCAAGCCGCGCCGCCGCCATTCCGCCAAGGCGGCCGCAGGGGAGGAGGCGCCCGAAGCGGCCAAGCGCAAGCAGAAGCAGCAGGCCGGCAATGCCTCCAAGAAGAAGCAGAACGGCAAGAAGGGGCAGGGCCAGGCGCCGCGTCCCGACGGCCAGGGGAGCGCCCGCAAGCAGGGCAAGGGAGCGGCCCGCGCTGCGGGAGGAACCGGCGGGACGGGTGGCAATCCCGCCGCCAAGCAGGGTCCCCGCCCCGGCCAGAAGTCGTCGGGCCTGCGCCAGAAACAAGCTTCGAAACATGGCACCGAACCCGTGCGCGACAACGCCCAGCCGCGCAGACGGCAGGGCCAGGACTCTCCCGCCCAGGACGCTGCCGCCGGCGGGGCGCAGCCGGGCGGCGAGCACAGGCGCGCGCGGCGGCGCAGCCACAAGGCCGGTGGCGCCGCCGGCCAAGCCGGAGGTGCGGGCGGGCAGGCCGGCGGCCTGCAGCCCCCGCAGAGCCCGCACGGACAGGGAGACGTACGATGACCCCGGACTACGCGCTTCTGACCGATCTGTACCAGCTGACCATGGCGCAGGGCTACTGGGAGGCCGGCAAGACCGGCGACGAGGCCTGCTTCCACATGTACTTCCGCGACTACCCGTTCAAGGGCGGCTACGCCATCGCCTGCGGCATGGCGCAGCTGGCCGACATCGTGGACGGGTTCTCGTTCTCCGCAGAGGACGTCGACTACCTGTCTGCGCTGCAGGCGCCGGGCGGCGGTCCGCTGTTCCGCAGGGACTTCCTGGACTACCTGGCGTACGACTTCGAGCTTGCGTGCGACGTGGACGCGGTGGCGGAGGGCACGGTGGTGTTCCCCCACGAGCCCCTCGTGCGGGTGTGCGGCCCCATCATGCACTGCCAGCTTCTGGAGACGGCGCTGCTCAACTGCGTCAACTTCGAGACGCTCATCGCCACGAAGGCGGCGCGCGTGTGCCTGGCGGCGGCGGGCGCCCCCGTGGCCGAGTTCGGCCTGCGCCGCGCACAGGGCTTCGCCGGCGGCGTGTGGGCCAGCCGCGCGGCCGTGGTGGGCGGCTGCGCCTCCACCTCCAACGTGCTGGCCGGCAAGCTGTTCGGCATCCCGGTTTCGGGGACGCACGCGCACTCCTGGGTCATGTCGTTTCCCGACGAGCTGACGGCGTTCCGCGAATACGCGCGGGTCATGCCCAAGAACTGCGTGCTTTTGGTGGACACCTACGACGTGGAGCAGGGCGTGCGGAACGCCATCACGGTGGGGCTCGAGATGCGCGAGCGCGGCGAGCGCCTGGCCGGCATCCGCATCGATTCGGGCGACCTCGCATGGCTGGCGAAGATGGCGCGGCGCATGCTGGACGAAGCGGGGCTCGAGGATTGCGGCATCGTGCTGTCCAACGATTTGGACGAGCACACCATCCAGTCCATTTGCGACGAGGGCGCCCAGGTGGCTTCGTGGGGCGTCGGCACGAAGCTGGCCTGCGCCTACGATCAGCCCACGCTCGGCGGCGTCTACAAGCTCTCGGCGACGCGCGCCGCAGGGGAGAAGGCGTGGCGCGACTGCCTGAAGATATCGGAGTCGGCGGCGAAGCTGACCGTGCCGGGCGTGTTGGACGTGCGGCGCTACTACCATGAGGACGGGCGCATAGCCGGCGACATGGTGTACGACGTGAACGCGGGCGTGCATCCTTGCGAGACCATCATCGACCCCTGCGACGACCTGCGCCAGAAGCAGCTTGCGGGCAAGCGGCACGAGGCGCTGCTGCATCCGCTCGCGCGTGCGGGAAAGACCGTGCTCGCGCCGGAAGGCCGCGACGCCCTGGCCGCGCAGGCGCGCGCGAAGGAGGGCCTGGCCACGCTCGACGAGAGCCAGAAGCGCATGCTCAATCCCCATTCGTATCCCGTCGGGCTCGAGCGCGGCCTGTTCGAACGCCGACGCGACTTGGTGGCGCATCTGCGCGGCATCGCGTAGGCAGGCGCCCCGCAGGTGGAAGAGGACCGCAAAGAACCGGCGCGCGACGCGCTGTAGGCAAAAGGAAAGGACGTCATGGTCAGAATAATCACCGACTCGGTGGCATCGATTCCCGCCGACGTGGCGCGGGAGGCCGGCATCGACATCGTCACGCTCTACGTGAACCGCGACGGCACGGAGTACGCCGACGCCAGCATGGACCTCGACGTGTTCTATGCCGACATCTACGACATGGTGGACGACATCCCCACGTCGAGCCAGCCTTCCCAGCACACGCTTGAGGAGCTGTTCGAGGCGTCCGCCAAGGCGGGGGAGGAGGTGCTGGGCATCTTCATCTCCACCGGCCTGTCGGGAACCTTCGACGGCGCGGTGCGGGCCGCACGCGCGGTGAAGTCCCGCAACATCGACTTCGCCTGCACGCTCATCGACTCCACGTCGTGCGGCTACGACGAGGCCTGGCCGGTCTTCGACGCGGTGGAGGCCCGCGACGCCGGCGCAGGCCTTGCGGGCTGCACGAAGGCGGCGCTGGCCGGCATGGAGTCCACGCGCTTCCTGTTCACGCCCGAGACCCTGACATTCTTGCAGAAAGGCGGGCGCATCGGCGGCGCGGCGGCGCTTCTGGGCAACCTCATCCAGCTGTCGCCGGTGCTCACGGTGCGCGACGGGCAGGCGACCACGCTCGCGAAGGTGCGCACGCGCAAGAAGGCGCTCGACAAGATCGTGCAGACGTTCAAGGCAGACGTGGAGGCCTACGGGCTGAAACGCGTCATGGTGCACTACATCGGGGACAAGAACCCGGCCGTGGCCTGGGCGCGCGAGGTCATCGAGCCGTTGGTGGGGCATGCGGTGGACGTGCTGCCGGTCAGCCCCGTCATCGGATTGCACGTGGGGCCCGCCGTGGGCATCGCCTACGAGTGCGCCCGCTTGTTGACAGGCAAGATCACCGGTTCCGTGACGGCGCGCGCCGTTGCGCTGTAAAAGGGGAAGGAGCCCTATGCAGAGATGCAACCTCATCCTTGATTCCTGTTGCGACCTGCCGTTCGAGGTGATCGACAAGCCGGGGATCGAGCTTCTGCGGTTCCCGTACATCATGAGCGACGGGGAGCATCTGGACGACCTGTACCAGACCACTTCGGCGCACGACTTCTATCAGGCCATGCGCGACGGCGAAGAGCCGACGACGGCCCAGGTCGCCGTGCCCGTGTTCCAAGAGGCGTTCGGCCGCGCCATCGAAAGCGGCGTGCCCACCGTGTACCTGAGCTTCACGAGCGGGCTTTCGGGCAGCTTCGACGTGGCTTGCCTCGTGCGCGACCAGCTTCTGGCAGAGCATCCCGAAGCCGAGCTGTACCTGGTGGACACCTTGCAGGCCTCGGTGGCCGAAGGGCTTCTGGTGTACGAGGCCATCCAGCAGCGCGACAAGGGGCTCACGGCGCGCGAGCTGGCCGAATGGGCCAGCGAGGCGCGTTTCTTCGTGGACGCCGAGTTCATGGTGGAGGACCTGGAGTCGCTGCGCCGCGGCGGGCGCATCCCCGGCTCGGTGGCCTATGCCGGATCAAAGCTGGACGTGAAGCCCCTGCTCACCATCGCGACCGATGGCAAGCTCTCGCTGTCCGGCGTGGCGCGCGGGCGCAAGAAGGGCATCAAGCAGCTGGTGGAGTACTATCAGAGACGCGTGGCCAAAGAAGGTCCCGGCCGCTGCGTCGTGGTGGCCCATGCCGACTGCCAGAAGGACGCCGACCGCCTCAAGGAGATGCTGGCGCGGCTGGACGAGAGCATCCTGTTCTTGGAGTGCGACATCGGCCCGGTCATCGGCAGCCATGTGGGACCCGGCATGATCGCGGTGGTGTTCTGGGGCTCCGACCGCCGCGAAGAGCTGTCCGTGGCCGACCGCATCGCGCGCAAGGTGAAGGGGACGTCGGAGGACTGACGGCCAGGGAGGGCCCGCCGACGCCGCATCGCGCTGCGGCATGCTGCGCCAACAGGGGGAGACGAGACGGAGGATTCGACATGAACTACTTGTACAGCGGAAACGCCGGATTTCTCGAAGGGGTCGCGGGACGGCTCGCAGAGGCCGGCTTCGTGCGGACGGACGATGTGGAGGACGCCGATGCGGTCGTCACGTTCTGCGCGTCGCAGACCGCGCTCGAGGACGCCTACTTTGACGAGCGCGGGTTCGTCCAGGCGGCGCGTCCCGGCACCGTGTTGGTGGACCTGAGCGCCTCGACGCCCAGTTTCGCGCGGGAGCTGAACGCGGTCGCCGTGGTGAGCGACCTGGTCTTCGTGGAGGCTCCGCTTGTCGTGGGGGACATGATGGCCGCCGACGCGTTCTCGCGCCGAGAGAACCTCACCTGCTTTGCCGCCGGCGAAAAGGGCGATGTCGAACGCGCATGGCCGCTGCTCGAGGTGCTGGTGGGCGCCGTGCACGAGACCGGCGGCTCGGGCTCGGCGCAGCTGGCGCGCGCCGCGTACACGCTGCAGACGGCGGCGCAGGTGGTGTCCGCCATCGAGGCGGACGCGCTCTACCGTGCCGTGATGGGCTCCACTGCGGGCCCCAACCGGGAGGCGAGGCGCGTGGGGGCCGTGTCTCCGCAGGCGGAGCGCGTGCTTGCCGCCATCAACGACGACCGCTTCTCCGGGCCGTACACCTGCGAGATGTTCATGGCCGAGTTGTCGGCGGCGCTCATGGCGGCCGACGACGTGGATCTCATCCTGCCGCAGGCCGAGGCTGCCATGCACCTGCTGGAACTGCTGGCCGTCATCGGCGGCTCCGACCTGACGCCCGCGGCGCTCGCGCTGGTCTACGGAGACGAGAAGTCCTGTGCCCGCCACGGCCTCGACTGGACCCGTGCCGAACAGGCCTACGGCGACGAGGGCGACGGCTTCGGCTACGACGAGGAAGACGGCGAGGGCGACGGCTGCAGCCACGACCACGACGACTTCCGCGGGTTCGACTACTCTTCCAACTAGGCGATCGGCCGGCAAGCGGGCATGAACGACCTCCTTCCAGCCTCGTGTCGCCTGTGCCCGCGTGCCTGCGGGGCGAACCGGGCGGCAGGGCGGCGCGGACTGTGCGGTGCCGACGACACGTTGGTGGTGGCGCGGGCGGCTCTGCACTTCTGGGAGGAGCCGCCCATCAGCGGGCAGGCGGGCAGCGGCACGGTGTTCTTCGCGCACTGCCCGCTGCGCTGTGTCTACTGCCAGAACGCGGTCATCGCCCAAGGACGGGCAGGGCGGGAGGTCACCGTGGAGCGGCTGGCGGAACTGTGCAGGGGGCTGGAAGGCCAGGGGGCGCTCAACGTGAACCTCGTGACGCCGACGCATTATGCGCCGCAGGCGCGCGCCGCCGTCGCGCTCGCGCGCGAGCAGGGACTTGGCGTCCCGGTGGTGTGGAACACGGGCGGGTACGAGACGCCGGAGGCCGTGCGCGCCAACGCCGGGACGGTGGACGTGTATCTAACCGACTTCAAGTACGCCGACCCCCGCCTGGGCGCGCGGTACTCGCAGGCCCCCGACTATCCCGACGTCGCGCTGGCCGCGCTCGAGGCCATGGTGGAGCAGGTGGGCGCGCCTGCGTTCGACGAAGTGGACGGCATGCCGCGCATGCGGCGCGGCGTGGTGGTGCGCCACCTTCTGCTGCCTGGCAACCTGGACGACTCCAAGGCGGTCGTCGCGTTGCTGCAGGAACGCTTCGGCTCGTCGGTGCTGCTCTCTCTCATGAACCAATACACCCCCGTCGTGGCCGCCGCGGCCGAACGGGGGGAGGGCCTTGCCCGGGCGACGATCGCACGCTGTCCCGAGCTGGCGCGCCCGGTGCGGGCGGAGGACTACGAGGCGCTGCTCGACTTCGCCGACGCGCTGGGCGTGGAGGACTACTTCTGGCAGGAAGGCGGCGCCGGCGAAGAAAGCTTCATCCCCCCGTTCGACCTCACCGGCCTCTAGGAGGGCGACCGTCCCTGCGTCGGCATGTCGAGCTCGTTTCCCGGCAGGTCCTCCTGCAGCTCCGTGATGTTCTTCCAGAGGCGCTTGGGCATGAACTGGCGGCGCAGTTCGGGGTTGTAGCGCGATTCCACGGCAATGGTGCGGTAGAAGCGCTTCCAGGCGTCCTTCATGGCGCGCTCGTCGGCTGCCGGGCCCGGAAGGTCGAGCCGGTCGGTCCTGACCAGGTACCAGTCGCTGCCTTCGTACACGCCTGCCAGGTCGTGCCCCTCGTCGTGGATGACGAAGGGCTGCGTGTTGAAGCGCCCGCTGAACCAGTCCATGAGCAGCGGGACGACGTTCGCCTGCGGGTTGCAGCGTGCGAACCACAGCCCGCCCTCCAAATGCTCGAAGCGCAGGAACTGCATCATGCGGTGCCGCTCGTTGTAGACCGCCCTGCTGAGCCGCAGCAGCGGCTGCACGGCAGGATGGGCGACATCTGCAAGCACGCTGCGCCGGGAGCGGGTGCACACGCCCCCGCACGACCCGTGTCGGGCACACGTGCCGCAGGCGGGGGGCTTGTTCGCCGCCATGGCGTGGCGGACGAAGCGGTAGGCCACGGTGCCGGCATGCGGGTCGTCGGACAGCGAGACGGTCTTCACGGCGTCGAAGGCGGCTGGCCCGCACGTGCGGCTGATGCCGCGCTGGACGCGCAGGGCGGCATCGAAGTCGGTCGGGATGTCGACGACCATCTGCCCGAGCCGGGGCTGCAGGACGCCGTTCGGCGCCACGTCCGTGGGGTCCTCGTGGCGCGCATAGGCTGCGAACACTGCGGAGAGCAGCCCTTCGAGCGTGCCGTCGTAGCCGTAGGCGACCTCCAGGAACGGCCCGTCGACCGAGGAAGGCGCGACGGCTGCATGCGACGCCTCCACGCCTTCCTCGTCATGCCGCCTGTCCTGCCCCATGCCGTCTGCCTCATGTCCGCGTGCGGGCCTGGGCGTCATGCCTGCGGGGCCTGCGCATGGGCGGCTGCCAAGGCGCTTCCGGGCTCGAGGGCGTGCTGCCATCCGTACGCGCCGTCCGCGCCTGCCGCGCGCTCGTCCGCGCGGCCCCGCCCGAGTCCCCACGTGGGCGTCGGCATGCGGGCGCCGTCGATGCCTTCGCAGGCGACGGCGCCGGATCGCACCGTGCTCGCACTTCCGAGGCGGCCCGCTGACCGCGCTTCTCCCGCACTCAGCATGCCGGCACCGCCGATGCGCGCCTTCTCGGGTGTCTCCACGCTGTCGAACAGGCTCAGCTGGCCCGGGCCGACCTTGTCGGCGCGCCGGCCATGACGCCCTCCCTTGACGGGCGCGGCCAGCTGCGCGCGCAGTCCCTCGCGCGAGAAGTCCGCGCCTTTGCCCGCGTAGCGCCCGCCGCACGTGATGAAGAAGCGTGCCCGCTTGTAGGCGATGCCCAGCTTGCGCAGCTCCGGCTCGCCGAGTGCGCGGCCCCGGCGGGCCTTCACGATGAGCTTCGCGCCGCGCACGCCGATGCCGGGGACGCGCAGCAGCGCGTCGAAGGGGGCCTTGTTGACCTCGACGGGGAAGAAGTCCAGGTGGTTCAGGGCCCAGTTCGCCTTCGGGTCCAGCTCGGGGTCGAGGAACGGGTGTTCCTCGTCGATGATCTCCGTCACGTCGAACTGGTAGAAGCGCAGAAGCCAGTCGGCCTGGTACAGCCGGTGCTCGCGATTCAGCTGCACGGCGTCTGCAGCAGGCAGGCGCGCGTCCGCGTTCACGGGAAGGTAGGCGCTGAAGAAGACGCGCTTGAGCGAAAGGGAGCGGTACAGTGCGGCCGACAGGTTCAGTATCTGGAAGTCGCTCTCCGGCGTGGCGCCGATGATCATCTGCGTGCTCTGCCCGGCTGGCACGAACGCGCGCTCCTTCTTCTTGGGGCGCACCTGGGTCATGTACGTGGTCTCCTTGCGCATGAGGGCGCGCGTGTCCTTGTCCTCGGCGATGTTCTCCTTGATCTGGCGCATGGGCGCCAGGATGTGCTGCTTGCTCTTGTCGGGAGCCAGCAGCGCCAGGCTCTTCTGCGAGGGAAGCTCCATGTTCACGCTCATGCGGTCGGCCAGATGCCCCAGCTGGTCGATGAGCGCAGGCGAGGTGCCGGGCACGGCCTTCGCGTGGATGTAGCCGCGGAAGCCGTATTCGTGGCGCAGGATGGACAGGGTCCGGACCATGAGCTCGGTGGTGTAGTCGGGGTTGCGGATGACGCCGGAGCTGAGGAACAGCCCTTCCGTGTAGTTGCGCCGGTAGAACGCGATGGTGAGGTCGGCCAGTTCGCGGGGCTTGAAGGCGACGCGCGGCACCTCGTTGCTCGCACGGTTCACACAGTAGGCGCAGTCGTAGACGCACACGTTGGTCATGAGCACCTTGAGCAAGGTGATGCAGCGCCCGTCGGCCGAGAAGCTGTGGCAGATGCCGGCGGCCAGGGTGTTGCCCATCTTGCCTTTCTGCGCGTCGCGGTCGATGCCCGAAGACGTGCAGGCTACGTCGTACTTCGCGGCGTCGGCAAGTATCTCCAGCTTGTCGGCAACGTCCATCGTGGCGCCCCTTGATCATTGAAAGCGAATGTTTGTTCGCTCATACTACACGAACAAGTGTTTGAAATCAAGGGAAAAGTGGAAAGCCGCCGCGTGGGGTGGCCGTCGGGCCCGCAGTTCGCCGTCGCATCCGGACGCAAGCGGTCGCCGCGGCCGCACGGCAAAGCGTCGCAGCCGCCGCGCGGCGTTCGCCAGTGGTCGTCCTTCCGCACACCTTGCCGCGCAGTGGCCGGCCGGGGGCTACCGAATGGCCTCGTCGTCCACCGTGTCGATGAGCAGCTGCTGGGAATTGATGCCCATCTTGCGGTAGATGCGGTAGATGTGCGTCTTCACGGTGGACGAGCTGATGCACAGCTCTTCCTGGATGAACTTCGCGTTGCGCCCCTTGGCCAGCAGCGTGAAGATCTCCGCCTCGCGCGGCGACAGGTCGTAGCGGCCGCACACGCGTTCGCACCGCACGCGGAAGTGCGCTGCCACGTGTTCTTCCTGCGGCGGGTCGGGGGCTGGGTCGTCGACGGTAAGCAGGTCGTCGAGCTGGGCCTTGGCCTTCGAGTCGTTCGCGCCGTAGATGGCGAACGCCACCACCGCAAGCGCCACCAGGACGGCGACCACGAAGAGGAACACCCTCTCGTCGTCCAAGCCAGCCGAGCTGACCGCGAACGCCAGCAGCGTACCGGCGAGGAACCCGACCCAATGGGGCACCTGCCGTTCGGCGTAGCGCGCCACGGGATGCAGGTGGAACTCGGCGTTCTCGATGCTGAGCGTGCTGCGCGTCATGGTGGACGAGAAGGCGAGCGCGTTGTTGACCAGGCATCCGCAGACGATGACGCCCACGTCGTCGAACAGCGGCATGAACACGAGCCCCACGACGATGACCGGCAAGGTGATGCGCTGGACTATGCTGTTGTCCAGGTTCGTCTTCGGCGCGCGGTAGGCCACGGCCACGGCGCACGCGCAGCTTACGATGCCGCTCGCTCCCACGATGACGGTGGCCTCGGTCCCGATCAGGCACATCCGAAGCGATATGAACCCGTACACCACCCCATGCGTGGCCAGGGAGAACGAAGCCGAAGCGCTGAGCGAAGGGCTTTTGCGGTACCCCTTCGCCTCATTGATGGCTGGAGCGGCTATCTGGCGGAACAGGAACACGAGCACCGCCATGGACACCAGCGGCAGCAGCGCCATGGCGAACAGACTCAGCCCCACGGGCGACGAGGCGGCGGCCAGCACGAACAGCACGGTCCCGGCCACCGATCCGCCCGTCACGGCGACGCCCGTGCGCCGTGTGGGAATGAGACTCAGATAGGCGCACCAGGCGATGCACAGCACGCCGTCGCCCACGCCGTAGAGCGCCCACGAGAGGATGCCGAACGCCATCGGCGCGTCCCACAGCTGGTGCAACGCGGCGTTCAGGACGACGGTCAGCGAGAGCACGGTCGTGACCGCGACGAGCGCGCCGTGATGTTCCAGCACCCAGTCGGCCTGCGCCTTGCACAGGGCGTACGTGATGGCGATGGCGGCGATGCCGATGGAGCGCAAGACGAGGCTCTGCGTGATGCCTTCGTAGGACAGAAGCGAGAGCGAAGGGCTGAAAACGCCCACCAGGCCCCATCCCACCATGCAGCCGAACCCTAGCCCGGCAAGGACGTAGGTGCATAAAAGCGTGAAGGGCGTTCCCGAACGATCAACACCAGTCGACGCATCTACCTGCATGAATCCCCCTTTGTCATACTGGCTTGATGACAAACTTTTTCGCTTCGGAACGTTTTCAACATTACCACCCGACGCAGGAATTCCGCGCAGCACGTATGGTGCACGGAAGTCGCCGGGGAAACCGATCGCGCGAAGTTTCCTCCATCGCCAAGCGATGCAAAGCATACCTCATGCGGGCGCACGAAGGGAAGACCGTGCGTCGGCGAAACGCTAGGAGAGGAGAGGGCATGACGAACAACGTCAAGGGCACGCCGATCGTGAAAGGGTTGGGCTTCAACAGCTTCGGCATAGGCACCAACGCCTGCACGGTGGACATCGACGAGGAGCAGGACAAGATCCTGCGCATCCGCCCGCTGCACTTCGACGAGCACTACACCCCCGAGGAGATGAACGCCTGGAAGATCGAGGCGCGCGGAAAGACGTTCGAGCCCGGCTTCAAGACGCTGATCTCGCCGCTGTCGCTCGCCTACAAGAAGCGCGTGTACTCCAAGAACCGCATCCCCTACCCGATGCGCCGCGAGGACTGGGACCCGCACGGCGAGCGCCATCCGGAGACGCGCGGCACCAGCGGCTATGTGCGCATCACGTGGGACGAGGCGTGCGACCTCATCGCGGAAGAGATCAAGCGCGTGCACGACGCGTACGGCCCGGCCTCCATCCTGTGCGAGCTCGACGGCCATGGCGAGACGAAGTTCGTCCATGCGCCGCACGGCTGCCAGAGCCGCATGTTCGACCTCATCGGCTCCTACACGCTGCAGACGCGCCAACCCGACAGCTGGGAAGGCTGGTACTGGGGCGCCAAGCACATCTGGGGCATGGACCCGCTCGGGCAGAACTCGCTGCAGAACAACGTCATCAAGGACATCGCCGAGAACGGCGACGCGGTGCTGTTCTGGGGCTGCGACGTGGAGACGACCCCCTTGGGATGGGGCGGCTACCTGGCAAGCCGGCTGTGCTTCTGGTTCACCGAGCTGGGCATCAAGCAGATCCACATCGCGCCCGACGTGAACTACACGAACGCCGTGCATGCGGACCTGTGGATTCCCGTCAAGCCCAACACCGACGCCGCGCTGCAGCTGGCCATCGCCTACACGTGGATCAAGGAAGGCACCTACGATCAGGAGTACCTGGACACCCACGCGGTCGGCTTCGAGAACTTCAGGTACTACGTCATGGGCGGCGAGGACGGCGTGCCGAAGACCCCCAAGTGGGCCGAAAAGATCTGCGGCG
>CAJFVW010000175.1 GCA_904420575.1 uncultured Gordonibacter sp.
CGAATCATACCGGGGCGGGCCGTGCCCTCCTTCCTATCTGGACGCTATCCTGCTGTCAAAGTGCGCAAAAAATTGTACGTTACCAAGGGTTCTTTGAATGCGGCATAGGTGACTTATAGTCAACAGTTTGTTTGCAAGTCACCGGTACCCTTACCTCATGGATGATCAAAACCACAACGTCACGGTTCTGCTCGGAATCAGAATCCGCCAGCTGCGCGAGCAGCAGGGGCTATCCCAGCGCAGGTTTTCTCTGATGATCGGCATGGATCGGACCTATCTCATCGCCGTTGAACACGGCAGGCGCAATATAGCCATCGATAACATCAGCAAGATAGCGAACGGCCTCGGTGTCACCCTATCCGAATTGTTCGAGGGCATAGACGCGAACGTTCCCGCTGTCTGATGCCGTCTTCCGCTCTGGTCCCCAACGACTTGACCGCCTGACGCCACCGGCACGGGCGCTGACTCAACGGCACTCGGCCAGTTCCATGAAGGTTTCTATAGAGAGCTCGTCGAAGCCACGCACGGCGATGTCGGCAGTGGCCTGCAGGTCGTCGAACGTCCCCGCAAGGTCGCAGTCGTACACGCCCACAGAGCGGTAGCCGGCAGCACGCAAGGTGCGCAGCGCATACGACGAGTCCTCGAACCCCCAGGTAGCCACGAGCGGCGTGCCCATAAGCGCGCGTGCGCGGTGGTAGACCGCCGGCTCGCGCTTGGACGCCCCCACGTCGTTCACCGACACGACCGCCTGCAAGTACGGCATGAAGCCCGCATGCTCCAACCCGGCCTGCAGGTAGGTCTGCGGGCTGGAAGAGGCCACGCTCATGGCCACGCCCCGTTCCGCCAGGCCCTGCACGAACGCCAGCGCGCCCGGGCGCTCGTGCGCCTGCGTGCGGTAGTGTTCCAGCATGAGCTCGTCTATCATGCGCACCACGTGCGGGCCGTCTTCGCCCAGCCCGAACAGTTCGTGCAGGTACTCCCCCGCCTCGGGAATGGTGAGCGTCGTCAGCTTGTCGGTGTCGCGCTTGGTGAGCACGCCGCCTGCCCGGCGCGCCAGCTCGTCCTCCACGTCGCGCCATGCATGCATGGTGTCCAGCAGCGTGCCGTCGCAGTCGAAGATGACGCCTTGTGCCGCAGCCATCGGTTCGTTAGTCCTCCACGCGGATGAGCGAAGGCTCGTCGCGCAGCACGTCGTCCAGCTCGGCGATCTCTTCCAGCACGGCACGGACGCTCTTCTCGCGCGCCGTGTGCGTGACGTACGCCAGATCCACCAGGCCGCCTTCCTTCTTGCCGCGCTGCACGACCGAGTACACGCTCACATTGTGCTTCGCGAACACGCCAGCCATGGCGGCCAGCACGCCGGAGCGGTCGGCCACCTTGAAGCGGATGTAGTACTTGGTCTTGAGGTCGTCCATGGGGACGAGCGGCAGCTGGTCGGTGCAGGTGCAGCCCACGAGGGGCCCCACGCCCTGCTGCACGTGGCGCGCCACTTCCAGCACGTCGCCCATGACGGCGCTGGCCGCCGGGCCCGACCCGGCCCCTTCGCCGAAGAACATGGTCTCGCCCACGGCGTCGCCCGTCACGTAGATGGCGTTGTACACGCCGTTCACCGTGGCCAGCTGATGGGTGGTGGGCAGCATGGTGGGATGCACGCGCACGTCCACGCCTTCCGGCGTGCGGTGAGCTATGGCCAGGAGCTTCACGCAGTAGCCCATGTCGCGCGCGGCGTCCAGGTCCATCGTCGTGACGTTGCGGATGCCTTCGGTATGCACGTCGTCGATGGTCACGCGGGAGTTGAACGCGATGGACGCGAGGATGGCGATCTTCGCGGCAGCGTCGAAGCCATCGACGTCGGCCGTGGGATCGGCCTCGGCGAAGCCCTTGGCCTGGGCTTCCTTGAGCGCGTCGTCGTAGCTCAGGCCCTGTTCCACCATGCGGGTGAGCATGTAGTTCGTCGTGCCGTTCACGATGCCCATGACCGAAGAGACCTCGTTGGCGATCAGCGAGTGCTTGAGCGGGTCGATGATGGGGATGCCACCGCCGACGCTGGCCTCGAACGCGATCTCCTTGCCCGCGCGTTCGGCCGCCTCCATGACCTCCTTGCCGTGGGTGGCCATGAGCGCCTTGTTGGCCGTGACCACGTTCTTGCCCGCGGCGAGCGCCTCGAGGACCACGTTGCGCGCCACCGTGGTGCCGCCGATGAGCTCGATCACGATGTCGATGCCGGGATCGTTCACGATGTCGGTGTAGTCCTGCGTGAACAGGTCTTCCACGCCGTGCTCGATGGCCTGCTCCGGGTTGCGCGAGCACACGCGCACCAGCTCCACGTCGATGCCGTAGTGGCGCTTGAAGTCCTCACGGTGGTTCTTCAGTATCTCGATGCAGCCGCCGCCCACCGTTCCCGTGCCGACGAGCCCCAGTTTAACCGTCATGTTCATGTCTCCTCATCTCGTAGGTCCAAGTCAGTCAGCGAGAAGCGTCGAGGTGCCCGAGATCGCCCCGTTTCGCGGCCGAGCGTGCTTCGCACGTGAGGGCAAGCGAAAAAGAGGCGAAATCGGGTGCATCGGCGCTTCGCAGCGTCGAGCCGTTCCGCCGTTCGGCAGAACGGCGGAACTATATGTCCCGTGACATCAAATCGTCGTACGTTTCTCTTCGCGTGGTCACGCGCGCCTTGCCGTCCTTCACGAACACGATGGCCGGGCGCGGCTGGCCGTTGTAGTTGCTCGCCATGGTGTGGTTGTACGCGCCCGTGCCGAACACGGCCACGATGTCGCCCACGTCCACGTGCTGCAGCGGCATGTCGATGACTACGGCGTCGCCGCTTTCGCAGTGCTTGCCTGCAATGGTGACGATCTCCGTGCGCGGTTGGCCTGCCTTGTTGGCCACCACCGGCTCGTAGTCGGCATGGTACAGCGCCGTGCGGACGTTGTCGGACATGCCGCCGTCCACCGCCACGTATTTGCGGATGTTCGGCAGCGTCTTGATGATGCCCAC
>CAJFVW010000176.1 GCA_904420575.1 uncultured Gordonibacter sp.
ATCCATCAACCGCTACAACGAGCTGGTGGCGAAGGGTTCCGACGACGACTTCGGCAAGCGCAGCGAGTACCTGGTGCCCATCGAGGCCCCCTGCTATGCCGTGCCGCGCGGCGCGAACAACATCGACTGCCTGGTGGACGGCCTCGTCGTGGACGGCAACTTCCAGTGCCTCGACGTGGACATGAACCCCATCGAAGGGCTGTTCGCCGTCGGCAACGCGTCGGGCCCGTTCTTCGGCGGCGGCAACTATCCCATGGACATCGAGGGTCTGTCGGTGGGTCGCGCCATCACCACCGGCTATGTGACCGGCCGCTACGTGGCAGGCCTCTAGGCCTTCCAAACTCCTCCCCCAGGGCCGCCGCTGCGCTGCGGCGGTGCGCCCTTCCCCTCCCTGGCAAGGCCGGCCCCATGCGGGGGCCGGCCTTCGTTGCCTTCCGCCGTTCCCTTCGCACGTCTTTCGGCCTGCTATAATCTTGGTGGAAAGAAAGGATGTCATGACAGCATCGGCAGGCGCATCGGCGGGAGAAAGCCGCCGCGCGCTCCTTAAGGGCGCGCGGTGCTATGTGGCGGCATATGGCTGTGCCCGCGCGTGGGCGACGCTCACGTTCACCGGCCCGTGGCGGTTTCCTGCGCCGGGCTTCGACCCGCATGTGACGTTCGACGTCTCCTACATCGCCGTGAGCCTGATCGTGGCGTTGCTGTTCCGCAGGTTGATCCCACTCAACGAGCAACGTTGGCTGCGGAGGCTCGTGCTGGGCTGCATGGTGGGAGCCTCGGTGGGGTGCATCGCCGTGGCGCTGGCGCCGGGGGCTGCCGCCCCGCTGGCCGCTGCGGCGTCTTTGATCGCCGGCCTGGGCTACGGGCTTTTCCTGTTGCTGGCCGCCGAAGTGCTGTGCTCGTTCAGCCTGCTGCGCATTTTCCTCTTCATGACGGGCGCCATGCTCCTGGGCGTGGGCCTGGCGTTTCTGTGCCAAGGCATGGCTGGGCCGCAACTGTCCGTGGCGCTGGTGGCCCTGCCGCTACTGGCCATGGCGTACCTGAGGCGCGCTTACGAGGACATCCCCCTGGTGGAGCGGCCTCGTCGCACCGTTCCGCGCTTTTCCTACCCATGGAAGCTGTTCGCGCTCTATGCCCTGTACGCTTTCGCGTACGGCCTGCGCGCCAATCTGCTGGTGGAAGGTGCCGGGACCCATTCGTCGATCTCGACGGCCCTGGTCACTGGCGTACTGTTCCTGAGCGCTTACTACTTCGCCGGCCGGTTCAACATCGGGGCGCTGTACCGCTCGCCAGTGCTGCTCATGGTGTGCGGCTTTCTGCTCATCCCGATGGAGGGGCTGTTCGGTGCGGCGGCGTCCAGCTATCTCATCGCCGTCAGCTATTCGCTCATGGGACTGTTGGTGATGTTTCTTCTTTACGACATATCCAAGCGCATGGGCGTGGCCATCGTGGCGTTCATGGCATGCAAGAATGCCGAGCAGTTCTTCGTGCAAGCGGGCAGTGCGGCCACCGATGCATTGGGCATGTCGGGGCTGCCGGCGGACACGCAGTCTCTCGTGGTGGCCATCCTGGTGTGCGTGCTCATCCTGGGCGCCACGCTCGTGTTGTTCTCGGAGAGGGAGCTCTCGTCCAAGTGGGGCGTCGACATCCTTGCGACGGGCGGCCTGGTGGAACGAAGCGAGGAAGAAGAGCGTCGCGAGGAGCGCTGCCGCGAGCTGGTGGAGACGTACCGCCTGAGTCCGCGGGAGGAAGAGGTGCTGCTTCTGCTGGCCGAAGGCAAGACCGGCCGCGTCATCCAGCAAGAGCTGTTCATCGCCGAAGGCACCTTCAAGGCCCACACGCGCCACATCTACGAGAAGATGTCCATCAACACCCGCAAGGAGCTGTTCGACCTGCTGGGCTTGTAAGGCGCCCGCACATCTGGGCGCGTGCCGGCAAGAGCGCGGCCGCGGAGCCTTTGGCGTTGCCCGCGTGTCCGCTCCCGCCCACTCGCCCGTGCGCCCCCCCGCACGTGCTCAATCCCGTCGCTTTTGCGCTTCCAACCGGCACCTGTCTGCCCGTTCGCCTGCCCCGCGAGTCCGCTGCGCTCCCGTTCGCACTCCCGCACCTGCTCGTTCGCGCACCTGTGATCCCGCTGCGCTCCCGCGTGCTCTTCTGTGCGTCGGATTCGCCCGTTTCCTCTTGTCAATCTCCTGCACGCCCCGTATAATGAACCTGTTTTTGAACAACGTGTTCATTTTTGGGCGGCATGCCTAAAAAGGGGTTTGGCGAAGGAACAGGCTTCGGGTGGACAGACGCATCACCAAATCGAAGCGCGCGCTGCGCGCGGCGCTCATCGACCTCATGGAAGAGCGCGGTCTCGACGCCGTTTCGGTGAACGACCTCTGCGCCCGCGCCGACCTCAACCGAGGCACCTTCTACAATCACTTCCGCGACAAGGAGGACCTGCTCGTCGCGTTGGAAGACGAGGTCATGGCCGATCTCGACCGCTTCCAGGCGCAGATGCAGGACCTGACCGTGCGCGAACTCATGGGATATCGCGTGCGGAAGCAGCCGCTCCCGTTTCTTGTGGAGCTGTTCGACTACCTGCGCGAGCAAGGCGACTTCCTGCATGCGGTGCTGGGTCCCGGCGGCGACGTGCGCTTCGGCCCACGCTTGCGCGATGCGGTGTGCACGAACCTGGTCCAATCCATCCTGCATGAGCGCTACCGCAACGATCCCTCGCCCTTCGTGGGGTACTACGTGGCGTTCTTCGCGTCGGCGTACCTGGGCATCATCCAACGGTGGATCGACACGGGCATGCAGGAAAGTTCGGAAGAGATGGCGCTCATTGCCATGCGGCTGTTCTTCATCAAGCCGGGTGAATCGATAAAGCTGTGAACAGGGTGGGAGAACAAGACATGACCTCGAAGGAGAACGTCATGGCAGACGAAACCATGAGAAGCGAAGACAGACAGGCGACGGGCGTGGGTGCGGGATCGCTGCACATCGGCATCGACGTGGGTTCCACCACGGTGAAGCTGGCCATCCTCGACGAGGACCGCGACGTCAAGTTCTCCGTGTACCGCCGCCACCATGCCGACGTGCGCGCCACCATCGTGGAGGTGCTCGCCGAAGCGGCGAAGGCCCAGGACGCCGCAGGCGGCGCTTTCGGCAGCCAGACCATGACCATCGCCATCACCGGATCGGGCGGCCTGCTTCTGGCGCAGTGGCTCGGCGTGGAGTTCGTGCAAGAGGTCATCGCCAGCAAGACGGCCGTGGAGACGTTCATCCCCGCTACCGACGTGGCCATCGAGCTGGGCGGCGAGGACGCCAAGATCATCTACTTCGACCAGGGCATCGAGCAGCGCATGAACGGCACATGCGCTGGCGGCACGGGCGCATTCATCGACCAGATGGCGTCGCTTTTGAACACCGATGCCGGCGGCCTGAACGAACTGGCCCAGGGCGCCACCACCATCTATCCCATTGCCAGCCGCTGCGGCGTGTTCGCGAAGACCGACGTCCAGCCGCTGCTCAACGAAGGCGCGCGCAAGGAGGACATCGCCGCGTCCATCTTCCAGTCGGTGGTCACGCAGACCATCTCCGGCTTGGCGTGCGGCCGGCCCATCCGCGGCAACGTCGCGTTCCTAGGCGGCCCGCTGCAGTACCTTCCCCAGCTGCGCAAGCGCTTCTACGAAACGCTGGAGCTGGACGAGGCCCATCGCATCGTGCCGGAGAACGCGCATCTGTTCGTCGCCTGCGGCTGCGCCATGGCGGGCGCGGCCAGCGAGACCGTGCGTGCCGAACGCCTGGACGACGTGCTGGAACGCCTGAAGGGCCTCGGCGACATCCAGGGCTCCGAGGTCGTGCGCCTGGACCCCCTGTTCGCAACCCGGGAAGCGTACGACGACTTCAAGCGCCGCCATGACGAGGAGCGCGTGCGCAAAAGCGACCTCATGGCCTACACGGGCACGGCGTATCTGGGCATCGACGCCGGCTCCACCACGTTCAAGGCCGCGCTCGTCGGCGACGACGGTGCGCTTCTGTGGTCGCACTACGCCAACAACAAGGGCGACGTGCTCGGTTGCGCGAAGGCGGCGCTGTCCAACCTGTACAACGACCTGCCGGTGGACGCGAAGACCGGCGCGCCCTGCGTGCGCATCGGCCATGCCACGGTGACCGGCTACGGCGAGGGCCTGCTGCTGGAGGCGCTGCGCGTCGATTCGGGAGAGATCGAGACGGTGGCGCACCTGCGCGGCGCGCAGGAGATGCTGCCGGGCGTGGAATTCATTCTGGACATCGGCGGGCAGGACATGAAGTGCCTGCGCGTGAAGGACGGCGTGATCGACCACATCATGCTGAACGAGGCGTGCTCCAGCGGCTGCGGCAGCTTCATCGAAAGCTTCGCCACCGGCCTGAACCTGGACGTGGCGGAATTCGCGCAGACGGCCATCGAGGCGGACCGCCCGGTGGACCTGGGCAGCCGCTGCACCGTGTTCATGAACAGCCGCGTGAAGCAGGCGCAGAAGGAAGGCGCCACCGTGGGAGACATCGCCGCGGGCCTGGCCATTTCCGTCATCAAGAACGCGCTCTTCAAAGTCATCAAGATCCGCGACCCGCACGACGTGGGCACGAAGGTCATCGTGCAGGGCGGCACGTTCCTGAACGACGCCGTGCTGCGCGCGTTCGAG
>CAJFVW010000177.1 GCA_904420575.1 uncultured Gordonibacter sp.
CAGGTCCATGCGCATGCCCTCGTCGTCGAAGGGGATGCAGCGGATGTCGGGCTCGTAGGCGGAAAACGCCTGCAGCGCGCCCAGGTACGTGGGGCCTTCGGCCAGCACGATGTCGCCCGGATCGACGAACGTCTTGGCGATCAGGTCGAGCGCCTCCTGCGCGCCCGTGGTGATCATGACGTTCTCCGGCTTCACGCGCACGCCGATGTCGCGCATGAGATCGCAGAACACCCGCTTCGTTTCCACGCGGCCGTCGGTGGAGCCGTACTGCAGCGCCACGGCCCTCTCGTCGTCGCACGCCGCGCGCGCAGCCTTGCGGATGGCCGTATGCGGCAGCAGCGAGACGTCGGGCATGCCGCCCGAAAGCGAGATGATGTTGGGGTTCGACGCGGCGGAGAACAGGTCGCGCACGGCGGAAGACCGCATCTTCACGACGCGTTCGGCGATCTTGTCGCCCGTCTGGTCGAATATGAGGTGAGCCGTTGACATGCGCTTAGCGTACCACGGCGTCGTTCAAAAATTGCGTGGCCTCGCGAAAAGCCCGCAAGGCTACCAAATCGTCGGTGAAATTCACTTCGACCCGCGCACGGCCCTGCGCCTCGTCCGTCCATTCCGAGGTGCCCACGAAGGCGAAATCGTCCGGCGGCGCCGCAGCAGCCTGGGCGGCGGCGCACGTCTGCAGGTCGATCACCAGATGCTCGAGCACGTGGGGAAGCGGCGTGCTGTCCAAGACCGCGTCGAACGTGTCGTCGGCATCGTTCACGCAGGCATGGCGAACGACCAGCGGGAACGCCTGGCGCACGCGCGCAGCGACGGCAGGCGTGGACCACCGGGCGTCGGGCGCCACCCGCACGTCGGCGACCACGCGGTCCGTGCGCACCGTCATGCGTTCGATCCGGAGGACGTCCATGTCAGGCCGCCGGAGAATCGGCCGTGGGGTCGGCAGGAGGCGCGCCCGAAGAGGCACCCGCTGCGGGATCGGCGCCCGCGACAGAGCCACCGCTGCCGCCTGAGGGATCGGAAGAGCCAGCGCCATCGCCGACGCCAGCGTCGCCCACGGGATCCTCGGCGCTGCCGCCCGCCGCATCCCCGCTCGGCGGCACAGGCGCCGAGCGCACGAGCACCACGACGTCGTCGCCCTCGGGCAACGGCGGCTCGCCCCCCTGCACGGCGGCCACCAAGGCCTGGAACGTCCAGACCGCATCGTCAGTCAGGGTGGAGAACCACGAAAAGTCGCCGTCTTGGATCACCAGCGTCTGTCGGTCGAGGGAGAACCGGTAGCGGCCTTTGCCGGAATACGTCCCGAAGGTGAACGACAGCGTCTTCGACCCGGGGTCGAGCCGGTAGGCGTAGGCCACGTCCTCGGTCAGCCGGATCACGTCGCCGTCGATGGCGACCGCGGAAGCCGCACCGGCCATCTGCCAGGATCCTTGGAAATCCCGCGCGTCGTCGAAGCGCAGCCACCGGTTCCAGGAGAAGACGGCCGCCATTGCCAGCACCAGCACGGCCACGACGAGCGCGAGGATGCGCGGCCACAGCCGGCGCTTCCCAGCTGTTCCCCGCCCCGCCGACCGCCCCCCGTCGGCACGCTTGCGCCCGGACACCGAAGGACGTGCGGCCTTTCCGTCCGCTGCGGCTTTCCCGCTCACCGAACCGCTCCGTTCGCCCAAAGGGTTCAGGAGCACGCTAGGCGTTTTCCGGCGCGATGACCTCGACGCCGCCCATGTAGGGAACCAGCACGTCGGGCACGCGCACCGTCCCGTCGGCCTGTTGATAGTTCTCGATGATGGCGGCCATGGTGCGGCCCACGGCCAGGCCGCTGCCGTTCAACGTGTGCACGTAGCGCGAACCCTTGAACTGGTCGGGGTCGCGGTACTTGATGTTGGCGCGGCGCGCCTGGAAGTCGGTGCAGTTGGAGCACGACGAGATTTCCTTGTAGCCCGCATACGACGGAAGCCACACTTCCAAATCGTACGTCTTTGCCGCCGAAAAGCCGATGTCGCCCGTGCAGAGGCTGATCACGCGATAGGGCAGCTCCAGCTTCTGCAGGATGTTCTCGGCGTCGGCCACCATGGCCTCCAAATCGTCGAAGCTCTCTTCGGGCTTGGCGTACTTCACCATTTCCACCTTGCTGAACTGGTGCACGCGGATGATGCCGCGCGTGTCGCGTCCGGCGCTGCCCGCCTCTTCGCGGAAGCACGGCGTGAACGCGCAGTACTTGAGCGGCAGCTGGCTGGCGTCAAGCACCTCGCCGGCGTGGATGTTTGTCAGCTGCACTTCGGCCGTAGGGATGAGGTACAGGCCGCTGGTCGTCTTGAACAGGTCTTCCTCGAACTTCGGCAACTGGCCCGTGCCCGTGAGCGTTTCCTTGTTCGCTAGCGCCGGGCACCACCATTCCTTGTAGCCGCGCGAGGAATGCGTGTCGGCCATGAAGTTGATGAGCGAACGCTCCAGGCGCGCGCCCAGGCCGCCCAGCAGGTAGAAGCGGCTCTGCGTAAGC
>CAJFVW010000178.1 GCA_904420575.1 uncultured Gordonibacter sp.
GATGGCCGTCGAGTTCTCCTGCATGGCCAACGCCATCACCTATCAGGAATACAAGAAGGGCGAAAGCGCCAAGGCGTTCATCATGGGAACCATCCAGTGGTGCCCCAACATCGGCAAGATCTTCCAGGGTGCCATCGCCGGCTTCGGCCTGGCCGCCATCGGCTACAGCAAGGAAGTGGTGGACGTCACCGCTTCCATGGTGGACGGCATCACGTTCATGACCTTCATGGTGCCGGCCATCGCCATGATCGTCTGCTTCGTCGCGTTCTTCTTCATGCATCGCCTGACCTCTTCCCAGATGGAGGCTGCCGAGGCGGCGCTTGAAGAGCGCAAGGCCAAGTAAGCCTGATACGTCCGGGTTCGATTCCCGGCGCCTGGGGCCGGCCCCGGCCCCAGGCGAGGTCGCCTATCGAAGAGACGGGTGGTGTTCGACATGGGCGTTGCAATCGCCGTGGCCGTGACCTTTCTGGGATGCCTCATCCTGTTCGTCGATGCCATTGCCACCAGGAAGACCGACTTCTGCCAAGCAGAGACGCCTGCGGAATACGTGGGCGGCCCTTCGGACGGCCGGTCGGGGCAAGAAAGGGGGCTGCGCCTTTTCGTGCTGGCCGTCCCCGAGTTCCGCTACACCTACGAGGGCAAGAAGTACCAGGGAAAAAGCGCGAACGTGTTCTTCCATCCCGTGCTGAGGAAGGGGGTGCTTGCGGTTCCGTTCTTGCCGGGCAAGACCTACCGCATCTACGTGAACCCGGCCCAGCCGACCATGTACGTGACCTCGGGGGAGCAGAGGTTCGCCTTCATGCACCTTCTGGGCTGTTCGGTTTCTGCCGCAGGGATTCTGCTGCTCATGGCGACGATGGGGTTTTTCGGATAGGGCGTGACGTGCCGCTTCGGCGGGCCTTGGGACACCAAGGGATCGCTTGTTTTTGCAATCGGACGAGAGAAAAGAGGAGGTCTTAGAGTGGCTACATTCATCAAAGAAGACGCTGCACCTCAAACCTGGACGCTGGAGGACGGGACAGAAGTCCACCGCACGTCCCCCTGGTCGCCTCCGGGCTGCCACGGCATGGGTTGCGGCGTGCGCGCTTACGTGAAGGACGGCAAGTGCGTCAAGATCGAAGGCGACGTGGACGACCCCATCACCAAAGGGCGTCTGTGCGTGCGCTGCCTGCGCGTGCTCGACCTGATCTACCACCCGGACCGCATCGTGCATCCCATGTACCGCGACCCGGCCGACCGCGGCAAGGCCGACGCCTGGAAGAGGGTCACGTGGGACTGGGCGTACGACAAGATCGAGGAAGAAATCAAGAAGTGCAAGGAAAAGTACGGCCCGAACAGCCTGACCGTGCTCACCGGCACGGGTCGTGAGGCGGGCCGCTACATGACCAACACCTCGGCGCGCGTCTGCGTGACCACTAACCAGTGCTACACGCAGACCGGCTTCTCGTGCATGGCTCCGCGCGACACGGTGTGCTCCATGATCGGCGGCGCGGGCTACATCGAGTACGACTTCGCCAACGGCCTGCCCGGACGCTACGACGACCCCGAATTCGTGCAGCCGAAGTACCTGCTGAACTGGGGGCGCGACAGCCTGCGCTCCAATCCTGACGGCACGTGGGGCCATTCCATCATCGAGCTTCTGAAGCGCGGCACCAAGCTCATCAACGTCGACCCGCGCGTGAACTGGCTTTCCACCCGCGCGCTGTACTACCTGCAGCTGCGCCCCAACACCGACACGGCGCTGGCGTTCGGCCTCATCCGCGTGCTCATCGACGAAGACCTGTACGATCACGACTTCGTGGAGAAGTGGTGCTACGGCTGGGACGAGTTCAAGGAGCGCTGCATGGAATACAGCGTGGAATGGGCGGCGGAGGTCACCGAGGTTCCCGCCGAGACCATCCGTGCGGTCGCTCGCTGCCTGTCCGAAAAGCCCTGGGGCCTGAACATGGGCCTGGCC
Source organism: uncultured Gordonibacter sp. (assembly GCA_904420575.1). Taxonomy (GTDB): domain Bacteria; phylum Actinomycetota; class Coriobacteriia; order Coriobacteriales; family Eggerthellaceae; genus CAJFUR01. Next base: position 1,958 of record CAJFVW010000178.1, read on the forward strand.
AACGACCAGAACCCCAACGGCGTGCAGAGCGTGCATCTGCTGTACGCCCTGGTGGCCATCACGGGCAACCTGGACATTCCCGGCGGCACCAACATCGGCTGGAACATCACGCTGGACTTCGGCGGCCAGACCTAC
>CAJFVW010000179.1 GCA_904420575.1 uncultured Gordonibacter sp.
CTCGTGTCCCAGCCCGCGCCCCTCGTGCGCCCCCTCGATGAGGCCGGGGATGTCGGCCGCCACGAAGCTCAAGTCGCCGCTGGTGGCCACGCCCAGGTTGGGCACCAGCGTGGTGAACGGGTAGTCGGCGATCTTCGGCCGGGCCGCGCTGATGCGCGCGATGAGCGAGGACTTCCCCGCCGAGGGCATGCCTACCAGCGCCGCGTCGGCCATGAGCTTCATTTCCAGCTCGATCCAGCATTCCTGGGCGGGCTCTCCCAGCTCGGCGAACGCCGGGGCACGCCGGGTGGACGTCACGAAGTGGATGTTGCCCCGCCCGCCGACGCCGCCTTGGGCCACGGTCACGCGCTCGCCGTCGTGCGTGAGGTCGGCGATGAGCTCGCCGGATTCCTTGGACTCGTCGAAGTATTCGCGCACCACCGTGCCAACCGGCACCTTGAGCACCAGGTCATCGCCCGTGGCACCGTGCATGCGCGACCCTTTGCCGTGCGTGCCGCGCTCGGCCTTGAAGTGGTGCTTGAAGCGGTAATCGATGAGCGAGGACAGGCTGGCGTCGGCCTCGACGACCACGTTGCCGCCATGCCCGCCGTCGCCGCCGTCCGGGCCGCCCTTGGGCACGTGCGCCTCGCGGCGGAACGACATGCAGCCCGCGCCGCCATCGCCGCCCTTCACGTGTATGCGCACCTTGTCTATGAACAAAAGAGCCTCTTTCCTATGCGGTCTCGCAGTCGGGAACCATTGTAACGTAGTGCCGGCGGATCGGCAGGGCAAACGCACGCCTGTTGACGAACGGGATGCAGGCGGGCCGCCTAACAAAAGACGTGCCCCCTGCTCGGCAGAGGGCACGTCGGAACGATCGGTCGTGGCGCAATCGCAAAGGGCGGGAACCTACGCCTCGGGACGCACGTGCACGCGGCGCTTGACGCCGCGCGTGAACTCGAGCGTGCCGTCGCAGAGGGCAAACAGCGTGTCGTCCTTGCCGCGGCCGACATTCTCGCCCGGATGGATGTGCGTGCCATGCTGGCGGACGATGACGTTGCCCGTCTTCACCGCCTGGCCGGCGAACATCTTCACGCCGAGACGCTGTGCGTGGGAGTCGCGGCCGTTGCGAGTCGAGCCTAAGCCTTTCTTGTGAGCCATGAGAATTCCCTCCCTTGCTTTACTCGGCGTCTTCCGACGCGGTTTCGGTCTTCTTCGCCGCAGCCTTCTTCTCGGCAGCGGGCTTTGCTTCCGCCTTGGCGGCCTTCTTGGCGGCGGGCTTCTTTTCCGCAGCCTCCGTCTTGGCGGCAGGCTTCGCCTTGGCGGCCGTGGACTTCGCAGCGGCCTTGGTTTCGGCCTTGGGCGCCTCGGCGGCCTCGTCCTTCTTCGCGGCGGCCTTCTTGGCCGGCTTCTCGGCCTTGGCCGAGCCCACCGACTCGATCTGAACGCGCGTCAGCTGCTGGCGATGCCCGCGCAGCTTCTTGTAGTTCTTGCGCTTCTTGAACTTGAAGACCAGCTGCTTTTCGCCCTTGAACTGCTCGAGCACCACGGCGACGACCTTCGTGGCCGCAGCCTTCGCAGGATCGGCCTCCACCTTTTCGCCGTCGACGACGCAGATGGCTTCCAGCTCCACCTTCGCACCCGGCTCGGCGTTCAGCTTTTCGATGTTCAGCTTGTCCCCAGGGGCAACCTTGTATTGCTTGCCGCCCGTTTTCACGATTGCGTACATGTAGTTTCTCCTTGAAAGTGTCAAAACGCAAGGCGATATCTTATCAGCGGGATACGCGTAAGTCAACGTTTCCCCGCACTTTTTCTTCCCCTCCCGCTCATTCTCCACAAGAACCCGCACGAGCGGTGCGCGATGCGCCGGAACGCCCCGTCGGCTGAGCGAACCCGGTATTGCGCCTACTGCCTCCCAGGTTGGCGCAGTAAGTCAGCGAGGGGCGTTCCGGTGCCGGAGATTCGTGGGATCGCGGAGGCGACGCGTACTTCGGTACGCGAGCCTCCGGGATCGCGCGAAGATCCGGTGCCGGAACGCCCCGCAGCGTCGGCGGGTTGCGGCGGCTGGCAAGCCGCCGCAACCTAATGCGCCTGGGCCCAGTTGTCGCCCCAGGACACGTCCACCTCCAGCGGGACGCGCAGCTCCACCACGTTCTCCATCACCTCGCGCACCATGTTCCCCAGCCGCTCGATCTCGCCTTCGGGCACGCTGAAGTCCAGCTCGTCGTGCACCTGGAGCATGAGGCGGGCCTCAAAGCCCTCGTCGTGCAGGCGCTGCTGCACCTGCGTCATGGCCAGCTTGATGATGTCGGCGGCGCTTCCCTGCATGGGATGGTTCATGGCCGTGCGCTCGCCGAAGCCGCGCTGGGCCGCGTTGGCGGCCTTGAGCTCGGACACGTGGCGCTTGCGGCCGAACATGGTGGTGGCGTACCCGGTCTTCTTCGCTTCCTCCACCGTGGCGTCCAGATACGCGCGCACGCCGGGATACGCTTCGAAGTAGCGATCGATCATCTCCTTCGCCTCGCCGAACGGGATGTCCAGGCTCTGCGCCAGGCCGAACGCCTGCTGGCCATAGACGATGCCGAAATTCACGGCCTTCGCGCGGCTGCGCAGCTGCGGCGTCACGTCTTCCAGCGGCACGTCGAACACGCGGCTGGCGGTGCTGGCATGGAAGTCGGCGCCCGAACAGAACGCCGCCACCAGATGCTCGTCGCCGGACAGGTGCGCCAGCAGGCGCAGCTCGATCTGCGAGTAGTCCGCCGACAGGAACTTGCTTCCGGAGGCCAGCGGCGTGAAGCATTCCCTGATCTGGCGGCCGAACTCGGTGCGCACGGGGATGTTCTGCAGGTTCGGGTCGGACGACGACAGGCGCCCCGTGGTGGTGACCGTCTCGTTGAAGCAGGTGTGCACGCGCCCGTCGGTGGCCCGCATGCGCGGCAGCGCGTCGATGTAGGTGGACTTGATCTTGGAAAGCTCGCGGTAGCGCAGCAGCAGCGCCGGCATTTCGTGGGTCTTCGACAGCTCCTTGAGCACGGCGGCGTCGGTGGAGTAGCCCCGCTGGTTCTTCTTGAGCGGCGTGAGCCCCATGACCTCGAACAGGATGTGGGCCAGCTGCTTGGGCGAGTCGAGGTTGAACGTTTCGCCCGCCATGTCGAAGATGCGCTCGCGCAGCCCGGCCAGCTCGTCTTCCGTGCTGGCGCCCAATTCGGCCAGGCGGTCGCAGTCGAGCGCCGTCCCCGTGCGCTCCATGATGGAAAGCACCGCCACCAGCGGCAGGTCGATGTCGAAGTACGCGCGCGTGCTGCCATCCCGCTCCAACGCCTGAGTGAGCGGTTCCACCAGCTGGCGCGCGGCGGCGGCGCACACGACGGCGCGTTCCTCGTCCGTCTTCGTGTCGGGCAGCACGCCGCCGCAGTACGCGTCCAGAAGCGCATCGAAGGAATACTCCGACACCGACGAGTTCAGCACGTAGCCGGCCAGGCCCAGGTCGAAGGCGCGCATCGCCATGAGGTCGTCGTCGGTGACCAGCGCGGGCACGGCGGTGTCGGCGGGATAGACCCGGTGCAGCGTCTCCTTCACGTCGAGCGCCGCGAACGGGCAGCTTTTGACCACGCGCGCCAGGACCGTAAGGCCTTCCTCCTCTTCGAAGGCCGCCGTGCCCTGCGAGGTGCAGAACGCCGCGATCACCCCCGAGCTGAACAGGGACACCTGCTCGGGCTCCACGAACGCCACGCCCACCGTCTCGCCCGCCTGGACGGCCGCTTCCACGAGCGCAGTCGCCTCGTCGCCATGCACGACGGGCTCCCACGAGAGCGGCGCCTGCGACTTCTCCAACTCCTTGCCCACCAGCTTGAGGACGCGTCCCAGATGAGTGTTGAACTGGATCTTCTGGAACGCCTCCACCACCTTCTCCTCTTCGAACGAGGGGAAGGCCGCCGCCTCCAGGTCGAGCGGGAAGTCGAGGTCGCACACGATGGTGGCCACCTCTCGGCTGGCGAACGCGGCGTCCTTGTTGTCGCGGATGCGCTCGAGCTGCTTGCCTTTGAGCGCGTCCAGGTTCTCGTAGAGGCCTTCGAGCGACCCGTACTGCTGCAGCAGCTTGGCCGCGGTCTTCTCGCCGATGCCGGGCACGCCGGGGATGTTGTCGGACGAGTCGCCCTTGAGCCCCAGGAAGTCGGGCACCTGCGCCGGCGTGACGCCGTAGCGCTCCGCCACCTCGGCCGGGCCGTAGATGGCCACGTCGGTGATGCCTTTCTTCGTGGTGACGATGCGCGTCTTGTCGCTGGCCAGCTGGTAGGCGTCCTTGTCGCCCGTCACCAGCAGCGTCTCGTAGCCCAGCTGCTCGTCGCGCCGGGCCACGGTGCCCAGGACGTCGTCGCCTTCCCATCCCTTCACGCGCACGACCGGCACGTTCATGGCCTCCAGCAGCTCCTCGATGATGGGGAACTGCACCTTCAGGTCGTCGTCCATGGGAGGACGCTGTGCCTTGTACTGCTCGAGGGCCTTCGTGCGGAACGCCGGGCGGCCTGCGTCGAACGCGCAGATGACGGCATCGGGGTGCGCGACGTCGATGAACTTGAGCAGCATGGCGACGAAGCCGAACACGGCGTTGGTGGGCCGTCCGTCCGGCGCGTTCATGGTCTGGGGCACGGCGTGATAGGCGCGGTGCATGAGCGAGTTGCCGTCGATGACGGCAATCTTTTTCGGCATAGAGCATCCTCCGTCGATCGCTATCGTGAACGACCAGTATAGAGCAACGGGCATCCCCCGCGCCGCCCGACGCGCGAGAAACAGAGAATCCATGGCGCGGGCTTTCCGGCCGGCGGAGCCTCAGGCGCTCCAGAGATAGCCTACGCCGCGCACGGTTTCCAGATGCTGTGCCAGGTCCGGTCCCAGCTTGGCGCGCACGCGGCGGACGTGCACGTCGACGGTGCGCGAGCCGCCGTAGTAGTCGAAGCCCCAGACGCGGCGCAGAAGCGCGTCCCGCGAGTACGTGCGCCCCGGATGCGTGACCAGAAAGGCCAGAAGCGCATATTCCAGATACGTGAGGTCGAGCGGCTCGCCGCCCACCTTCACCTGGTAGGTGGCCAGGTTGATGGTCAGGTTGTCCACCGCCAGATAGTCGGACGACGACCCCTCGCTGCCCGGCCACAGAAGCTGGCGGATGCGCGAGGCGCACTCGCCCGCGCTGGCGCCATGCACGACGAAGTCGGCCTTCACCTGGACGGGCAGGCGGAATTCGCCCAGCTGGTCCTCGCCGACGATGACCAGCATCGATGCCGACCCGTCCTCCACCAGCAGCTGCTCGGCCTGCGCCACGCCCGAAAGCGCGTCCCCGCGCGCCTCGTACACGACCAGATCGCAGTTCGGATGCTGCGCGAGCAGCTTCCTGAACTGCAGGGAGGACCCTGCCGCCACGTCCACGTCCAGGCCGGAGAGCACCTGCTGGAACTTGTGCGCGTTGTCAAGGCTGTCGGCCACGAAAATGACGGTCTTGCGCTGCATCATCCCTCCCTTCCACCGCGCATGGCTACAGCACCCCCAGGTAGCGATCGCGCTCCCACTGCGTCACGAAACCTTGATAGGCGTTCCAGTCGGCGCGCTTCGCGTTCACCAGGTAGGCGTGGATGTGCTCGCCGAGCGTCTCGCGCATGAGGTCGGACGCCGCGAACA
>CAJFVW010000180.1 GCA_904420575.1 uncultured Gordonibacter sp.
TATTTAGTCCCACGGATCCGGTTCGAACAGGGGAGGTTCTTCGCGGCGGTCGGAGTAGGGATCGTAGCCGTCGTCGTCTTCGTTGGCGGGGCGTAGGTAGGGGTTTCGCGGCGCAGGCGCTTCGGACCTCGCCGGCTGGGGTGCGTTCAGCGCCGCTCCCTGCGCCGTGCTCGCCGCGTCCGTCTGCGCCTCGCCCAGCCGTGCACTCGCCTGTGCCGCTCCCTGCGTCTGCGACGCTTCTCCCTCGCGCGCGGGTCCTTCCGCGCCTATCTTTGCGAGGTCGTAAGGCGTGGTCTGGTAGACATAATAATTCAGCCAGTTGGTGTACAGCAGCTGCGCATGGGCGCGCCAGGTGGCGTGCGGCGCCTGCGCGGGGTCGTCGTCTGGGAAATAGTGCGCGGGCACGGACACGGGCAGGCCGCGCCCCAGGTCGCGCTCGTATTCCAGCAGCAGCGTCTCCACGTCGTATTCAGGATGGCCGAACACGAAGAAGTGTCGGCTGTCGGTGCTTTTCGCCAGATAGACCCCGGCCTCGGCGGACGTGGCTATCAGTTCCAGCGACGGATGCGCTTCGATGTCGTCGGCATGCACTTCGGTATAGCGCGAGTGCGGCGCCTGGAACCGGTCGTTGAACCCGCGCACCAGCGGGGACGACGGTTTCACCACCTCGTGCTCGAACACGCCCGACAGCTTCTCGGGTAGCTCGAACTTCGGAATGCCGTAGTGGTAGTAGATGCCGGCCTGGGCGCCCCAGCAGATATGGAGCGTGGAATGCACGTTCGTGGTGGACCATGCCATGATGCGGCAGAGCTCGTCCCAGTAGTCCACGTCCTCGAAGTCCAGCAACTCAACGGGCGCGCCGGTGATGATCATGCCGTCGAAGTGCTTATCCTTGATCTCGTCGAACGTGGTGTAGAACGCGTCCAGGTGCTGTTCGGACACGTTCTTGGAATCGTGCGTGGCCGTTTGCAGCAGGCCTATCTCTATCTGCAGGGGCGTGTTCGACAGCTTGCGCATGATCTGCGTCTCGGTGACTATCTTCGTGGGCATGAGGTTGAGCAGCAGCACCTTCAAAGGACGGATGTCCTGATGCATGGCGCGGTACTCGGTCATGACGAAGATGTTCTCGCCCTCCAGGATGTCGGTGGCGGGCAGTGCGTCGGGAATTTTGATGGGCATCCTACTCTCCTTCGGCGCTCCGGACGGACGTTCATGGTTGGCTGCGGCGACGGGCGCGCCGATGACCTGCGCGATGCCGGCGATTACGCAGTGTGGTGCCGGCCCGTATAGCGTGGTGCTGTGGCGGTCCGCGTGACGCGGTTTCGCAGCGGTCGTTTTTGTGTAGTTCCCTATGATACCGGATAATGCGATGACTTAGCCATTGATAAAAAAGATAGCTCATTATCGTCCTGCGCGGCTACGGAAGGATGCAGCAGCGACGCGCCGCGTCTTTTATGCTGGACGCGGCGCGTCGGGAAAGGGGAATGTCTTGCGGTGATGACGCGCGACCGGGGGGGGGGGGGTTAGAGATCGCTTTCCTTGCCGAGGGTGAATTCAATGGACGATTCGACCTTGGCTGCTTGATATGACGGCAGCTCGTCCTTGACGCTCGCGGCATTCCTGCCTGCGATTTGTCCGAAGATCATGTTGTCTGCCATGTTTCCGCCGCCTTGGTACATGTTCGAGGCAACTCCGCCGCATTCTCCTGCTGCATAGAGGTGAGGGATGGGGGTGCCTTGCGCATCGACTACTTCGGCATTGGCGTTTCGGCGGGGGCCGCCTTGCGTGTTCAGGATGTCGGGCATGAGTTCGAGTGCGTAATAAGGTCCCTGGTCGAATGCGCGCATGCTTTCGGCGCTTCGCTGGAAGGCCGGATCGTGTCCTTCGGCTGCGGCTTTGTTGAAGTCTGCGATTGTCTGTGCAAGCGCATCTTCCTTGGCGCCTATTGTCTGGGCGAGCTCTGCCAGGGTTGTCGCCGACACTGCTTTTGCGAGTTCCACTTCGGGAACTTTGCCGGCGGCTTCCACTGCGTCGGCTTGGGTTTGATCATACACGAGGAATGAGCGTTCCGGATGTCTGACGGTCATCCAGACACCATTCTGATACATGTGTCCATGACGTGGCAGCTCGTCTTCTCGCAGGTATCGGTAGCCGTCGGTGCCAACGAGCACTACGCTTCCCGCCATGAAGCCCGAGTCGTACGCGACCTGCTGACTACGCTGGCCTTCTTCCACCATGTAGCACAATCCACCGAAAACGTGCATCGTCTCGACCGAATGCATGTGCCACAAGTCGGCACCGGCTTCCATGGCCATTCTGATGCCGTCGCCCGTGTTGTTGATGGTTCCAAGCGGCGCGTATTTGCCCATGCCCAGATAGTCCTTGACCATGGTCGGGCTGTTTTCGAATCCCCCGCAGGTTAGAATCACGCCGTTGCGAGCTCGTATATTCAGGTCTTCGCCACCGCGTTTGACGCATACGCCTACTACGGTTTTCGACTGGGGGTCCTGCAGAAGTCTTTGGGCGGGCGATTCGTACCACACGTCTATTTTGTCTGCCAGTGCCACCACGGCATTGTACTGGGTCTGCCACATGTAGGCGCCCTCGTCGTTGCTCAGCTTGGCCATTGACACTTTGTCGCTTCCTTCGAATTCGGGATATTCCGCAGGGTAAGGGAATATGACGAATTCGTTTTGGTCGAGTCCGTACGCCTCGCTGTAGGTGTCGCATAGATGCGCGATTCCGGTGGCGTACGCCTGCAGTACGTCTTCGTCGAGGGGCATGTCGCCGCCGAGGGCGCGGTAATACGCCAAAGTGGCTTCTTCGTCGCCGTTGCCATAGGCAAACATCTGGCTGCAAAAACGCGTGTTTCCGCCTTCGTCGCCTTTTGCGGCCTTTTCCACCAGCAATACCGATGCGCCTTCTTCGGCTGCGGTCTTTGCGGCCACGGCGCCTGCGCCGCCGAATCCGACGACAACAACGTCGTACTCGCCGTTCCATGCAATGGTCTGTTCGTAAGTGAGCGCTTCGCCGCCTGTTTCGCTTTGCGCGCTGCAAGAGGAGAGCAGCCCCGCCCCTGCCAGCCCAAGAGCCGAAAGCGATGCTCCCTTAAGGAATCTGCGCCTATCCATTTCTTTGCCCATGTTTCCTCCTGACGGTTTTCTGTCGGTTCTGTGTGACGCCGATATGGCAGCGCCGTCGGGCGGAACGATACGAGATCGTGGGCCGTTGCGAATCATCCGGCAAGGGTCATTTTCTTTCTTGCTGGTGGCGCACGCGAAATCCCCCCTGTGGGGGGAGGATTCGAGAGCGCTGCTATGATGTAATCGCAAGGGTTTCGCTGGTTTTCGGAAGGAGTCGAGCGAGGTGCATGCCAACAATTTGCGAGTTGATAAATGTCTTGCTATGGCCGCAGGGGCTGGATTGTACTGGGGCGCCTCCATGCTCCTTTCCTCGGTTTGGTGGGCCGGCGCAGCTGTGTTCGGGGAACCATCCTTCTTCGACTCGTTTGCCACAATGGTGTCGCTTCTTTTGGTGTGCGGTGCGCTCGCATGGAGCAAATTGTTCAAGCGAAAAGGACTCCAAAGATGCCTTGCTCTCTCAGGCGTGGGATTCTTTTTTCTCAGCGCACTGTATTCTTCGATTGTGCCCTCGGGCTGGGAAGGCTCTCCCATTGTCTTGCTGTCTTTGCAGGGCTGTCAAACGGGTTGCTTTATTGCCTTTTGGGGTTTGGGTTTTGCCTGTTTGGACAAGCGCGAGGCGGAAAAAACCGTACTGATCTCCTTGGTGGTTGCATGTGCCGTATATGGTCTGGGAAGTCTGGTGCCAGTCGAGTGGGGTGGCGTTTTCCTTGCGGGTGTTTTAAAGTCCCTGGGGACGCTTCCCTTCCTTTTGGGGCTATACGACATGGATGTGGTCGAGCGTGCACCGCTGCCGGAGAACTATTCGCTGCTCAAGCCTTTTTTGCGTCGCGCTTCTTCTTTGGAGTATGCAATGGCTGCGCTTCCTGCGCGCTGGTATTCTGTGCGCGGAGCTTGCCCAATGCCTCGGCGGCGCTCTGCGTCGTCTTGACATGCATTGTGCTGGGCCTGGGTCTTTGGTGTTCGACGCGCTTGTGGTGGGCGACCTCCATTTTGCGAGTAGCTCCCCTGCTGGCGGCCGGAGTGCTGGTGTTTCCTTATTTGGCGAACGGGTCGGTCGTCGATGTCCTCGCCGCTTCGTCGCCCGTCGCCATCTTCTTGTCGTGGATCATGCTTTCTTCGGTTCAGCTTTCGGACATAAAGGAGCGCATAGGATGGGACGAGCCGAAGCTGTCGTTTGCGGAAAAGGCGATTTACCTGGGCGGCTCTCTGGTGGCCTATCTGGCCATGTTTTCTCTTTGCAGCGCATTGGATGCAAATGCTCTGTCCGATTTTACGGGGCACGTTCAAATGGCATCCTTGTATGCTGCGGTCGTAGTGGCGTGTTACTCGATGGCAAACCTTATAGAGCGTAAAGACAAGGTGCGGGTCTTGGACAAAGCCTTGGCGCTTTCCGAAAAGCAGATGGACATCGTTCTGGAAGAGGTTTCCCGCGATTATGGTCTGACGGTGCGCGAAGGCGAGGTATTTGCGCTTTTGGCGCGCGGCTATTCCCGCCCGGCGTTGTGCGAGAGGTTGATCATTGCCGAAAGTACGGCGCGGTCACATACAAAACACGTGTACAGAAAGCTGGGCATTCATTCAAAGGAAGAACTGTATGACCTCGTTGAAGACCGGAAGAAGAGGTTTGGCAGCGAAAAGGGCGATTTTTGAGGCGTTCCAAAACGCATCGAATGAATTTTCATCAAACAGAACGCATTGTTATCTGAATTGTTGATGACAAATTATCGGAAAGCGGGTGCTACCGATGATGGAGCCGCTGTCGCTATAATATCGACCCGAGCGAAAGACCTCTCTGTTATCGGGCGGCGAACTGCGAGGCGCTGAGACGGACGGCAAAACGCAAGGCGCTGCCGGACGGCAAGCGGGCAAGGTGCCGCTGGGTGACGGGCGAGCATGGCAAAACGATGCGGGCAAGGAGCGACTTGTGAACGAAGATCGGGCGACAGACGGGCGGCAGGTTACGGACGCGCGAAAGGAGTCTGTGGGCACCGCCTGCGTGCAAGGCGGTTACCGCCCCGGCGACGGCGAGCCGCGCCAGGTTCCCATCTACCAGTCCACCACCTGGAAGTTCGACACCAGCGAGCACATGGGCCGCCTGTTCGACCTGGAAGAGGCCGGCTACTTCTACACGCGCCTCGCAAACCCCACGAACGACGCCGTGGCCGTGAAGATCGCCGAGCTGGAGGGCGGCACCGCGGGCATGCTCACGTCGTCGGGGCAGGCGGCGAACTTCTTCGCCGTGTTCAACATCGCCGGCGCGGGCGACCATGTGGTGGCGAGCTCCGCCCTCTACGGGGGCACCTACAACCTGCTGGCGCACACCATGCGCCGTATGGGCCTCGCGTGCACGTTCGTCGCGCCCGACTGCACCGACGCGCAGCTCGAGGCCGCGTTCCGCCCCAACACGAAGGCCGTGTTCGGCGAGACCATCGCGAACCCGGCGCTCGCCGTGCTCGACATCGAGCGCTTCGCCGCGGCGGCGCATGCGCATGGCGTGCCGCTCGTCGTGGACAACACGTTTCCCACGCCGGTGCTGTGCCGCCCCATCGAATGGGGAGCCGACATCGTGACGCATTCCACTACCAAGTACATGGACGGGCACGGCGCGAGCGTCGGCGGCGCCATCGTGGACTCCGGCCGCTTCGACTGGACGGCGCATGCGGACAAGTTCCCCGGCCTCACCCAGCCCGACGAGAGCTATCACGGCGTCGTGTACGCCGAGCGCTTCGGCCAGGAAGGCGCCTTCATCACCAAGGCGACGGCCCAGCTCATGCGCGACTTCGGCGCCATACAGTCGCCGCAGAACGCGTTTCTGGTGAACCTGGGGCTGGAAAGCCTGCATCTGCGCATGGCGCGGCATAGCGAGAACGGTCTGGCCATGGCGCGTTTCCTGTCGGAACACCCGAAGGTCGCCTGGGTGCGCTATCCCTCGCTCGAGGGCGACGCCCAGTACGCCCTTGCGCAGAAGTACCTGCCGAAGGGCAGCTGCGGCGTCGTGAGCTTCGGGGTCGGCGGTGGGCGCGGCGCGGCCGAGAAGTTCATGGCCAGCCTCGAGCTTGCGCAGATCGCCACGCACGTGGCGGACGCGCGCACCTGCGTGCTGCATCCCGCGAACGCGACGCACCGCCAGATGAACGACGAAGAGTTGGCGGCTGCCGGCATCACGCCCGACCTTGTCCGCCTGTCCTGCGGCATCGAAGACGCCGCCGACCTCATAGCCGACGTGGACCAGGCGCTCGCTGCCGTGTGAGGCGCGCCCAGCGCGCCGAAGCGGCGCGCCGGGCGGCGCTTTCCTGCCTGTTTTCCGGTGTAGTAAATACTTTCTAGTCAGCCTTCAAACCCTTGCTGAACAGTGCGATGTTCTGCGAACATGCATAGCGTCGGGAAGAGGGAGAAGGTCGCATGGACAAACATCTCATGGCGGGGAGCAGCTCGTTGCTGGGGCAGGCCCTGTCGCTCGCTTCCCAGAAGGCGCAGACGCTAGAATCGTTCGCGTCGGCCTTGAACGCGTCCGCGGAAGAGTCCGCGCTCTACTGGTTCACGGTCAATTCGCTGCGCAGATGCCAGGGGCGCTGCCTGCCGGCACCCGCCAGCACGGCGTTCGGCGAAGACGAGTCCGGTGGATGCCATGGTTCCAGCGACTGGTACGCCCCCACGTGGCGTCTTTCCAAGCTGCTGGAGACGTACCAGATCAACGAGGGGCTCGCTGTCCACTACGAGACCATCCTCACCGAGCCCGAAGGCGGGCACTATGAGCTCAACCTTGCGGCGAGCGACGTCGTTGCGGCCGTGCGGTTGGAAAACCCGGCCCTCGACGCGGCGCGGATGAAGCGCATCTGCGTGCAGGCCTGCGCGCCGGCGAGCGGCATCGAGCTTCTGGTCTCCAATGCAGGCCAGATCCTTTTGAACATAGAGAACTATCGCGACGAACCCCTCACAGCAGCCTTCATCGAAGGCCTGTACCAAAGGCTCGTCAAGGGCATTTCCATCAAGGACGTGCGCGAGATGGGCAGGTGCGAGGCGAGCGCCATGGAGGATCTGCGCCTGAAAACCCTGGAATCCTTCTGTGCCGACGTATGGCGGCAGGAGAGCGAACGAGCAGGCGGTTTCGGCACCTTGGGCGATCCTGCGCAACAAGGCGAGCACGCGCTGGAAGGCGAGTCAACGCAAGAAGGCGCCACCGCCGGGCCCCGAGCTGCCGCTGGGGCCCGAGCCACTACCAGGCCCCAAGCGGTCGGCGGTCCCCAAACGGCCGGCGGTCCCGAAGACCCTGGCGACTGCGGCAACCATGCCCTGATAAACGCCCTCATCGCCCTTCGTTTCTTCAGGACGTTCCACGTGTTTCCCGCCGGCAACGACGTGCTTGCCTACCTGCTGTACTTCCTGATCCTGCACCGCGCGGGCTACCACTTCTCCGCGCATGTGCCGGTGGTCACCTTGCTGTACGCCGACGACGGTGGCGACGGACGTGTCCGCCGCCTTCCCCGCGATCCCGAAAGCCTGGTCGTGGAATGCGGCGGCTCCTATGACTGGACGCGCTTCTTCGAAGGCGTGGTGGCCGCCATCGTGGAAGAGCAGCGCTGGACCATGACCAAGCTCGACGGCATGAGCCGGCGCCGAGAGCGGTTCCGCGCCATCATCGACGCCGACGAGAGCATGAACTTCCGGCAGAAGGAAGTGCTGTTGGAGGCCGTGCTGCACAGCAACGCCGAATTCACCTATGCCATCCACGAGCAACGCTACGACGTTTCCTACCCCTGCGCCCGCAGCGACTACGCGGGCCTGCTGGACCGGGGATTCCTGCGCCAGCACGACGACGGCATCCGCCACTTCTTCGTCGCGTCCGACAACTTCAACGAGGTGTTCCTCGCCTATCTGAAGGAGCATTGCCCGGAGGACTTCTTCCGGTACTACTGCGAGGACGGATCGCTGCGGGACGAGTACAAGAGCACGGGCGACGTCGCTTCCGAATACAACGCGCAGGTCGGCTTCTACGAGAAGTCCCTGCTGGACAAGACGTACGTGGAGCACTACGACTATCGGCGCACGTCCATCGCCGACGAGGATGGACCGCGCCGTCGTCCGCACCATCGAGGATAGGCCCTTTTGGCAACACCGCTGGCAGGAAAGGCGCAAACGCGCCGGCCGGCTGCACGCCAAGGCGGGCCGCACCGCACAGGGGGAAAGGAGGATTTCGAGGAGTCCCGGTTTCACGACACAAAGGAGGAACAATGAAAGACAAGGTTGAAGCGCGCCTTACGCTGCCTGTACACGCCAGATCCAAGGCGATCATCGTGCTGGCCGTGGTCGCGCTGAGCATTTCGTGCGTCGCATGGGGATGCAGCCCGAAGGCTGCCAGCGACGCGCCGAAATCGAATGGGGAACAATCGCAGGACGCCAAGGCCGGCATCGCTTCCGCAACCGACGGCGAGTACGTCGACCAGCTGGCCGCCTACAGCGGCTTTCCCACCGAGGGCCGCTTCGTAGACGGCGTGGCGTCGCTGCCTGGCTTCTATCAGAACACGACGAAGAACGAGGCCAACGCCAAGGCCGAGGCGCCGCGGCGCTACACCGACCGCAACGGCTTCCTGGTGCAGCCGGTTCCCACGGACGACCTGGGATGGAACAACACGTACCTGGACGCCGACAACCGCGGGTGCACCTCATGCCACACGTTGGAGAACGCGCTCATGAGCCTGCCGACGTACCATCGGCTCATCTTCTTCGGGTATCCCACCGAGCAGAGCTACCAGAACTGCATCGCGTGCCATTCCGATTCCTATTCGGGCCACAAGCTGGCTGACGCGCTGCACACCCTGCACTTCGAAAGCGCCATGTTCGCCGACGACGACGGCAACTGCCAGTCGTGCCACTACATCAACCCCAACACGGGCGTGTTCGAGCGCTGGGACGAAGTGAAGTACAACCTGTACAAAGGCATCACCGACGTGGCTGCCGACGAGGCCAAGCCCGCCATCACGTACGACCAGACCACCATCACGCCGGCCGAGAACCGCATCTTCAAGACGGTCAAGGACGAGCCGAACGAGTGGCTGACCGACGACTCCAAGCAGGACCTGTCCATCTACGAGAACTGGGTCATCTCCGTCGACGGCGACTGCGAGAACCCCGTGGAAATGACGCTGCCCGAAATGGAGGAGCAGTTCGGCACCGTGAAGCAGGTCATGAAGATGGACTGCACCATCAACGGCGTGGGCCAGGCCACCATCATGCAGAGCGAGGTGGAGGGCATCCCCATCTCGGCCATCGTCGACTATGCCAAGCCGAAGGCCGGCGCGAACATCCTGAGCCCCATCGGCAGCGACGGCTACGACTACGCTCAGATGAGCATCGACTGGCTGCTGGAAAACGATGCCATCATCGTCACCAAGATGGACGGCGAATACCTGCCCAATTCGCAGGGCTACCCGTGCATGATCTGGGTCTACAAGACCTCGGGCGGCAACTTCACGAAGCGCATCTCCAACCTGACGTTCATGACCTTGCCCGAAGACCAGCTGAACGCGCAGCTGTACGTCGGGCAGTTCACCGACGACCGCACGGGCGAGATCTACTCCAAGCCCAACAGCGGCGTCCTGAACTATCCCACCGGCGTCGTGCTTTCGGGCGACGAGGCAAAGACCGTGCATCTGGAAGGCTTCGCCGACGCGTGGGACGAGCCCATCAAGAAGGTCGAGTTCTCCTTCGACCATGGCGCCACGTGGACCGTGCTTGACACGCCGAACAACAACGCCGACTTCTGGACGTATTGGCGCATGGACTTCACGCCGCCTGCTGCCGGCGCGTACCTGCTGGACATCCGCACCACCAGCATCACGCCCGAAGGCGCCGACCGCGTCTGCCAGTACGACACCCAGTTCATGTTCACGGTAGAGTAAGGGGGTATCGATGATGAAGAAAACGACGCGTTACGGTCGCTCCACTCTCTCTGCCATCGCGGGACTGACCATGGTCGTGTCCATGACGGCCGCCCCGGCGCTGGCAGCCGAGCCGGCATCGGACCAAGGGGCCGCCCCGGACGGCACCGAGGCGCAGGAATCGGGCACCGCCGTGCAAAGCATGCAGGTCACGGAAGCGGAAGTGGCGGGCGAGTTCGCCTACGATCAGGCCACGATCACGCCCAACGCCGTGATCAAGGCCTTCTTCCAGAAGGCCTCGCAGGCCATCTGCGGCGCCACGGTCAACTTCGAGGCGGACAACCCGCTCGAATGGAAGCTTACCGTGTCCGGCGACGTCGAGAACGCCTTCGTGGCGTCGGTGGGCGACCTTGCCGGCGAGGAGTCGGTCAACAAGGTCATGACCTGCACCTGTGGCGGCAACCCGGCAGGCGGGCGCGCCATCGTCACGGCGGACGTGAAGGGCATCCCCATCGAGCATCTGATGACCCGAGCCGCGGCCGCGCCGGGCGCCAACACGCTCACGTTCGTTTCGTCCGACGGCACCGAAGTGGCCTTCCCGCTGGCCTACGTGGTGGGGCACCATGCCGTGCTCAGCTACCAGATCAACGACGAGGACCTTTCGGCCTCGGTCGGCGGCAACAACCAGCTGTGGATGATGAAGACGCCGGCGAACTACTTCGTGCGCGACGTCGTGCAGATAGTCGTGTCCACCGAAGACGAGGCGCCTGCCGTGCCGGGAACGAACGACGAGCATCCCAACAGCCCCAACGCCGGCATCCTGGCAGGATCGCAGGAGTAGGGGACGCCATGATAGCCCCCCTGCAGGTGGAAGTAGGCAAGCCGGTTACGTTCGACGGGTACGCCGAGGACTACGGCAAACCTATCGTGTCGGTGGAGTTCTCGCTGGACAACGGCGAGCACTGGACCGCGTTCGACGTTTCCGACTCGGTCGGGGAACGCTGGGTGCATTGGACGTTTTCGTACACGCCCGTCAAGCCGGGTTTCTACCGGCTGCTCGTGCGCTCGGTGAACGACGAAGGAACGGCAAGCCCGCTTGCCGACGTGGCCGAATTCACGGCCGCATAGCGCAGCTGCATAGCGCGGCCGCGGAGCGAACCGCGGTAGCAACGGTGGCCGGCGCCTGGTGCGCCGGCCACCGGTCTTTGTCGGGCAAACCATCCGCGCTGCGGGTAGTCCTGATGTGCGGCCTCAGTAGAAGATGAGCAGCATGCCCAGCAGCATGCCCACGATGACGAAGAACGCAGGGGCCTTCGAGCGGTACATGAGCACCGACTGAGGGATGATCTCGCCGAACACGACGTACAGCATGGCGCCGCTGGCGAATCCCAAGCTCAAGGTGAGGCCGATGGGTCCGATGTCGCCCAGCCAGTAGCCCAGCCATGCGCCCAGCACGGTCGGCAGCCCGCAGGCGGCCGTGACCAGCACGGCACGCACACGCCCCATGCCGCCGTTGATGAGCGGCACGGAAACCGCCATGCCCTCTGGGATGTTGTGCAGGCCAATGAGCACGGCCATGATCATGCCGGTCCCCAAAAACAGGTTGTCCGACACCACGAAGCTGGCGCCGATGGTCATGCCTTCGGGCACGTTGTGCAGGGCGATGGCGCAGGCCATCACGATGCCCGCCACCACCAACGACGAGCGGGAATCCCGATGGCGCCGATGTTCGGCCAGATGGTCTGCGTGAATGAGCTCGTCCAGGTCGTCGTGCGTCTTCGGATGGTCGGCACGCGCCACGTGCGGCACTTCGGGCCTGGTGCGGCGGTCGATGACGAAGTTCAGGCCGTACACCACGCCCACGCCCAGCACGACGGCGGCCATCACGATCAGCACGGCGTGCTCGCTGATGAGCGCCGCTGCCTCCACCGATTCGGCCAGCAGGTCGAAGCACACGATGGACAGCATGATGCCGCCGGCAAACGCCAGAAGCAAGCTGACCGTGCGGTTCGACTCGCT
This sequence comes from uncultured Gordonibacter sp., assembly GCA_904420575.1. GTDB lineage: Bacteria > Actinomycetota > Coriobacteriia > Coriobacteriales > Eggerthellaceae > CAJFUR01. The sequence goes on from CAJFVW010000180.1 coordinate 12,041, forward strand.
TTTGAACAAGGCGCCCACCAGGCCGCCAAGACCGGTGCCGCCCATGCCGGCCGCCAGCGTCACCAGGGTGATGAATATGAAGGGATCCACGTCTTTTCTCTCTCGTCCTGCCTCGCGCACTCGCAATCGCGGCGATGACGTGCCTATGATAACAAAGCGAGCCGGATTGGTCGGACGCGGTTGACCGAAACCTGTCGTCAGCCGCAGGACATGCACGAACGCAGTCTGCCGGGCGCGGCGCGCCGTGCGCCGCTTTGCGGTAGAATGCGTCGAGGAAATCTCGAAGCCAGCCGTGGGCGACACGGTGGAGGCGGCAAGGACAAGGAGCGGCATGCTGACGGTGCGAATGGCGCGAACCGACGAGTTCGAACAGGTCATGGACTTCTATACGCAGATGATCGACGAGATGCGCGGGACCGACTTCGACGTGCTGTGGGAGCACGGCATACATCCCTCGCCCGCATTCCTGCGCGAAGCCATATCGGCCGGCCAGGTGTACGTGGGCGTTCTGGACGAGGGCGCGGCCGGGGACGCGAGCGCGCGCGGGGGCCAGGGCGCGCACGAGGGCGCGAACGCGGGCGGGGGCGATGACGCACGCGAGGGCGGCGACCCGGGCGGGGGAGGCGCCTCGCGCATCGCCTGCGCGCTGGTCATGGACGAAGAGGGGGAGGCGGGCTACGAGGACGTGCCTTGGCGCGTGCCCGCCCAGCCAGGCGAGGCGTATGTGCTGCACGTGGTGGCGACGCTGCCCGTCTTCCATGGCCGGGGATACGCGCGCCAGCTGGTGGCGGCCAGCGTAGAGGCGGCGCGCGCGGCCGGCAAGAAGGCCGTGCGCCTGGACACGTTCGTCACGAACGCGCGCGGGCGCAGGCTCTATGAATCCTGCGGCTTCGACTGCCTGGGCACGCACGTCCTCCGCTACGGCAACCTGGGCCCCACTGCCGTCGCCCTGTACGAAAAGGCGCTGTAGCCCGAACGGGGGCTTCCGCCTTCTCCTTCTGCATCTGCAAGGCGAAGACTTTTTGCAGATCGCCCCGAATGGTCCGGTTTTTCGTTGACTTTCATGAACGTGGCCGGGTATACTTCAAAAGTTCGCTTTCAAAAGCCCCGTACCAGCAGGAGCATGAGGAAGCGCGGAAGTGGGAGTCCAGGCCCATGAAAGCGCGTCGGCGTAGGAAACCGGCATCCAAATGACCTGCACTTTTGAAAAACGAAACCCTGCCAGAAGGCGGTTTGTGCACGTCCGCGAGGCCGTGCGCCGAAGCGCATTCGCGCAGGGGCAACATCAATGGAGGACAGAAGTGAAAACGTATCAAGCGAAGCCCGGCGAAGTCGAGCGCGAATGGGTCTTGATCGACGCGACCGACCAGGTGCTCGGCCGCGTGGCGACCAAAGCTGCGCAGATCCTCAAGGGCAAGCACAAGCCGCAGTACACCCCGCACGTCGACACGGGCGACTTCGTGATCATCATCAACGCGGACAAGATCCGCGTGACGGGCACGAAGGCTGCGAACAAGGTTTACTACCGTCATAGTGGCTATCCCGGCGGGCTGAAGTCCGAGACCTTCACCGAGGCCATGGCCAAGCATCCCGAACGCGTCGTCGAGCATGCCGTGAAGGGCATGCTGCCGAAGAACACGCTCGGTCGTGCCATGGGCAAGAAGCTCAAGGTCTACACCGGTGCGGAGCATCCGCACATGGCTCAGCAGCCCCGCGAGATCAAGATGGGAGAGTAACTCATGGCAGGCGAAGCTTTGTATTACGGCACCGGCCGTCGCAAGAACGCCGTTGCGCGCGTCCGCATCGTTCCCGGCACCGGCAAGGTGACGGTCAACGGCCGCGAAGGCGTGGAGTATTTCGGCCGCGAGGCTCTTCTCGATTACGCCAAGGCTCCGTTCAAGGTGACGGACACTGTGGGCCACTTCGACGTGAAGGCCACCATCAACGGCGGTGGCATCTCGGGCCAGGCCGGCGCGCTGCGCCACGGCATCGCCCGCGCCCTGCTGGAGGCCGGCGACTACCGCGCCGAGCTCAAGAAGGCCGGCTACCTCACGCGTGACTCCCGTATGGTCGAGCGCAAGAAGTACGGCCTGAAGAAGGCTCGCAAGCGCCCGCAGTTCAGCAAGCGCTAGTTCGCGATCCGAACGACCGTGCGAAGAACCCGCCCCCGTGGCGGGTTCTTTTTTGGCGGTCAGAAGCCACCATTCCAAAAAAGAAAGCGATTGGCAGGCGGCATGTTCTTTTCCTGCCCGAAAACTGCCCGAAACATTTCGCCGTTAGTTTGATGAGGGGAAGTTGAGGGCCTGCGCACCGGTCGGGGCGTGCTATCGTATGCGGGTACGGGCAGAACGTGTGCTGCGGCGCTACGGGAGGCCATCGCCTTGAAGGCAACGAGTAAGGAGCACGCACCTATGGCGAAAGTGTCTGACATCTACGGTTCCATGGTGTTCAACGAGCACACGATGCAGGAAAGACTCCCTTCCGCGACGTACA
>CAJFVW010000181.1 GCA_904420575.1 uncultured Gordonibacter sp.
CGCGCGCCGTTTGGCGCGCGCCACGTCGTTTGTGCAAAGACTGCCTCGGGAGCCGCTTCGCCGGAGCCAAACGCCCTTTGCTCGCGGGGCTTGTGCTATGCTGCTTGCGTAACATGAAAGGGGTTTACGTGGCACAGGACTCAGGGCGACAGCAAGGCATCTATCGTTTCAAGTGGACGAAGGGCTTCCTGGGATCGGGGAAGCTCGTGTTGCCCGACGCCGTGCCGCCCTGCTCGTCCCAGCCGCTTGCTGCATCTTCCTACGGTTGGGTCACGGGAGGCTTGCCGGCGCCGCATCGGGACGACCGCTATCTGGTCGAGTTCCTGACGGACACGGAGTATCGTCTGGTGGCTTACGTGGATCGGTTCGGCCGCGCGTTCTCCACCAACGAGCCTTTGTCCTCGCCTCCCGCGCGCGAACCCGACGTGATGCTGGCGAAATACCCCGAACAGCCCGAAGCCGGCGTCGAGATCGGTTGCGTGCAGGTGCGGGATGCGGACGGCACCTCGCGGGAGGTCGCGCAATACCGCTGCATCAAGAACAGCTACACGCTGTTCGATTCGTGGTACGACTTCGGACCCTACGGCGAGGGCCTTCCTTACGACCAGGCGCTTGCACGCTGCTACTTCGCATTCGTCTATCGGCCGGCGCTCTGCGCGACGGCCGTGCCGGACCGGGGGCTCGACTTCGTCTTTCGACGCCTGCGCGACGATGCGCCGCTCGCCGCCTTACGTGCCATCGTGCGTCAGGTGCGGTGCGCCGAAAGCGATGCGGTCATGCGCCCTCCTGCCCTTGCACGCTGTTTGGCGGGGTGGCTCGAAGAGGCGGGCCTGGACGAGGTGCTGGTTGCCGCGGGCTATCCGGCAGGGGGCGTTTCGGCGGTGGATCCTGAGGGCGCCGTCGTTTTGCCGAGCGAGCCAGAAAACCCCAAGAGCGATCCTTTGCGCCTGGTGAGAACCGCGCGCTACGCCAACACGTTCTATATCGGCATCGAAGACGAGGACGCGCGCGTCTCCGAGCGTGCGGTGTGGGCGCTCGAAGCCGCCCTGAACCGCTTCCTGCTGATCGCGGAAAAGTTCGGCGAAAGCGCCGCCGTGGCAAGCGATGCTGATTGCGGCCGATGGGACGCCTATCTGATCGAGTCCGTCGCGCAGCAGGCGCTCGATGCGTCCCATCCGGAAGACGCTTCGGGCGGCGATGCCGCTCCCTCGAGCGCCCCGTCCTCCTTCGTCCAGGACGGCGACCCCTCTCCCGCGAAAACCGCGCCTTTTGCCCGTGCGGGCGACCCGTCCGCGGCGGGAAGCGAATGGGCGGTGCGCGTCTGCGTGGGCCGCGCCATGGAGAACCTGCGGCTGCCGATTCGATTCGCCGCCGAGTTTCGTGCCGACGTGGGCGAGGGCGTGGTCGCCTTCGACGTGGTGGCTCCCGACGAGGGGCTCATGCCCCGGTGGCGCTGGGACGACACGACGGCGCGGTGGGAAGCGACGGGCGAGGGAGAACGGGCGCAGCAGGCCCTGCGCTACGCCGAGCATCTGGGCCTGGCGCTGGCCGCTGCGGCGTTCAACGGCAGTCAGGCGATCGGGCGCGTCATGGTGACGGCGCGGCCTTTCGTGCCCGACGGCGCTCTCGCGACGCCTTCTTGCGACGGTATCCCCGGTCTTCGGGGGCAGCCGTTCTACCAGGTGACGTTCCCGCGCGAGGCCTTCTGCGCAGGCGACGCGTACCGACAGGCGGCTTCCGCCGATCCCCGTTGGCTTTTCGAGGCCTGCGGAGCCGTCTATGCTGCGCACGCCAAAGCCGTCGCTCCGTTCGCCGTCATCGAGCAGGGGCCTGCCGCCTGGTTGCGCCGCGATCTGCCGGAAACGAGCACGGAGCCTCTGACCCCCTCTGCGCAGGACGCGCTCGGCGCACGCACGACGCACGACCTGCGCATCAGCTACGACGCCCAGCTGCGCCGTGCGGGAGAGCGCGTTGCCGAAGCGGTCGTGCGCACGCAAAGCGCCACGGAGGCCATCAAGGCCGTGCGGGCCACGCAGGACGAAACCGATGACCCGCTGGTGTTCGAGGCATGCACGCGGCTCATGGCCGCGCTGGCGGAAGGCACCGTGGACACCACGGACGAGAACGCTCTCGTCGCCTGCTTTCTGGGCGAAGACCCGTATGCGGCAGCGCTCATGCGCGCTCGGGCGGTGGCGAAGCACGACCCTGCCGAGGCGGCTTCCCTGCTGGCCGAGGTCATTGCCGAAGCGGAGGCCAGCCTGCGGTACTCCGACAATGCGGAAGCGGTGCACCGCATGTTCGACTCGTACGTGTCCCGCGTCGTCTACAACCGGCAGCGTCCCGATGCCGGCAAGCACGTCGAGCTGTTGCCGGCCACGCTCGTGTTCTGCTACCTGGAATCGGTGAAGCTTCTGGAAGAGTCGTTCGCGCATGCTGACGAGGCGTTGCGCTGCGGGGTGCGCTGCATGGAGATGGCCCCCACCTTTTCCGCGGCTTTCCGGCAGACGGCACGCGCCTACATGCTGGTGGGCGATTTGGAAAGCGCGGCGAGCGCGCTGGTGGCCTGTTTGCGCATCGCCTTGCAGCCCGAAGAGATAGCCATTGCCTATTATCAGCTGGCCTACGTGGAGTGGAAGGCGGGTCGGCTGGACACTGGCGTGGCCTGCTATCTGAAGTCCATCATGACCTCGCCGGTGTACGGCGCGCAGTCGACCGTCGAGTTGCAGGAGCTGCTGCACGAACCGGGCGCCCGCATGGTCCCGCGCGACGAAGTTGACGAGGTGCTGGATGCCGCCGGCATTCCGGTAGCGCCGCGGGAAGAACTGCTCGATCAGCTAGACGAAGGCATGCGCGCCGCCACGGACGCCAACGTGTTCTCCGTGGCCCGGTCCCTCCTTTCGTTGCGCTTGCACTACCGCCCCGACGACGCCTTGGTGAACGTGCTGCGCTCGCTTGAGGTCTCGCCGGTCTGACGGGGTGCGCCCCGCGGCGGCTGGCGCGCAGAACGCCGAAAGCCGGTTTCGCGATGTCCTTTGTTTTCGCGCAGGTGCAAGCGAAGGACGGCCTGCGCTACAATAGCGCGAGCTGGCTGGACGAAAGAAGGATGACGTACATGGCTATCCAAGCCCCTGAAGGAACGAAGGACCTGCTGCCCGACGAGGCGGCATTCTGGGCGCAGTTCAAGCGCACGGCGGCAGAGGTCTTCGGCCGCTACGGCTACGCGCCCATCGAGACGCCCGTGTTCGAGCAGACGGAGCTGTTCGTGCGCGGCATCGGCGAAGCAACGGACGTGGTTTCCAAGGAGATGTTCACGGCCATTTCCGGCGAGAACCTGAAGAAGCTGCTCGATGGCGGCACGGTGAAGGCGAAAAGCCGTCTTTCCCTGCGTCCCGAAGGCACGGCCGGCGTTGTCCGTGCTGTGGTGCAGCATGACCTGGTGCCGCAGGGGGCAGCCCCCGTCAAGCTCATGTACGCCGGCCCCATGTTCCGAGCCGAACGTCCACAGAAAGGCCGCCAGCGTCAGTTCAACCAGGTGGGCATCGAGTGTTTGGGCGCGGAAGAGCCCACGGTGGACGCCGAGGCCATCATCATGCTCATGCAGTTCTACGAGGCCGTGGGCATTCCCCACGCGTCCATGCGCCTGCTGGTGAATTCCATGGGCTGCGACCGGTGTCGGCCGGCCTATCGCGAAAAGGTGCTCGCGTACCTGCACGAGCATGCCGAGGCGCTCTGCGACACCTGTCTGACCCGCGCCGAAACGAACCCGCTGCGTGCCTTCGACTGCAAGAACCCCGATTGCGCGCAGGTCATGGAGGGGGCACCGAAGATCACCGACTGCCTGTGCGACGAATGCCGCGCGCACTATCAGGCGGTCAAGGAGCTGCTGGAAGCTGCCGGCGTGACCTATGTGGAAGACCCCACGCTGGTGCGCGGGCTGGACTACTACACGCGCACCGTGTTCGAGGTGCAGGTGGTGGACGGTCTGGGAAGCCAGAACGCCATCGGCGGCGGCGGGCGCTACGACAAGCTTGCCGAAGAGGTGGGCGGCCGGCCGACGCCGGGTTTGGGCTTCGCGCTTGGCTACGAGCGCTGCGTGCTGGCGCTGCAGGCGGCCGGCGTGGAATTTCCCCAGGCAACGCGTTGCGAAGTATTCGTCGCCTGCGTGGACGACTCGGTGCGCGCCCAGGCGTTCTCGCTGGTGCAGGCGTGTCGTGACGCTGGTCTGCCTGCCGACATGGACCACCAGCGCCGCAGCCTGAAAAGCCAGTTCAAACTTGCCGACAAGCTAGGTGCCCGTCTCGTGGCCGTGCTTGGTCCCGACGAGCTGGCCGCCGGAAGCGTGACCCTGCGCGACATGCAAACCCACGAAGAACGCACCGTGCCCTTGGAAGACGTTCCCCGTATGGCGAATGCCTGACGCTTCTTGCGAGAATGCCGGCGGCGTAGTAAAATGCAATCACGGCAGCGGCGCCCGCTTCACCGGGTGGTGCTGTTTGGTTACTGAACCCGGGACTGTTTAGACGCTGGCCCGGGTTTCTTTTTGCCCTCCAACACCATTCGCCTGATCCGGTTGAGCGTTTTGATCACGACCAACAAAAGCCAAATCGCAACCTGAATGACCGTCGCATAGGCAGCGCATTCAAATACGTCCATGGCGCCTCCTTTCGGTTGGGCACCACCCGGCGGCAAACACCGCTTTCATGAGAATAGCATGCATTCTGCATCATTTCTTGCAGAACATGCAGAGTGCAGGTATACTTCATGCATGGCAACAAACGGCAAGGAGGCAATATGCCCGCATTGCAAGTGAGGGACTTTCCGGACGACCTGTACGAGCGGCTGAAGGCCTGCGCCGCCCTCGAGCACCGCAGCGTCGCGCAGCAAACGGTGGCGCTCGTGGAGGAAGGTTTGAACGCCCGCAACGAGTCCCACTTTTGGGACGGCTGCGAGCTGCACCGCCTGGGCCGCGCCCCGCAGGTCATCGACTTCGACACCGATGACGCCCGCGCCGCGCGCATCGAGAAGCGCAAGGCTTTGTTCGCGGAATTCGAAAAGCTGCCGAAGTTCACGGTGCCCGACACCTTTCCGAGTACGGCAGAGCTCATCAGACAAGGGCGCGAAGAACGAGACCAACGCATCCTCGGTGCCGCCGATTACTGCGGAGAGGAGGCGTTGGGATAATGATCGTTCTTGATGGCAGCGCTGCGGTCGATATGGCGCGCGAAACGAGCGAAGGGCTGGCGTTGGCGCAGCTTCTGCTCGATGGGGAGAAGGTCATCAGCCACGACCTGTTCTCTTCGGAGGTGTGCAACGCTTTCTGGAAGTATCACCATGTGAGCAAGCTCACCCGAGACGAGGTGCTGGAATACGTCGCGAAGGCGACAAGTTTGGTTGACGAGTTCTGCGGCACGAAGGATTTGCTGCGCGAGGCGTTGATAGAAGCCATACGGCTGGACCATCCCGTTTACGACCTGCTTTACTTGGTGTTGGCGCGTCGCGAAGGAGCCACGTTGTTCACGCTCGACCAGAAGCTGCAGAACCTTTGCCTGGACAACGGCGTCAACTGTGTCTTTCTCGACAAGGATTTCTAACGTTCGCTTTGGGGGAGGGGGCCTTGTCTGCACGTGAGGGATTCTTTCGCGCACGTGCGGGATTCTTCTGTCGTGTAAGCACAGGGTTCTCTTGCCGCGCCGCCCGGCTTTGCGAGGGGTTGATGAGCGCATTTTGCATGGAATGGCCTTTCGCGGGTTTTGCTCGTCAGCGTTTGCAAGTACAATGAACAGGTTTGAGCAACGACCTGCTCTCGCGTGGCATGCCCACGTGTGCGGCAGGCGAACATACCGCACTGCAAGGAGCAAGGAACCGCCATTATGACCGATTTCAAGAACGAATACTGCATGCACACCGCCACGTGCGGCGAGCTGCGCAAGGAAGACGTGGGCCGCGAGGTCGTGCTGACGGGCTGGGCGTGGCACAACCGCGACCACGGCGGGCTCATCTTCGTGGACCTGCGCGACCGCGAGGGCTACACGCAGGTGGTCGTCGACCCCGACTGCGTCACGGCCGAGGACTTCGCGAAGGCCGAGCATCTGGGCCGCGAGTACGTGCTCAAGGTGGCCGGCAAGGTGCGCGAGCGCGGCGCGGACGCCGTGAACCCGAACATGGCCACGGGCGAGATCGAGGTGCTGGCCAGCGCCGTCGAGGTGCTCAACACCAGTGTGACCCCGCCGTTCGCCATCGAGGACGGCATCGAGACGGACGAGACCACGCGCATGAAGTGGCGCTACCTGGACATCCGCCGTCCGGAGATGTACGAGGCCCTGCACCTGCGCCACACGGTCGCCCAGGCCATGCGCGGCGCGCTCAACGAGCGCGGCTTCCTGGAAGTGGAAACCCCCATCTTGGCGAACTCCACGCCCGAGGGTGCGCGCGACTACATCGTGCCCAGCCGTCCGAACCCGGGCCGCTTCTACGCGCTGCCGCAGAGCCCGCAGCAGTTCAAGCAGATGCTCATGGTGGCCGGCATCGAGCGTTACTACCAGATTGCCCGGTGCTTCCGCGACGAGGACCTGCGCGCCGACCGCCAGCCCGAGTTCACCCAGGTGGACATCGAGATGAGTTTCGTGCACGGCGACGACGTCATCGACATGATGGAAGGCGTCATGGCCGAGGTGCTTGAGGCCGTGGGCGTCGAGCATGTTTTCCCGCTGCAGCGCATGCAGTACGCTGAGGCCATGGAGCGCTTCGGCAACGACCGTCCCGACACGCGCTTCGGCATGGAGCTGCGCGACATCACCGACATCGTCAAGGACACGGGCTTCAAGGTGTTCTCCAGCGTGGCGCAGTCCGGCGGCGTGGTGAAGGCCATCAACGCGAAGGGCGCGGGCGACTGGAGCCGCGGCGACGTGGAGAAGCTGGCC
>CAJFVW010000182.1 GCA_904420575.1 uncultured Gordonibacter sp.
CTCGCCCATGGACACCCAGATGTCGGTGTAGATGACGTTGGCGCCCGTGCAGGCCTCCTTCACGTCCTCGGTCAGCGTGATGGTGGCCCCGTTTTCCTCCGCGATCTTCCGGCACGTCTCCACCAGGTCGGCTTTGGGCATGCGCTCCTTCGGGCCGCAGGCGATGAAGTGGAGGCCGAGCTTGGCGCACACGACCATGAGCGAGTTCGCCACGTTGTTCTCGGCGTCGCCCATGAACACGAGCTTCAGGCCTTCGATGCCTGTGGGGAAGTTCTCCTTGATCGTGAGCATGTCGGCGATCATCTGCGTGGGATGGAACTCGTTCGTGAGGCCGTTCCACACGGGCACGCCGGCGTTTGCGGCCAGGTCCTCCACGATGGACTGGTCGAAGCCGCGGTACTCGATGCCGTCGAACATGCGCCCGAGCACGCGCGCCGTGTCCTCGATGGATTCCTTCTTGCCCATCTGCGAGCTGCCGGGATCCAGGTAGGTCACGCCCATGCCCAAGTCCATGCCCGCCACTTCGAACGAGCAGCGTGTGCGCGTCGAGGTCTTCTCGAACAGCAGAACGATGTTCTTCCCTTCGAGGTAACGATGCGGGGTTCCCGTCAGTTTCAAGTCCTTGAACTGCTGCGACAACTTGATGAGATAGCGGATTTCGTCAGACGTGAAGTCCAGCAGCTTCAGGAAGTTGCGTCCGCTCAGGCTAGTAGGCATAGGTCTCGTTCCTTTCATCGGATATCAGAGGGCGGCCCTCAGAGCAGAGCCGGTCGTTCAACATGTTTGCGCCCAGTATACCGCCCCCTTCTTTTCCTGCGGAGCAAGACGTCCGAATCGGAGGACTTGCCGCAGAAAAAGCGGAGCCGACCACGTGGCGTTGCGCGGCGTGAGGCCTGCGGCCAGGGCGCGGGGCGCGTCGCAGGCACGGCCGAAACCGTCCCGCACGCCCCTTGCCCGCCGCCGCGCGCTAACCTTCGCGCCAGATGGGCATGCTCATGCAGCGCGGGCCACCACGGCCGCGGGAAAGCTCGGCCGAAGGGATCTGGATGCATTCGACTCCGCGCTCTTCCAGGACCTTGTTCGTGACGTCGTTGCGCTCGTACACCACCACGACGCCCGGAGCGATGGCCAGCGTGTTCGAGCCGTCGTTCCACTGCTCGCGCTCGGCCGCGATGCGGTCGCCGCCGCCGCAGGGGATGAGCTCCACGGGACGTCCCAAGTAGCCCTCCAGGATGCTCTCCAGCGTGCCGGTCTTCTCCTGAACCTTGATGCCGCCTTGGCCGTCCGAGGTGATTTCGAAGACCGTCAGAGGGCCCAGGATGCCGGGATGCACCGTGAACTTGTCGACGTCGATCTGGGTGAACACGGTGTCCAGATGCATGAACGCGCGCGAGTTCGGGATGTTGAACGCCAGAATGGTGTCGATGGGCGAGTCGGACTCGAAGATGTTCTTGGCCAGCTGGTCGATGGCGTCGGGCTCGGTGCGCTGCGAAATGCCCACGGCCAGCACGTGTTCGTTCAGGTTCAGGATGTCGCCGCCTTCGATGTGGAACGTGTTGTAGCGGCTATAGTACTGCGGCACGTCTTTGAAGTCCGGATGGTGCTTGAAGATGTACTCCCCGTAGATGGTCTCGCGGTTGCGCGTGACCGAATACATGCGGTTGATGGACACGCCGTTGCCGATCATGGCGAAGTTGTCGCGCGTGAAGTACAGGTTCGGCATGGGCGCGACGACCATCTTGGAAGCCTCGCTCACCAGGTCGACGAGCGAGTTCTGCTTGTCGGTGTGCAGCTCGGTGAGGTTGATGCCTTCCATGGTCTTGAGGACCAGATCCCTGTTGTTCGGGTAGTTGTCGTTCAGGTAGTCGAAGATGATCTTCTGGTAGCGGTCGGTCCGAATGCCGGCCTCTTCTATGAACTGCTTCAGGAATTGCTCGCGGACGTCGGGATTGTCGTCCAGGACCTCGGTCATGAGGTCTTCCAGATAGACCACCTCGACGCCATGGTCGCGCAGAGCGGCCGCGAACGCGTCATGCTCTTCTTGGGCGACGGGAAGGAACGGGATGTCGTCGAACAGCAGCTCTCCGAGCGTGTTCGGCGTCAGGTTCAGCAGCTCGTTTCCCGGTCGGTGGAGCAGGACTTTTTTCAAGGGCGCGATTTCGCTCTTGACGTTCACACCAGCCATAGCAACCCTCCTTTTCTTGTTCTATGCGTTACCGGTCTCGTCAGTGCCGGATGGGCCTGTTTCCCGCGGGGACTCCGGCTGACAAAGCCAAAATCTCATGACGAAGGTCGAATTACAACCACGGTTATGCAACAGTTTTGTTCCCCCCGGTCATCATCATGCCTGTTGAACACCGGTAAAGCCACCGAAAGGCTCCCGTTACCGGGCTTGAGGCCGCCATGAGCCCGGTAACGGCGCGGGCGGCGGGCACGCGGGAGCGGGGGCGCGGCGGGAGTGCGGAGCCCGGTGAGGGCGAGGCAGCGCGGGAGCGCGGAGCCTGGTGTGGGCGCGGCGGCGCGCCCGCCGTCCCGAAGAATGCCTCGCGCTCCGGACACTTCTGCTATAATAGCCCCTGCCTCCGCGTCGGGACGTGGCGCAGTCTGGTAGCGCGCCTGCTTTGGGAGCAGGATGTCGCAGGTTCGAATCCTGTCGTCCCGACCATGAGGCCTCTCTGCAGGCAGCAGCCCTCCTTCCTCGCGCAGCCATCAAGACGCAACCGTGCTGCCCTCGACCCGAATGCCCGAGGGCAGCTTTGCCTTTCCGGCCGCCTGCCTTCACTTCAGCGCGTGGGCGTGATCGAAGAACCCTTCCCAGGGATCGGCCCCCTGCGCGCGTTCGAGCGCCTCCTGCAGGTGCACGGCATCGGGCGCCACCACGTCGAGCTCTTCCCAGGAAAGGGGCGCCGACACGGGCGCGCCGGGCCTGGCGCGCAGGGAATACGGGGCGATGCTCGTCGCGCCGCGGCCGTTGCGCATCCAGTCGACGAATATCTTGCCTTTCCGCCGTGCTTTCCGGATGTTGCTCGTGTAGCGATCGGGCCACCGCTCCACCATGACCTCGGCGACGCGGCGCGCGAAGTCATGGAAGACGTCCCAGGTGGCGGATGGCAAGAACGGCACGACCACGTGATAGCCCTTGCCGCCGCTGGTCTTCAGGTACGACGTCAGCGACAGCTCGTCCAGAACGGACTTCACGTCGCGCACGCCCTGGCGCACGCGTCCCAGGTCCATCCCTTCGTCGGGGTCGAGGTCGAACACCATGAGGTCGGGCTGCTCCAACGTGTCCACATGGCTGCCCCACAGGTGGAACTCGAGCGTGTCCATCTGGGCCTCGGACACCAGGCCCGCCACGTCTTCCAGGTAGAAGTACTCCTCCGGGTCGCCGTCGCTCGACGGGACGGACACGGCGACGACGCCCGAAGATCCGGGTCCGGGATGCTTCTTGTAGAAGCAGGCCGTGGCTGCTCCTTTCGGGCAGCGCACGATGCTGAGCAGGCGTCGTGCGGCGTACGGCAACATGACGGGCGCGATCTGTTCGTAGTACCGCACCACCTGCTCCTTCCTGACGGGCGGGTCGCGGAACAAGAGCTTGTCGGGGCTCGTCACGGTCACGCCGGCCACCACCAGGCGACCGTCCGTCGTCTTCTGCTCCATGGGTGCACTTCCTTCCTTGTGGGCGGGTGCGGGCGCTTCGGCGGGCGGCGACGTGCGTTCAGACTCGACTTCCGGCGCTGCGGGCGCGCGGGCGGGCGCGCCTTCCCGATGCACGTCCTGGGGATCCTTGTCGACGCGCAGGCCCTTGTAGCTGGGCTGGCGCAGCAGGCCGTCCTGGGTCCACTGGGCGAACCGCACTTCCGCCACCAGCCGGGGGTCGAGCCACACGACCCGCTCCCCCGCCCGCGGCTTCGGCGGGTCGGCGAACGGGGGCTTTGCGCGCTTGAGGCCTACGAACGCCTCCTGCAGTTCGCCGACCTCGTCCTGGCCCAGGCCCGACCCGGCACGGCCGGCATAGACGAGCCTGCCGTCCTCGTACGAGCCGAGCAACAGCGAGCTGATGCCGGTCGCGTTCTTCCGCGAGCGCGTGTAGCCGCCGATCACGAACTCCTGCCGGCGGTCGCATTTGAGCTTGACCCAGTCGCCGCTGCGCGTCCCGCGGTACGGCGAGCCGGCCTTCTTGCCGACGATGCCTTCCAGGCCCAGCCGGCATGCGGCGCGGAAGCCGTCCTCGCCGCTCCCCTCGATGTGCTTGCTGAACCGCAGGTTGTCCGGGGCGTTTTCCAAAAGGTGCGCGAGCGCCTCCTTCCGCTCGGTCAGCGGGCGGCCCCTCCAGTCGTCGCCGTCCTTCGCCAGCAGGTCGAAGACCAGGTAGGCCGCCTGCTTCCCCTGCGGGTCGCGCAGGTGGCTCTGCAAGGCCTGGAAATCGGTCCTGCCGTCCTCGTCGGCGACCACCACCTCTCCGTCGAGCACGAAGGCGCGTCCCGCGGCCAGCTGCACGAGCGACGCGGCGATGCGCGGGAAACGGTCGGTGTAGTCCTTCCCGTTGCGGGTCATGAGCCGGGCCGCGCCTCCCTCGACGTAGGCCACGATGCGATAGCCGTCGTACTTCACCTCGTAGAGCCAGCCTGTGCCCGCAGGAGGCGCGTCGGCAAGCCGGGCCAGCTGCACGTCGGCATGCTGGAAGGGGTTCTTCGCCCGGTGCTCTTCCGAATCGCGCCTGATCTCGTCCATCGTGCGCCCAGTGCGCACGCTCGTCGTGAAGCCTGCGATGCCGTCGTCGTCGCGCGCGTTTCCGTCGCGCTCCTTGACGAGGAGCCAGTCGTCCTTGCCGCCGTCGCCTTTGCGAGGCGCCAGGCGCACGAGCACCCAGGCGCCGTCCAGCCGTTCGCCCTGCAGGACGAACTTCAGCTCGCCTCTGCGCAGATCCTCGTCCACGTCGCCCAAGGGCTCCCACGTCCCTTCGTCCCAGAGCATCACGACGCCGCCGCCGTACTCGCCCTTCGGAATGGTACCTTCGAAGTCGCGGTAGTCGAGCGGATGGTCCTCCACATGCACGGCCAGGCGCTTGTCTCGGGGGTTGTACGAGGGGCCTTTGGGGACGGCCCAGCTGAGCAGCGTGCCGTTCCATTCCAGCCGCAGGTCGTAATGGTCGCGGCTCGCCAGATGGTGCTGCACGACGAAGCAAAGCGGGCCTGCGCCCGTGTCGCCGCCTGCGGCCTTCGAGCCCGGCGGCTCCCGGGTCTCGAGGAAATCGCGCTTCTGATTGTATGCGGCCAGCTTGTCGGCCATACGCCGTCACCCGCTTCCTTCGTGGTCGCCTGCACGGAGCGGGCCACCGTCGTCGCACGCCATGCGGAAACGACTGAAGTCTAGGGGAAATCATCGAGGAATTTCGCGCACAGACGCCGATGTTACGGTACAATAGTCGTCGCGCTATGCGGGTGTGGTTCAATGGTAGAACTAAAGCCTTCCAAGCTTTCAACGCGGGTTCGATTCCCGTCACCCGCTCCATGAAAAACGACGCGCCCCCTCCGACGAGGGGGCGCGTTTCCGTTTGCAAGCGCTTTCGCCCAGGGCCGTCCGGACGCAGCGTCAGGCATGCGTCCGCAGATAGGCTATGATGTCGTCCGATTCGTACAAAGGCTTGCCGTTCACCACCAGACAAGGGACCTGCTTCTTGCCGCCGATGCGCACGAGGTCGTTCTGGTTGCCCGGTTGCAGCGTGTCGCGCGTGTCCATGGTGATCTTGTTGTCCTCCATGAAACGCAGGACCTTCTGACAGTACGGGCACGACTTCTTGTAGTACAGCAGGTGGTTTTCCAGATAGGGCATGACACTCCTTCCTCCAACGGCGAACACGCGAAACAGATCGCCGCGTATATTCCATGAATGTTACCCTTAACCAAACGGCGAAGGTCAACTTGTTGCGAAACGGTTGACTTCGTTAAGAAAGCATGAAGGCGGCCGAAAACGTGCTCCGAAGAGGTGCGAAAGGGGCGCACGTAACCCCAAAGGACGGATCAGGCCAGCCGCAAGACGCGGCTGGCCTGGGAATTCCTGGTGCGCCCGGCAGGACTCGAACCTGCAGCCGACGGATTAGAAGTCCGTTGCTCTATCCATTGAGCCACGAGCGCCCGATGGTGCAGGCGTATTATACCCCAAACGGGGCCTCGGCTTCCCCGGCTTTCGGAAGCGGCCTTGGAAGGCTTGCCGACAGCGCGCAAGGCGTTGCCCTTTGCAGCGGAAGGAAGGAAGCCTCAGTGCGCCAGCAGCGCGCGCAGCGCGCGCAAGGCGTTGCCACGATGCGAGACGGCGTTCTTCTCGGCCTGGGACACTTCGGCCAGCGTGCGTTCGCCGCCGAACACGTCAGGGAAAAACAGCGGGTCGTACCCGAAGCCTTCGCTTCCCCGCCCCTCGTGCCCCACCCGGCCCTCGACGGTGCCGTGCGCGACCGTTTCCGCGCCGTCCTCGTCCACGAACACGAGCGTGCTCACGAACCGCGCCGTGCGCTTCTCGTCGGGCACGTCGGCAAGCGCCGCCAGCAGCTTGGCGTTGTTCTGGGCGTCGGTGGCGTCCTCGCCGGCATAGCGCGCCGAATAGACGCCTGGCGCGCCGCCGAGCGCGTCCACCTGCAGCCCCGAGTCGTCGGCCAGGGCCGCCATGCCCCCGCTTGCCTCGTGGGCGGCGAGCGCCTTGATGCGCGCGTTGCCTTCGAAGGAGTCGGCGTCTTCGGCAGGGTCCGAACGGATGCCGAGCTCGCGCAAGGTACGGAACTCCCAGTCCTCGAAGGCGAGCGCCGAAGCGATCTCCTCGGCCTTGTGCGCGTTGTTGGTGGCGATGAGCACGGTTTTCATGCAGGTTCCCTTCCCTTTTCCTCGTGTTCTGCGCTATGCGGCACGGCGCTTCCTCACAGGTCGATGTGCGCCACGTCGCCGATCGGATGCCGGAAGACGCGACTGCCGAAGCTGCGGAACTCCTCCACGTCGGCCCCCGTCGTGAAGAACTCGTGGCATGGGACGTGGCCGGGCGCGGCGAAGGCCTGGCGGCGGGCCAGGATCTCGGACACGTCGCGCGCCGCTTCGCGCGCCGACGAGATGAGCGTCACGTCCCGCCCCACGACTCCGCCGATCAATGCCTTCAGCAGCGGGAAGTGCGTGCAGCCCAGCACCAGCGTGTCGATGTCGCAGCGCCGCAGGGGTTCCAGGTACTCGCGGGCGATCTCTTGGAACGCGGGGCGTATGTAGACCTTCGAAGCCAGCGACGTGTAGTTCTCGATGGGGCCTTCGGCCATGCGGACGCCTTGCTCGGCGATCTCCACGAACCGCGGCGTCGCCGTGGAGAACACGGTTATGCCGGCGTCCAGGTGGCGGATGGCATCCGTATAGGCGCCCGAATCCACCGTGGCCCTGGTGGCGATGACGCCTACGCGCCGGTTGCGCGTCGCGTGCGCCGCCGCGCGCGCGCCAGGCTCGACCACGCCGACGACCGGCACGGGGAACGTCCGCTGGGCATGCGCGAGCCCTGCCGCCGTGGCCGTGTTGCAGGCGATGACCACCAGCTTCACGCCGCGGGCGACCAACCAGGCGCCGATCTGCTGCACGAACCCGTCCACTTCGTCCAGGCTGCGCGGCCCGTACGGACAGCGCGCCGAATCCCCCACGTACACGATGCTTTCTTCAGGCAACTCCTTGGCCAGTTCGCAGGCGACGGTCAGCCCGCCGAAGCCCGAATCGAACACGCCGATAGGCGCGTCGTCGAAAGCCGTGCGCGCGCCAGCGGGCGCCGGCCCTGCGCATGCGTCCCGACAGGAGCCTGAAGGAACGGTGGAATTGTGCCGTGGATTCGTAGACATGCTGCCAGTATAGCGCAGGCACCGTCCTCTGCGTTAGAATCCGGAAGAAGCGCATCAGCGCGCTGCCCCCCCTGCGACAGGAGTCCGCCATGGGAAAGCCCCACGAACGCAAGACCAACGCCATGCGCGTCCTGGACGCAGCGGGCATCGCCTACGAGTTCCGCACGTTCTCCTGCGAGCAGGCGCTTTCGGGCGTAGAGGTGGCCCGCCTGCTGGGGCTGGATCCCGCACGCGTGTTCAAGACGCTCGTCACCGTGGGAAAATCCGGAGAGCACCACGTGTTCATGGTCCCCGTGGCCGAAGAGCTCGACCTGAGGAAGGCGGCGGACGCGGTGGGCGAAAAGGCCGTGCACATGGCGAAGTCGAAGGAGCTGCTGCCCCTCACCGGCTACGTGCACGGCGGCTGCTCCCCCATCGGCATGAGAAAAGCGTTCAACACCACGGTGGACGAGACCGCCCAACTCTTCGACGCCATCACGTTCTCTGGCGGGCGCCTGGGATGCCAGCTGGAACTTCCGCCCGACGAACTAGCCCGCGTCGTGCCGTTCGCCTACGCCGACCTGACGGTCGCCCCTGCGGCAAGGAGCTGATTCCCGACGGCGATGCCCCGGTCGCGTCCGCATCGAGGTGCCCGGCTCGCACGCTCTGACGCTGCAGGCGTCGTCGGCGCACAGGAAGCTGGCGCATGGTGCCGCACCGTCACCAATGCACGACCACCACGTCGGTGAGCTCGATGATGCCGTAAAGGTCGGCCGCCTTGCCGACCGGCAGGTTCACGCATCCATGCGAGCCCGCGCCGTCGCGATACCGCGTCCCGCCGAAGGAAGACTGCCAATTGGCGTCGTGCAGGCCCACCGCGTTGTCAATGAAGGGCATCCAGTAGGTGACGTGCGATTCGTACTTCGAACCGTCGTCGTTGAAGCCCTTGAGGACCGAGGGGCTCGCCTTGGTGGTGATGTAGTAGACACCGGTGGGCGTGATGCTTCCCGAGCCGCTTTTGGTGGGCTTGCCGCTGACGATGGGCGACTCCCATATGACCGAGCCGGAGCCGTCGTACATGCGGGCGTACTGTTCGGACAGGTCGACGTCCACGTAACGGCTGCCCCAGTCCTGCAGGCCAGGTCCGCTGTACGCGCCTGCCGTATACGTGCAGGGCATCTCGACCAGGCCCGTCTGGTCCGTGTCCACGGCCGTCTGCACCAAGGAAAGCAGCGCGTCGCGGTCTACCACCCAGCCGTACGAACCGCCCGAAACCGTGACCTGCTTCCCGTCGGGGCGCGTGTAGGTGCGCTCGGTGCCCGTGGTGGTGTGGGTGGCCGCCACCTCGTCCACCCATGCTTCCATGGCGGCCGTGTCGAGCGTGACCGACTGGTCCGCGCCGATGACCACCCAGCCGGACACCACGCTGGCGTCGAGCGTCGCGACCTCGGTCCCGGCCATGGTCAGACCGACGTCCACCAGGATCATGCCGTTGGCC
This sequence comes from uncultured Gordonibacter sp., assembly GCA_904420575.1. Classification (GTDB taxonomy): domain Bacteria; phylum Actinomycetota; class Coriobacteriia; order Coriobacteriales; family Eggerthellaceae; genus CAJFUR01. The sequence goes on from CAJFVW010000182.1 coordinate 9,330, forward strand.
GTGGCGGCGGCCTGCGTGAGCACCGGGTCGGTGGACAGCATGTTGGGCTGCGCCAGCTGGGCCGGCCCCAGTTCCACCTTGGAGTGCAGCACCACGATGGCCTCGTCGACGAGGGTCATCACCGCGTCGGCGGACAGCGTGGTCCCCGCCTCTTCGGGGACGATGACGAACTGGCTCTTCTTTTCGTCGAACGCCACGTACGCGTTCTTGGGAGCCTCCCCTTCGGCGTTGAACGCCTCGACGGCGGCATGCACCGCCTCCGAAAGGCCGCTTTGGTTGTACGTGGCAAGCAAGGCGTCCGTCTCGTCATGGTCCTGGAACACCTCGTAAGGCCACTTCCAAGGATTCATTTTGGACATCATGGAGTGGGAAATGGTTTGCCCGTCCAGCACGAGGCCGGCTTCCTCTGCCGTCAGATCGAGCGAGAAGCCGAGTCCCGAGACCGAGAGCCGGTAGTCGGAAACGGATTCCTCGAGTATCTGCTGCACCTCTTCGGGGGTCTTGAGGGAGATGTCGGACTTGCCGACGACGGTATGGGGGAAGAACCGCCCCATGAACACGACGGCGCCCGCCACGTACACCAATGCCGCGACGGCCACAATGACGCCCAGCACGATGCCGAACACCTTGAGCGGCGTACGGCTGCGCGGCTTCTTGTCCAGGTCGGTGTGTTTGACCGGGTCGACCGGAAGGGCGAGGGTCGCCTGAGAGGGATCTGCCGCGCCGTTCGGCACGGCAGATCCGGACGCCGGCTGGGCAGGCTTGCCGCCTTCGCCCTTCTTCCCTTTCGCGCGTGCAGGGTCTTCCGGACTCTTCTTCTTGGACTGCTTCGGCATGACGAAGGTCTTCCCTGGCGCCTGCGCCGGGGCAGGCGGTTCCGGCGCCGCCTTCGCATGGCTGGGCGCGGGCGTCTCGTCGTGCGTCTGCACGGGAGCCTCTGACGGCTCCGGTGCGGCATGTCGTCCGTGTTTGGCTTTTTTCATCTTGCTCGTACCGCTGTCCCTGTTCTCGCGCGTCGCCGCGCGGTTGCTTTTCACGGCTCCATTGTAACAAGACATGGGGGACGTGCCGGGAAAAATGAGCCGGCGGACAACGCACGGGGCGCGAACCCACGAAATTGTCACGCCGCTTTCACTTCTTTTTAAGGTTTGCCTGCCTGCGCACCCCGCCGACGCACTCCCCCGCACGGCATCCGCCGGAAAAGCAAAGCGCCTTTCCGGCGCGTCCGAAGACGGCGGGAAAGGCGCTTGTCGCAAGTGGTGGAGGCGCGGAGAATCGAACTCCGGTCCATACTACCTCGTCCATGAGGCGCTACAGGCTTAGTCGACGGTCGGGATTCGGAACGGCTCGGTCCGTCGACCAACGTTGCCGTTCCTAGCCGGTTCTGTCTTTTCCTTGGCCATACCGACTACGTGCCAAGGAGCATTTCCCTAGGATTATGCCGAACCCTGGGGCGGGAAACTCCCAAGGCCGACAGCCAGGCGCTTTTAGGCAGCCATGGCGAGCGCCGGAGCGCTCTGAGTGTTCTTTTTGCCAATTAAATTGACGTCACCCCTGTTTAACGTGGCGAGGAGACCACGGCCTGCTCCTCATTTCGAACGTACCATGTCGAAACCAGTCGCCCCCGGATGCAGATGGCGCGGCGGCCGCCGCGAAGCGACGTCGCCGACACGGCACAGGGGTCGTGCGGTCCACCTTTTCAACGTGCCGCCCTCTCCGCCGCGCGGTTGCCAAACGGAAACGAGCGCCGCCTCATGCAAGGCGGATGTTTCATTGTAGCGCGCCTGCGCTCTCTGTCAAGGCGCTGGCGCAGCTGGCGCGAGCCAACGCAACCGGCACGTATGCATGCATGCGCGCCGCACGAGGCCGAGACTTCTCTACTTCTTCAGGATGCCCTTGAAGTCAAAGGCGCTCTTGATGTCGTCGAACGCCCCCTTCAGCTCGGCGGCCACGGCGACGCCGTCCTTGTAGATGGCGTTCATGTCGCTGGTGGCCTGGGCCACGCCTTCCTTGGTGATGCCGAGGTCGAAGGGGTTGTCCTCTGCGTCGTCGCCCTCGTCCTCTTCCACGTAGTAGTACTCTACTTCGTTGCCGTCCTCGTCGAGCAGCGTGAAGCCTATCTCGTTGTCGTCTTCGTCGACCAGGTAGCACACGATGTCTTCCTCGCTGAATTCGAGTTCGACCTCTTCGTACTCCTCGTCTTCCTCGCCGTCCTCGCCGGCTGCATCCGCCGGCACGGCATCCACTCCGTCGTTCGCTCCGTCGTTCGCTCCGGCCGCATCCTCGTCATCGAAACCCTGGTATGCGGCGTCGTCGATGCCGTCCAAGGCCTCGATGCCCTCGTCGTCGTCCGCGAGGTTCGCCAGGTCGTCGGCCAGTTCCTCGTCTTCTTCGGACGCGGCGAACCCGTCGTAGTCGCGGATGACTCCCTCTTCCCCGCTGGCCTCGTCGACGAGGTCCTCGGTCGCGCGCGCCTCTTCTTCGTCGACCAGGTGAAAGCCCATGCCTCCCAGCTCCGCCGTCTCGCCGGCGTCCATGGTGGCCAGGCCCCCGTCGCCCGCATCGGACGACTCGCCTTCGCCTTCAGGCCCCTCTTCGGAATAGTAGAACTCCTCGTAGGCGTCCTCCAGATCGGTCTCCTCGGCGTCGACGCCCAGGCCCTCGTCTTCGAAGTCCTCGAGATCCTGCAGCTCGGTTTCCTCGCCTGTCTGCTCGGCTTCGGTCTCGGCGCCGTCTTCCATGGTGTCGAGTTCTTCGTCCAGGTCCATGTCGTGTCCTTTCGTTGGGAATGGCCGGGGGCGTCCTAGCGGGAGCGCTCCTTCAGGGCGCGGTCGATCTCCCGGCGCGTGTCGCGCTCCTTCATGCTGGCGCGCTTGTCGTAGAGCTTCTTGCCGCGCGCGACGGCCAGCTCCACTTTCACCAAGCCGTTTTCCTTGAAGTACATCTTGAGGGGCACGAGCGCCATGCCTTTTTCCTTCGCCTGCTCCTGCAGCGCGCGTATTTCCTTCTTGTGCAGCAGCAGCTTGCGCTTGCGGTCGGGATCGGGATTGTTGATGTTGCCGTGCGCGAAGGGCGTGATATGGACGTTGTGCATCCACACCTCGCCGTTGCGGACGAGCGCGAAGCAGTCGGTCAGCTGGCAGTTGTTCTCACGCAGCGATCGCACCTCGGTGCCGGTGAGCTCGAGGCCCGCCTCGTAGGTTTCCACGATCTCGTACTCGTGGAAGGCACGGCGGTTCTTGGCGATCACCTTCGCCTCGCGTTTGCCCGGAGCGCTCACTTGACGCCCGTCTCGTCGAACTGCATCTGCGCGGCGGATTCCGGCGCCTCGTCGGACGGCTCCGAAGCCTCGGCGCCGGAAGCGCCGAGCACGTCCGCATCGGTTACTTCGCCCGCCTTACCGGCTTCCACGTCGGTTGCGGCCTCTGCCGCGTCCTGCGCCTCGGGCGCGTCTTCCGCATCGGCTTTCGCCGCGTACCGGCACCCGCAAGGAGCCATCCCGGGCACGAAACAGGCGCTTTCGTCCAAGTCGAGCGCGAACCGCACGATGAGCCTTACCGTGGCTTCCAGGTCGGAAAGCGCCACCACTTCCGTGGGCGTGTGCATGTAGCGCAGAGGAACCGACACGAGCCCGCAGGGGATGCCGCCACGCGCTATCTGGATGGCGCGCGCGTCGGTGCCGGTCACGCCCGGCTCGGCCTCGATCTGGTAGGCGATGCCTTCCGCCTCGGCCGCCGCCACCAGGCGGTCGAACACGACGGGGTTGATGTTGGGCCCGCGCGCGATCACCGGGCCGCCGCCGCACACGACGTCGCCGTGCTTCGCCTTGTCGATGCCCGGATAGTCCGTGGCATGCGTCACGTCGAACGCAAGGCCCACGTCGGGATGCACGCCGTAGGCGCTCGTCTCGCCGCCGCGCACGCCGATCTCCTCCTGCACGGTCGCCGCCGCTACGAAGTCGCCCGACGCGCGGCCGGCCCGAGCCAGCTTCTCCATCACGCGCACGGCGATCCACACGCCGGCCTTGTCGTCGAAGGCGCGCGACACGGCCATGCCGTCGCCGAAGCGCTCGAACCCGACGCCGAACGTGATGACGTCGCCGACGCGCACGAGCTCCTTCACGCGTTTTCCCGGCATGCCCAGGTCGATGACCAGCTGGTCGAGCGGCGTGACGTTCTTGCGCTCGTCGGGAGCGATCAGGTGGATGGGCTTGCGGCCCACGACGCCGCGCAGCGTGCCCTCTTCCGTATGCACGTCCACGCGCATGCCCGGAAGGATGGCCGCGTCCACGCCGCCTACGGCAGACACGCTGAGGAAGCCCTCGTCGCTCACGTACGTGACCATGAGACCGATCTCGTCCATGTGCGCCGCCAGCATGAGCGTGGGGCCGGCGCCGCGCCCGGACAGGCGGGCATGCACCGAGCCCATGACGTTCGTCTCTATCTCGTCGGCCGTGTCGGCCAGGCGCTCGCGCACCAGGTTTGCCACGGGGACTTCGGATCCGGTGGGAGACGGCGTTTCGAGCAGTGTCTTCAGGAATTTCAGGTTTTTCTTCTTCATCGGCGCTCCCTTGCTTGCGCGCCCCTGTGGGCGGTTTTTCGGCCAGGCGCTTCGCCGGTGCAGGATTCGCATGCGAATGCCGGCCGGCGCGCTTGGCATGTTCGAGTGATCCATTATAGCGCTCGCCTGGCGCGTCAGGCAGACGTTTTCCCGCTTGAAGCGCGGCCGTTTACCGCACGCCCGGCCGCCGCGCCCGGCCTACCAGTATTCCTTCTTCTTCGCGCGCTTGCGCACGGGCTTGGGCGCGCGGAAGTCCAGCTCCAACTGACCGTCGCTCACCGCTTCGCGCGACCGCTTGCGCTCCACCTTGTCGATGGTCCACGACACGGCGTCCTTGCCGTACAGCTCCAACATACGCATGCGGGCGTCGTGGTTGTTGCCCTTCGTGTTCGCGCGCGCGTCGCTCTCGAATTCGAAGACGCCTTTCGCCCGCTGGGCCGAGGCGGAAGGCGAGCTGTAGTGGGCGATATAGGTCTGCATCGGGCGAGCGTCCGTCCTTTCCGTCGCGTCATGGGCTTTCTTAGCATGATACCACGCGCGTCCCGGGCGAGCAGCCACCTCACGACCGTTTCACGCGAGGCCAACGAAACGACAACCGCTCGGCGGCACACGTTGCGCGCACCCTACAATGGCGGTCGAGCAAAACGAGCAAAGGTGGATCCATGAGCACTCCTTCGACATGCGAACGGCCCTCGGCCGAACGTGCGGCAGCCGGACGCCGCACGCGCACGGCCACGCAGGCTCAGGCCCTGCCGAGCGGCCCTGCGGCCAGCCGCCAGATCATCGTCTCGAACCGGCTGCCCTACCGCGTGGACGTCGACGAGTCGGGCGAGGTCTCCATGACACGCAGCGCCGGCGGGCTGGCCACCGCCTTGGGGCCGTTGCACGAGCGGTCGGGAAACCTCTGGATCGGATGGGCGGAAGACGCCGGGGAGCGCGACGCGGCCGTGGCGGTGCGCATGGACGCGGCGCTGGCCGAGCGCGCCTGCATGCCGATACATCTGGAAGAGGACGACGCGGCGCTGTATTACGAGGGCTTCTCGAACTCCACGCTGTGGCCGCTTTTCCACGGCTTTCCCCAGAACACGCACTTCGACCAGAAGGCGTGGGAGGCTTATGTCCGCGTGAACGAGCGGTTCTGCGATGCCGTGGTCGCGGTCGCGCGCCCGGGCGACGTGGTGTGGGTCCAGGACTACCACCTGATGCTTCTGCCTTCGCTCGTGCGGGCGGCGGTGCCCGAGGCGCAGGTGGGCTTCTTTTTGCACATCCCCTTCCCTGACTACGAGACGTTCCGCATGCTGCCCTGGCGCGCGGAGCTCGTGCACGGCGTGCTGGGCGCCGACCTGATCGGCTTCCACGCCTACGACTACGTGCGCCATTTCCTTTCCAGCTGCCGCCGCATCGCCGGCTTGGAGAACCGCACGGGCACGCTCACCGTGGAAGGGCGGCTGGTGCAGGCCGACGCGTTTCCCCTGGGCATCGACTACGAACGGTTCCGCCACGCCGCGCTCGAGCCTGCCGCCCAGGTCGCGCGTTCCGAATTCGCGGACGGGGCGGGCCATGGCGGCTGCAAGATCATGCTGTCGGTGGAGCGGCTCGACTACTCGAAGGGCGTGCCCGAGCGCCTGCGCGCCTACCGCGCCTTTTTGAGCCGCCACCCCGAATGGCGCGGCCGGGTGGTGTTGGTGCTGGTCACCGTGCCTTCGCGGGAGAACGTGGCATCGTATCAGGCGCTCAAGGCCGAGATCGACGAATTGGTGGGACAGGTGAACGGGGAGTTCGCCACGCTCTCCTGGACGCCCATCGACTACTACTACCGCTCGCTCGCCTTCGAGTCGCTGGTCGCCCTCTACGCGGCGAGCGACGTCATGCTGGTCACGCCCCTGCGCGACGGCATGAACCTGGTGTGCAAGGAGTACCTTGCCTGTCACGACGGGGGCGGCGGCGTGCTGGTGCTGTCGGAAATGGCCGGCGCCGCCTACGAGCTGCAGGAGGCGCTGACCGTGAACCCCTTCGACCAGGAAGGGCTCATCCGCGCCATTGAGCGCGCGCTGACCATGCCCGAGGACGAACAGCGGCGTCGCAACGCCCCCATGCAGCAGCGTCTGGCGCGCTACACGTCGCAGAAGTGGTCATGCGAGTTCCTGGACGCGCTTGCCGACGTGAAGTCGCGCCAGGAAGCGCAGCGCGCACGGCTGCTGGGACCCTCGACCGCGCAGCGACTGCTCGACGCGTTCGCGGCCGCGCGCAGGCGCGCGATCCTTCTGGACTACGACGGCACGCTCATGCCCTTCTGCGACGATCCCGCGCAGGTGCGGCCCGACCGGGCCCTGCTCGACCTGCTGTGCCGCCTGGGATCGTGCGAGGACAACGCCGTGGTGGTGGTGTCGGGACGCGACAAGGACACGCTGGAGAAGTGGTTGGGCGACGTGCCGGTGGGGCTGGTGGCCGAACACGGCGCGTGGCTGTGCGACCCCTCCCGCGGCGCGTGGCGGCTGCAGGAACCCCTGCCCGACGGCTGGAAGGACGGCGTGCGCACCGTGCTCACCGACTTCGTGGACCGCACGCCCGGATCCTTCCTGGAAGAGAAGGACTGTTCGCTGGTGTGGCACTACCGGGCGTGCAGCCCCGAAGTTGCCGAGCGGCGCGTGATCGAGATCAAGGGGATGCTGTCCGACAGCCTGGCCGACCGGGGCCTTGCGCTCATGGACGGCAACAAGGTCGTCGAGGTGAAGCCGCGCGGTGCGAACAAGGGGCGGGCGGCGCATCGGTGGTTCGCCGACCCCTCCTACGACTTCCTGCTGGCCGCAGGCGACGACCGCACCGACGAGGACGTGTTCGAAACCGCGCCCGAAGGCGCCTGGACCGTCCACGTGGGCGACGGCCCCACGGCGGCCCGCTTCGCCCTGAAGAGCCCCTATGAGATGAGGGAGTTGCTGGAGGCCTTGGCGCGGCGGTCGGCGTGAGGGAGGCCAGGCGCAGGGCCCGGACGCGACGAGGCCTCCGCGGGGCCGGCAGGTCAGACGGAGGTTTCGAGGTGCTGCGCTGCACGACGCGTCTGGCGTGATTTGATGACGTCATGCGACCGACAAAAGGGCTCTCCCCCCGTCAGCCGTTGTTGTGAGGCGTGTTCACGGTTTCCGCCTCGGATATCTCGCGCTGCTCGATGATGTGCCGCGTCACCACGAACAGGGCCACGATCTTGTCGGCCTGGCTTTCGTCGATGACGGTGAGGTTGTAGATGCCGTGCATCGAAACGAACTTGCGATGGGCCGTCGCGATGACGCTGCCGTTTTGATCCGTCACTTCGAAGTCGAACGCCAGGATGTTCGTGCCCCGCAGCTGCCAGCCCAACGCATCGATGTCGACGATGTCGTGCACGTGGAACAGCTCTTCGCTCAGCCCGAAGCTTTCCCCGTCAACCATTTCGACATAGTAGCGGTGATGGATGGAAATGGCTTTGGCATGGATGTACGCGACCTCGTTGCCAGCCGCGTCTTCGATGTAGGTCTTGTTGTGGATGGATAGGGCCTTGCTGGAAACGCGGTACACCACCTGGTCGTTTTCGTCGAGCACCTCCATCTTGTCGTGGATACTCACCACTTTGCCCTTGATGTGCAGTTCCATATGGTCCTCCTTGTGGCCTTCGGTTAGGGGCGCCCCCCCTGTTGCGAAGGAGACGCCGTTTGTTGCGGCGCCATGCAGCTGCGTGCGTCGCGGGACGGGCGGCAGCGTGCGCGTGCGCGTGCGCGTGCGCGTGCGCGTGCGCAGATTGTCGCACCGATCCGAGCGTGCGGAGAGACGGCGAATCTTCAACTTTTATTGTAGGTTGGTTTTCCAGATACACAGCGGCCCGAACGTTGAGCGAATGCTTGCGCCGCCTCTCGTCGACTGTGCAAGGTGGCCGTTCTGGTGACGGCATAGCCCTGTTTGGGTTCGCTGCTCAAGTGGGGACGCTTTCGTGGCCGCCTGAGCGAACAGAGACGTTGTCTTAGCCGGCGTGGAGGCTCCGACTTCCAGCGTCAGGAAAAAAGGGGTCGCAAAAGATCTTCGAAGGGCGTTTCGGCGACCAACTCTACCAGCCTTTCCTTTTCGGCACGAGAAAGCCGTTTGAAATGGTATTCCGCGCTCATGGCCTCCTGCTTGCTTTGAAACCTCGCCTGCGCAACCAGACGCACCGGCAAGCGCGAGCGCGTGTACTTGGCGCCCTTGCCTGCATTGTGCACGACCACACGGTGCTCGACATCGGTCGTGTAGCCAGTGTACAGCGTCCCGTCGGCACAGGAAACCACGTACATGAAATGATGGCTGTCGTTTTCCTGATGCAACATGTTATACGATTCTTTCCTTCTTTTTTCTTTCGATCCACATTGAGAAGAGCGGCCATGGCACCCTGCACGCACAGCGCCATGAGTACGGCCCATCTGCGATTGTCTCACACCTTAGAGAATCAAGCACAGCCCTCTTCCCGATCTCGCGTAGAAGCGCCAATCGACATGCGAGCAATGCGAACCGCGATGGGCATTATCATGTATCAACCCACACTCCCCGTGCGGGGAGTGACGAGGCGGAACGACCTCGTGGTCATGCGCTACGAATTTCAACCCACACTCCCCGTGCGGGGAGTGACCCGGCGGCATCGTCTACTGGTACCGCAACGGATGATTTCAACCCACACTCCCCGTGCGGGGAGTGACCACGCCGGCAAGCCAGATGATACCGGAGCAGGTATTTCAACCCACACTCCCCGTGCGGGGAGTGACGGAAGCATCGAGGTGACGGGCATGCCGAACGCGAAATTTCAACCCACACTCCCCGTGCGGGGAGTGACTCCATCTTTCCCACGTTGTAGGCATAGTATCTCAAATTTCAACCCACACTCCCCGTGCGGGGAGTGACCGACCCGGTGGCGGTGACCACCGCGCTGATGGAGATTTCAACCCACACTCCCCGTGCGGGGAGTGACATACAGTTTCTGGAAGCCGACTTCACGGTGAAGATTTCAACCCACACTCCCCGTGCGGGGAGTGACCTCGCCCGTCAGCGTGCGTGAGGGAAATGCAAAATTTCAACCCACACTCCCCGTGCGGGGAGTGACGCGTCTGTACGACCTGGCCGTTTCCGTCTTCGAATGATTTCAACCCACACTCCCCGTGCGGGGAGTGACCCAGTCGGTGACCATTCCCAGCGCCACCAAGGAATTTCAACCCACACTCCCCGTGCGGGGAGTGACACACCTCGGCCCAGACCGACGAGTACCTGGTCATATTTCAACCCACACTCCCCGTGCGGGGAGTGAC
>CAJFVW010000183.1 GCA_904420575.1 uncultured Gordonibacter sp.
GCGGTACCAGCCGAACGCCGTGAAGTCGTTCTTCTTGATGTAGCCCATGAGGAACTTGATGGACACGACCGACATGACGAACGCGGTCACGATGCCCACCACCAGCACCATGATCTCGGTCTGGGTCATGGCGAGGCCGTTCAAAACGAACTTGACCGCCTTGACGAGGCCCCAGCCGAACATGACGGGAATGGCCAGGAAGAACGTGAACTCGGCCGCCGCCGTGCGAGAGCAACCGCACAGCATGCCTCCGATGATGGTGGAACCCGACCGGCTAGTGCCGGGGATCATGGCGAGCACCTGGAAGCAGCCGATCTTGAGCGCGGTCTTCCAGTCTATGTCGTCCACGCTGGTGATCTTGAACAGGTGCGCTTCGGCCTCGTCTTCCAAGTCGCCGTCGGAAAGACGCGCGTGGCGGCCGCGCACCACATGGCGGCCGCGCGGCGCGTCGATGGCGGCCATGGCCTCGCGCAGCCGGCGGCGGTTGCGGCGCTCCAGCACGATGAAGATGACGCCGTACAGGATGAGCATGGACGCCACGACCACCTTATTGTAGAAGTGTTCGTTCACCCAGTCGTCAAGCGCGAAGCCCAGGATGGCGGCCGGGATGCACCCGACGACCACCATGCCCCACAGGCGCCACGTGCTCTTCTTCTCCACCGCCGTCTTGCGGGGCGAGAACGGGTTCAGCTTGTGGAAGTACAGGATGAGCACGGCACAGATGGCGCCTATCTGGATGACCACCAGGAACAGTTCCAGGAAGTCGGGCGACACCTGCAGCTTCACGAATTCGTCCACCAGGATCATGTGTCCGGTGGACGAGATGGGCAGCCATTCGGTGATGCCCTCGACGATGCCGATGAGCAGTGCTTTCAGTGCTTCGATGATCATGGGCGCGGTTCCTAGGGTCTTGTCGGCGGGTCAGGGTCGGTCGGGCTGGGTTCGGCGGTGCGGCGAGTCGGTTGCGGGTCGTGCGGCGGACAGTTGCTGGCAAGGGGCTGGTCGGGGCGGCAGACGGGCTAAGCGGCAGACGGGTCGGGGCTTAGTGCTTGCGCTGGTGGTAGTCCTGCAGCGACGCGATGGCCAGCAAGGCGACGGACAGGCACAATCCCATCATCACGTAACGCGGCATCTCCTGCCCCAGCACCATGGTCGCCAGCGCCACGACCGCCATGACGAGCGCTGCAAGCCGACAGAGGTACGAGATGCGCTCGTTGAGCGAGGCATGCAGGTCGCGCCGCCGTTCGTCGGGGAGCGCGTCGGGCTGGTTGGCGGCGGCGGGCACGGCGGCTGCGGCCTCGCGGGCGCCTGCAGTCGGCGCGGCGCGCGTCCCGACGGGAGGCGCGCCATAGGCGCCCTGCGTGGCCACGCCAGCAGCGTCCGACGCCGAGGCGTCCTGTTTCGCCGGCGCCTTCGTCCGCGAAGCGGGCAGCGCGCCCTCGACGGCTGCTTCCGCGTCGAGGATCCCCTCGGCCCCTGCAAAGGCGGGTTCGTCCAACGCCGGTATGTCGTCCCGTGCATTCTCCATGCCGGGAATTGTACACGAGGACAAGCAGCCGTTTCCGGAAATACAGACAGCCACCATCAACGAGCGGGCCGTCAGAAAGGCAGTTCTCTCTTCAGGCGGCTACAGATCGCCGTCGAAGTAGTCGGAGTCGATCTCCTTGACGCGGAACGTCTTGCGCGTGTACACGCCCAGGTCATGGTCCATCATCATCTGTACCAACCGTTCGCCGTCGATGAGCACGACCTTCGCGTGGACGCACCGCTCGGCGCACTCGACCGCGCCTGGCGAGAACTTCGACGTGGTCACGAACACACCCTTGTCTATGCCGTTGAGCGCGCCGATGAACGCCTGGATTTCCGGGCGCTGCACGTTGTTTCCCTTCGAGTAGCGCTTCGCCTGCACATAGACGGCGTAGAAGCCCAGGCTGTCCCGGTAGATCTTGCCGTCGATGCCACCGTCGTGCCGGTAGGGCGTGCGCTCGCCTTCCCCGTACCCCAAACACTCCATGAGATCGACGACCAACTGTTCGAAGAATTCGGGGTCGCGCTCGAGAATCGACGCGAGAAGCTCGTCTTTGAGCTGGCGGTCCATTTCCTGATGGGCAGCCGCCATGATCTCGAAGGGGGGCTGCGCAAGAACCTCCGAGGGCGCGGCTTCGGCAGATGCGGGCTCCGTGGGGCCCTCCCCCGCTTTGGCCGGTTCGACAACGCCGTCGCCCGACTTCGCGTGCGCGGCTTCCGCTATCACTTGGCGGCCGAAAGCCTCTTCCTCGATGGACGCGTCGAGGGCGGCGCGACCTTTGGAGGACAACCGGTACACGCCCCGCGAGACCCGCTCCAGATAACCCGCAGAGGAGAGGTTGGACACGGCCCAGCCTGCACGGCTCTGGTAGACGGGAACGCCGGTGGACGTGACCTGCTGCCTTTCGGCGTCGGTAAGCTTGCAGGCCTGCGCCACGTACGCCTTCGCCTGAATGCGACCCGCCTGCTCGACAGTTCCGAAGAACTCCAGCACCGGTTTGTGGGTGGCGTATTGCGAGAGAAGGGACATGGCTTCAACTTTCTCTAAAGATGACCGGAAGACAACGAGAACATTGTATCACGCCGGCAACGCCGTCCAAGCATCCCGGACGATGCGGGACGGAGTGCACCACAGCACGCGGCAGGGCGGCGGGAGATGTCGTTCCGTGCAAACTACGTGGGATTTTCGGGTTGGAAACAATCCGGAAAAGTTCGGAGGGCCCTGCTTCGTGTAAGATGTCCTCTCAGCAACGAGGGTCTATGCGCCAATATCGCTGGCGCAGCCCGCAGCCAATCCGAAGGAGCCTCCCGTGAGCACCGCCCCTGCCAGCCAGAAAATCATCGTCGTCGATTTCGGAGCCCAGTACGGGCAGCTTATCGCGCGCCGCGTACGCGACTTGCACGTATACTCGGAGATCGTGCCGTGCGACGTTTCCGCCGACGAGGTGCGCGCGCTGGCGCCGGCGGCCATCATCTTGTCGGGCGGACCTGCGAGCGTGTACGCCGACGACGCGCCGTCCCTCGACCCCGAGGTCTTCGAGCTGGGCATTCCGGTGTTGGGCTTCTGCTACGGACAGCAGATCATGGCCGTGACGCTAGGCGGCACCGTGGGACATACGGAGGTTGGCGAGTACGGGGCGGCCACGCTGCGGCGCTGCGACGGGGGCGCTTCCTTGCTGTACGGCGAGACGCCGGCCGAGCAGACCGTGTGGATGAGCCACCGCGACGCCGTGGCCGAGGTGCCGGAGGGCTTCGTGGTGACGGCCTCGACCGACACGTGCCCCGTGGCGTCGATGGAATGCGCCGAGCGGCGGCTGTACGCGACGCAGTTCCACCCCGAGGTGCGGCACACCGCGTGCGGCGACGAGCTGCTGCGCAACTTCCTGTTCGGCGTGTGCGGACTTGAGCCGTCGTGGAAGATGGACTCGATCATCAACGACGCCGCGGAGGCGATACGGGCGCAGGTGGGCGATGCGCGCGTGATATTGGGGCTGTCTGGCGGCGTGGACTCGTCAGTGGTGGCCGCTTTGTGTGCGAAGGCCATCGGCAAGCAGCTGACCTGCGTGTTCGTGAACCATGGGCTCTTGCGCAAAGACGAGCCCGAGGAAGTGGAGGCAGTGTTCACGAAGCAGTTCGACGTGGACTTCGTGCACGTGCACGCCGAGGACCGCTACGCCGCGCTTTTGGCCGACGTCGTGGAACCCGAGGAAAAGCGCCGCATCATCGGCTCCCAGTTCTGGAACGAGTTCTTCGCGGTGGCGCAGGACCTGGCCGAGGGCGGGCGCCCCGTGAAGTTCCTGGCGCAGGGCACCATCTACCCCGACATCATCGAGAGCGGCGCGCGCAAGACCGGCGGCAAGGCGTCCACCATCAAGAGCCACCACAACCTGATCCCGTTCCCCGAAGGCGTTTCGTTCGAGCTGATCGAGCCGCTCGACCACTTCTTCAAGGACGAGGTGCGCGCTCTGGGAACGACGCTGGGGCTGCCCGACCACATCGTGCACCGCCAGCCCTTCCCCGGGCCAGGTTTGGCCATCCGCATCATCGGCACCGTGACGCGCGACAAGCTGGCCATCCTGAAGGAGGCCGACGCCATCGTCCGCGAAGAGCTGGACGAGTACAACGCGGCCTGCGACCCTGAGAGCCGCGTGTGGCAGTACTTCGCCGTGCTGCCCGACATCAAGAGCGTCGGCGTGATGGGCGACGAAAGGACGTACGGCTACCCCATCATCCTGCGCGCCGTGGAGAGCTCCGACGCCATGACCGCCGACTGGGCCAAGCTCCCCTACGACGTGCTGGGACGGATAAGCGGCCGCATCGTGGCCGAAGTGCCGGGAGTGAACCGGGTCGCGTACGACGTGACGAGCAAGCCGCCCGCGACGATAGAGTGGGAGTGAAACCCCAGGTCAGAGCATATATTTAGCTTAGCATACTCCTTTGAACTTTTGTGTAAATCTCTGAACTTTTCTGACAGGAAAATAGATAGCCACTCGCAAAACTTATGAGATTGGATTTGGCTATTTCAGACCCGCGCTATTCGGTGCGGGTCTTGTTTTGCCAGCTTGATGCTGCAATGTATAACTCTCTGTTGCCTGAAAAGTTCATAGAAGTTCACAGTTGGCGAAAGCTGGCGTAAGCTGGCTAGCGCCAGGCAGGGCGCAAGCCGCCCGCAACGCTTGGTTTGGTATAGAAATCAGGTGAAACGGGCCTTTACAATCTCAATTTGTACTCACGCCCATTTTCGCGGGTCTGAAAACGAGTTTACCCAGCTAGGAAGTGGGTGTAGAAAATCGAAGCGAGATTGTATTTTGCACTGATTCTGCCCATGTTGACCCTTGCCAGTGGGTGATCGGAGCAGCATCACTCGTCGCTCGCTGCAATGGAAACCTGCCGAATCCGGGGTGTAAACGATGCGGGTGTAGAAGACCTTCTTGAGATTGCGAGGTCAGAGGCTCGTTTCTGCGGTCGTGAGTACAAGCTGCTGAAAATGGACTCAGGGAATAAGAAAGCGACGCCGATTCTGGCGTCGCTTAGGAATCACGGGTGTAAAAGAGAAGAGCTACGGGGCTGGCTACTAAACCTGAAGTCGAGCCTTCCACTCCGCAAGCTCCTTGTCGCTGATCTCTCCGGAGGCTGCCTTGTCCTCCATACGCTTCCACGCCTTGATCGCTTGGACCATCTTCGGAGCGCCCTTTGCCTTTGGGTCGATCGCGATCGACCCATCCTCGGTGGGCTTGAGCCCGAACTCGTCCGAGAGCTGGAAGAGGACGCTCAGGACGTCGCGAGCGCTGTCGACCTCGTATCCGACGAGGGCCGAAGGGTCTATGTCGAGAGCCGCCGCGATCTCCTGGAGCTGCTCGGGCCCCGGAGTCCTGTTGCCAAGCTCGTAGTTGCGGATGGCAGGCTCGGACATACCTGATTTCTCTCCCAGCTTCGCCTGGGATATGCCCGCGAGCTTGCGGTAGCGCCTTATGAGCTCCCCGGTCTTCATTGCACCTCTCTCCCGAATGCTTGTGAGGAGAATTCTAAAACAGTTCAAATCTGAACGCAATGTATTTACAGTTCATATTTGAACTGATAGTATCTCCTGACATGAACCGTTCATATATGAACTGTTGGAAGGAGATGCAACCAGATGGAAGAAATGAGAATGCTCAAGGCGGACGAGGTGGCCAAGCGCCTCGGCGTCTCGCGCACGAGCGCCTACGGTGTGATCAAGAAGCTGAACGCCGAGCTGGAGGAGAAGGGTCTCATAACCCGCAGCGGCCGCGTGAGCAAGGACTACTTCGAGCGACGCTACTTCGGCGGATCGGAGGGCATCGAATGAGCGCGAAGCAGGACAAGAGCGGGAAGTGGAGCTGCCAGTTCTGGTACGAGGACATCTACGGCAAGCGTCACCACAAGTGCAAGCGCGGTTTCGATGCCGAGGAGGACGCCCTCGCGTTCGAGCGCCAGTTCCTGAGCCGCGCAAACGGCTCGATGGACATGACCTTCGCCGACTTCGTAGACGTCTACTTCACCGACATGGCTCCGAAGCTCGGGGACTATACCCGCAACACCCGTGAGTACATGCTCAACGGCAAGGTCATACCCGTATTCGGGAAGAAGAGGATGCGCGACATCACCACGCTAGACATAGTTGAGTGGCAAAACGGCATCCTCACTCACACCAAGGACAACGGCGACCCGTACTCGGAGACCTACATCAGATCGCTCAACTGCGCGTTGGCGGCGGTCCTCAACCATGCGGAGCGGTTCTACGGGCTCTCGCCCAACCCCATGAAGAAGGCTCCGGGCATAGGCTCGAAGAGCTCCCGGTCTATCATCGTGTGGACGAAGGACGACTACCTCAAGTTCTCCGAGGCGATCCTCGATGACCGAGAGGCATTCATCGCCTTCGAGCTGCTCTACTGGACCGGGATTCGCCTGGGCGAGCTCCTGGCGCTCGTGCCGGACGATTTCGACTTCGCGGCATCGGAGCTCCGGATCACGAAATCGTACAGACGCCTCAAGGGGATCGATCGCATCACGCCGCCAAAGACCCCCAAGTCGGTACGCACGATCGCCTTGCCGGAGTTCCTGCGAGACGAGGTGCGCGACTTCATCTACAACTATGCCGGGCTCGCTCACGACGAGAGACTCTTCTCCACTCTTACCGATGCGAAGCTGAGGGCGATCATGAGAAAGGCCTGCCTCCAGACCGGCGCTCCCATCATCAGGATCCACGACCTTCGGCACTCGCATGTGTCGCTCCTGATCGACATGGGGTTCTCGGCCGTGGCCATCGGGGACCGCACTGGGCACGAGTCCCAGGAGATAACGCTTCGCTACGGCCACATGTTCCCGGACTCGCAGGGCAAGATGGCCGATGCCCTCCAGCACTTCAGGGACGATGACGATGCCGTGTAGGAACGAGGACAGGGAGCGTCCCATAACCATCGGCTTCCGCGTGTCGCCCGAGACCGCCGAGGCGATCGACCGGAAGGTCGCGCTCACCGGCATGACGAAGCAGGACTACATCGTCACGCAGCTTCTGGAGGGGACGGTGACGGTCACGCCCTCTCCACTCATGTACCGCAACCTGCGCGAAGAGATGCGTGAGGTATGCCGACACCTGAACCGGCTGCGCAAGGGCGAGAGCCCGAGCGAGCATCTACTGGACACCTGCGACCTGCTAGCAGAGATGATGTACGGCCTCAGAGGCGATGTAAGCCCCTCTGAGGCTGAGACAGAGGATTCCATGGTCAAGAACATGGGGAGGTGTTGAAATGGCTGCATATCACCAGGAGAACGGCAAATGGTACATCTCGTTCTACTATCGCGACCACAAGGGCGAGCTCAAGCACACGACGAGGCGAGGCTTCGACAGCGAGGCGGAGGCCCTCGCCTTCGAGCGCGGGTTCCAGGAACGCGCGCAGGATCCGGCGAGCTACGCATTCGGGGACTTCGTCGATACGTATCTCGCCGATGTTAAGCCCCGTATCCGCTGGTCCACATACGAGCTGAAGTCGAACGCCTTCAGGAAGTGGCTCACGCCCTTCTTCAAGGGAAAGGCCATCGGCGAAATCACGTCCAAGGACGTGCTCCACTGGCAGGGATGGATACAGGAGCAGGAGAAGGGCAACGGCAAGAAGCTCTCCGCCACATACGTAAGAACGCTCAACAACGAGCTCTCCGCCCTCTTCAACCACGCGGAGCGAAACTACGGCATAGGGCCGAGCCCTTGCAAGAAGCTCTCGAAGGCGGGGACGTCGAAGTCGGGCGAGATGTCGATCTGGACGAAGGCCGAATACCAGAGGTTCCTGGACGCCGTATGCGACAAGGAAAGGTCATTCTACGCGTTCGAGATCCTCTACTGGACCGGCATTCGCGAGGGCGAGCTCTTGGCGCTCACGCCGGACGACTTCGACTTCGAGGCCGGGACGCTCACTATCGACAAGTCTTTCGCCGTGAGAAACGGCGAGCATGTCATTGGCCCTCCCAAGACCAAGAAGTCCTATCGCACCATCGCCATATCGGACTTCCTTTGCGAGGAGGTGAGGTTCTACATCGAGGAGGTGCTCAAGATTGTTGGCGACCAGAGGATCTTCGAGGGCGTGACCAAATCATACCTTTGGCGAGAGATGGAGCGCGGCTGCGCGCTCTCCGGCGTGAAGAGGATACGCATCCACGACCTGCGGCACAGCCACGTCTCAATGCTCATTCACATGGGATTCAGCGCGGTTGCCATCGCGGATCGCATGGGACACGAATCCTCCGAGGTACCGTCAAGAATCTTGCGCACTTTTCCGACAGCCTCATAAGCCCGCCGTCCGGTGCGGCTACCCCTCCAGCAGAGTCAC
>CAJFVW010000184.1 GCA_904420575.1 uncultured Gordonibacter sp.
GACTACACCGACCTGGTGGAGCCGTTCGGCCTCGACGAGTGCTGGCTCGACCTCACGGGGTCGCTGCCGCTTCTGGGCGGGGACGCGGTGCGCGCGGCGGCCGAGATCAGCGGCCGCGTCAAGGCGGAGCTGGGCTGCACGGTGTCCGTCGGCATCTCGTGGAACAAGATATTCGCGAAGTTCGGCAGCGACTTCCGCAAGCCGGACGCCCTCACGCACGTCACGCCGCAGAACTACCGCGACCTCGTGTGGCCCGCGCCGGCGAGCGACCTTTTGTACGTGGGCCGCGCGACGGCCCGCAAGCTGCATTCGTCGGGCGTCGAGACCATCGGGGACGTGGCGTGCGCCTCGCCCGAACTCATGCGCCGCCGCCTGGGGAAGGTGGGCCTGGTGCTGCGCGCGTTCGCCCGCGGCGAGGACGCGACGCCCGTGAAGCCGTACGACCTGGCGAGAAACGAGGTCGACCGCACCGTCAAGAGCTTCGGCAACGGACTCACCGCGCCGCACGACATCACGTGTGCCGCCGATGCGAAGGCGCTCGTCTACCTGCTGGCGGAATCGGTGGCGCAGCGGCTGCGCGAGGCGCGGTTCCGCGCGTCCACCGTGTCGATCGGCGTGCGCGACGCGCGCGACCTGACCAGCTATGGCCGCCAGACCACCTTGCCGCGCGCGACGAACGTGACGGGCCAGATCGCGCGGACGGCTTGGGAGCTGCTGGCGGGATGCGAGCCGCTCGACGAGGACCATCCGCTGCGCGGCCTGCACGTGCGCGCGTCGAACCTGGAGCCCGCAGACGCACCCCAGCAGCTGGACCTGGGCTTCGACGCGCGCCGGCGGATGCTCGAGGACCTGGACGAGACCGTCGACGAGCTACGCCGCCGTTTTGGCAACACGTGCATCCAGCGCGGCGCCGAGCTCTTGGACGAGACCCTGCTCGGCCTGGACGTCAAGCGCGACAACGTGGTGCACCCGGTCGGGTACTTTTAGGTTCGATAACCTTCGGAAGTGCCCCTACCGTAATCGGGGGAAAGGGGGTGAATCGGCATGGTGCAGGGGATTGCGGCGCGGCGGAAGCGGTATGTGGAGGTGGAGGCGACGTTTCTTGAAGACGGACGCATCGTGCCGCGTGCGGTGGTGTGGCACGACGGACGGCGGTTCCCGGTGCGCGCGGTGCTCGGCGTGCGCACGTGCGCGTCGCTCAAGGTGGGCGGCGCCGGCGTGCGCTACGACGTGCTGGTCGGCCGCGCACGCACGTTCCTCTTCCACGAGGGCCCGCGTTGGTTCGTCGAAGAGATCGTGCCCGAGGTAGAATAGCGGCGACACGAAAGAGCGAAAGGACACGCGATGACGAAGAGCCCGCACATTGAGGAACCCGCAGAGCGGTCGACTGAGCTGGTAGAGGCGTTGGTGAGGAAGCCTGGGAAGAGGTTGAAGACCGCCTTGTTTCGTGGGCTTGCTCGCTCCGATGATCTTATACGCAGAAAAGAGACTGGTATGAGGACTGAAACCGCCGATCCCCGGGCGCAGATGGCGTCGGGGAACTGGTTCGATGCGGCCGACGCGGTGCTCGAGCGCGACCGCATCCATGCGCGCGAGGTCATGCTGAGGTTCAACGCGGATCCGGCGCTTTCGGCCGAAGAACGCGTCGATCTGCTGCGCGGCCTGTTCGGACGGCTGGGCGAAGGCACCGACGTGTCGCTTGGCGCGCAGGTGGACTACGGCTACCAGACGTTCATGGGCCGCAACTGCTTCTTCAACTTCAACTGCACGTTTTTGGACGGCGCGCGCATCGAGTTCGGCGACGACGTGTGGGTGGGGCCGGGCTGCACGTTCGCGACGCCGCTCCATCCGCTGCTCGCCCGCGAGCGGGCGCTGCGCGCGGACGCCGACGGCACGCCGCACCTTTGGGAGCGCAACCTGCCCATCACCGTGGGCAACGACGTGTGGATCGGTGCGAACGTGACGGTGAACCCGGGCGTGACCATCGGGGACGGGGCCGTCGTTGGGTCGGGCAGCGTGGTGACGAAGGACGTGCCGCCGCGCACGCTCGCGTACGGCAACCCTTGCCGCGCCGTGCGCGAGATCGGCGAGGGCGACTCCATCGAAGGGGCGCTTGCGGAGCTCGGCCTGGCCTGACGGCTGCGAATGCCGGCTGTGGCGACGGCCGCCCTGCCAGGCGCATGCCGGTTCGCTGACGGCCGTCGCGTCGGTCGCGCCCGCATGATGCGGCCGGCGTATACTGCGAGGGAAAAGGCAGCGCGAGGCAAGGAGGCATCCATGGCAGAACCGGGCATTGCGGCTCAGGGCGCCAGCTTGATCTGGGGGCACGTCGCGCTCGTGGCGTGCACGGTTCTCTATCTGGCCTGGTGGCTCGTCTTCTTCAACCCGCGCCTTCCGAAGGCGGCCGGCGCGCTCTATGCGGTGGGCGTCGCGTGCATCGTGGGCGCGGCCGTGCTCGGCATCACGGGCGTGGTGCTCACGGTGCGCGGCGTCGGCGGCCTCGTGCCCGCGATGACGCGCGGCGTGCCCGTCTGGGCCATCGCGGCCGGCGGCATCGTCGCGTACGTCGTGCTCGTGCTCGTCACGACGCGCTTCTTCCACCGGCCCGTCACGACCGAGCTCGTCCTGTTCACCGGCTGGCTCGTGCTCGAGCTCTGCGTGGTGGACTCCCTCTTCGGCGCGGGCGCCTTTGGAGGGGCGGAGGCGGCGCTGCTCGCGCTCATGGCCGTGGCGGTGACGGCGGGCTGCCTGGCGTGCTACGTGCTCTACTTCAACCTGGCGCCGTTCCCCTCGTTCGTGGCGGGAGCGGCGCCGCTCGCGGCCGCGGGCCTGGCTTCGGGCGTCCTGGCGGCTGCCGTCGCGTTCGCCTGATCGGCCGAGGCGCGCCAGGGCAGGCGTCCGCCCGGGCGCGCACCTGCCGATCGCCGGCTGCCGGGATCCGCGTGCGTCCCGTCCGGCACTCCCGCAATCCGTTCGCCAAGGAAAACTTCTTCGTGCCATCCCCGTCGAGAAGCGCTACTATGGTTCTTGAAAGTAAACGATGGCTAACGGTGTCGGCGAGGGGCGATCGCCGACGTCGCGAGGAGACGAGAACGTGAGCACGCTGAACAACCTTCCCCTCGGGCACACGGCCACGGTGGTCGCGGTCGGCGGCGAGGGATCGCTGCGCCAGCACTTCCTGGACATGGGCATCATCCCGCAGGTCGACGTCACCATGGTGAAGCACGCGCCCATGGGCGACCCCGTGGAGGTGCGCGTCCATGGCTACGAGCTGACGCTGCGCCTCGACGACGCGCGGCGGATCGAGGTGGAGGACGAGCGCGCCGTCGCCGACGGCCGCGGCGGAACGCGCATGCGGCGCCTCTTCGACGAGCAGAAGCCGCTGCCGCACCCCGGCCTCGGCGAGGGCGGTCGGTTCCACGACAAGGCCGACGAGCATCCGCTGCCCGAGGGCGAGCCCGTGACGTTCGCGCTCGTGGGCAACCAGAACTGCGGCAAGACCACGCTGTTCAACCAGCTCACCGGATCGAGCCAGCACGTGGGCAATTTCCCCGGCGTCACGGTGGACCGCAAGGACGGGCGCATCCGCGGCCATGCGGAAGCGCAGGTCACGGACCTGCCGGGCATCTACTCCATGTCGCCATACTCCAGCGAGGAGGTGGTCACGCGGCAGTTTTTGCTGGAAGGGCACCCGCGCGGCATCATCAACATCGTGGACGCCACGAACGTGGAACGCAACCTGTATCTGACCATGCAGCTTTTGGAGCTGGGCGTGCCCATGGTGTTGGCCCTGAACATGATGGACGAGGTGGAGGGCAACGGCGGCACCGTCCGCGTGAACGAGATGGAGCAGCTGTTGGGCATCCCCGTGGTGCCCATCTCGGCCTCGAAGAACGAGGGCATCTCCGAGCTTGTGGACCACGCGCTGCACGTCGCGCGGTTCCAGGAGCCGCCCGTGCGCCAGGACTTCTGCGCGGCCGACGCGCATGGGGGAGCGGTGCACCGCTGCCTGCACGGCATCATGGCGCTCGTGGGCGACCATGCCGAGCGTGCCGGCATTCCCGTGCGGTTCGCCGCGAGCAAGCTGGCCGAGGGCGACCCGCTCGTGCTGGAGAAGCTGCGGCTC
Source organism: uncultured Gordonibacter sp. (assembly GCA_904420575.1). Classification (GTDB taxonomy): domain Bacteria; phylum Actinomycetota; class Coriobacteriia; order Coriobacteriales; family Eggerthellaceae; genus CAJFUR01. The sequence continues at coordinate 4,127 of CAJFVW010000184.1, forward strand.
GACCAGAACGAGAAGGACATGCTGGAGCACATCGTGCGCCAGATGGAGGCCGAGCGCGGCCTGGACCGCGCGGCCGCCATCGCCGACATGCGGTTCGCCTTCATCGGGAAGGTGTGCGACGAGTGCGTGGTCAAGCCGCGCGAGAGCCGCGAGCACGCGCGCAGCATGGCGCTCGACAGGTTGCTCACCGGCACGTTCACGGCCATCCCTGCGTTCGTGGCCATCATGGCGCTCGTGTTCTGGCTCACGTTCAACGTGGTGGGGGCATGGCTCTCCGAGCTGTTGGACGCCGGCATCGGCACGCTCACGGACGCGGTGAGCGGCGCGCTCGCGGCGGGGCAGGTGAACGGGGTGTTGCAGTCGCTCGTGGTGGACGGCGTGTTCAACGGCGTGGGCAGCGTGCTGAGCTTCCTGCCCACCATCGTCACGCTGTTCTTCTTCCTGTCGCTTCTGGAGGACTCCGGCTACATGGCGCGCGTGGCGTTCGTCATGGACAAGCTGCTGCGCAAGATCGGGCTCTCGGGCCGCTCCATCGTGCCCATGCTCGTGGGATTCGGCTGCACGGTGCCGGCCGTCATGGCGTCGCGCACGCTGCCGTCGGAGCGCGACCGCAAGATGACCATCATGCTCACGCCGTTCATGAGCTGCTCGGCCAAGCTGCCCATCTACGCGTTCTTCACGGCGGCGTTCTTCCCGGAGAGCGGGGCGCTCGTCATGGTGGGGCTGTACTTCGGCGGCATGGCGGTGGGCGTGCTCGCGGCGCTGATCGCACGGAAGAGCCTGTTTGCGGGCGAGGCCGTGCCGTTCGTCATGGAGCTGCCGAACTACCGCATGCCGAGCCCCCGCAACGTGGGCCAGCTTCTGTGGGAGAAGGCGAAGGACTTCTTGGAGCGCGCGTTCACGATCATCTTCGTGGCGACGATCGTCATCTGGTTCCTGCAGACCTTCGATTTCGGGCTGAACGTGGTGGCCGATTCGGCGGACAGCATGCTCGCCGTGGTGGCGGGCTGGATCGCTCCCGTGTTCGCACCGCTCGGGTTCGCCGACTGGCGCGTCTCCACGGCGCTCGTCACGGGCGTCATGGCGAAGGAGAGCGTCGTGTCCACGCTGTCGGTGCTGTTCGGGTCGACGGAGGCGCTCGTGGCCGCCATCACGCCGCTCGCGGCGCTCGGGCTTCTGGTGTTCTGCCTGCTGTACACGCCGTGCATAGCAGCGGTCGCGTCGGTGAGGCGCGAGTTGGGCGGGCGCTGGGCCTTGGGCATGGTGTTCGGGCAGTTCGCGGTGGCGTGGGTGGCCGCGCTCACCGTGCGCGGCGCGGGCTCGCTCGCGGGGCTGCCTCCCGCGGCCGCGTGGACGGCCGTCGTGGCGGCTGCGCTGGCAGCGGGCGTCGCGCTGGCGCTGTGCCGCATGGCGCGTCGGCGCCGCTCGGGCGCCGGGCTCGGCGGCTGCGCAGGGTGCGCCGGGACGGGTACGGGCGCGTGCGCGGGATGCCCGGGCGCGGCGGCGCCCGGGCAGGAGGCCGCCGCGGGCCGGATGGGCGCGCAGATCGCGGCGACGGCCGCAGAGGCGCAGGCGACGTCAGCGCCCGACGAGGGAGAGCCGGCGCGGCGCTAGCGGCTTCGCCTCGGAAGAGCCACGCGGCGTACGCGAAGCAGCCTCCCGCATCGGGCCTTCTCCGCGGCCCGCCCGTACCCCTCGGCATGCGGGCCGCAGGCCGCTAGGGGAAGGTCAGTGACACGGACAGCTCGTCGCCCTCCATGCGGGCCTCCAACCCGATGCGGAGCGCATGGGCGAGCTCGGCCACGATGGCCAGCCCGAGGCCGCTGCCGTCGCCCGAGCGCGCGCGATCGCCCTGGTAAAAGCGCTCGAACAGGCGCTCCGCATCGAGGCCGGCAGGGTCGGCCACGTGGTTCGCGAACGTTACGGTGCGCCCGCAGACCACGATGCGCGGCGCGGCGCTCCCGTAGCGCAGGGCGTTCACCGCGAGGTTGCGGAAGATGCGCGCGAGCGCGTCTGCGTTCGACGACGCGACGAGCGGCTGATCCCCCAGCTCGATGGCCGGTACCCATGCGCGCTCCTTGAACTGCGGGTAGAGCGACGCGAGCGCTTCGGCCAGCACCTCGCCCACTTCGATGGGCTCCCGCTCCAGCCGGTAGTCGGGGTCCTGCACCTGCGCGTAGGCGTACAGCTGGTCGAGCAGGCCCTCCACGTCGTCGAGGCGGCGTGCCACCACCTCCAGGTAACGCGCCCGCGCCGCGGCGTCTTCCTCGGCCGCCGCGAGCTGCGCGTAGCCCTGTGCGCCGGCGAGGGGCGTGCGGATGTCGTGCGAAAGGTACGTGAGCCCGCGCCGCAGGTCGCGCTTTCCCTCTTCGGCGGCGATCCGCTCGCCCTGGTGCCGGTCGATGAGCCGGTTGACGGCCTGCCCCAGCCGCACGAACCCGCGCGTGTGCACCGCCGTGGTCACGCGGGCGTTGCTTGCCGTGTCGCGCTCGGCCAGGAACCGCGCGATGACGCGCAGCTCCTTCTCCGAGCGGACCAGCTGCACCGCCAGCACCACAACAGCGAGCGCGAGGACGACGATGATGAGGCAGGCCATCGGACTCATGGTTTAGATGTCCTTCTTCTGCAGCGCGATGCCGCCGGCCACGGCGCAGAGGGCGATGAACGCGAAGGACACCAGCGCGATGTGGGGCGAGCTGAGGATAGCTGCCGCTCCCACGCCGTGGGAAAGCGAGGCCAGGCAGGCGCTCAGCGTGAAGTTCGCGAGGAACGAGGCGCTCGGCACCAGCAGCACGAAGCCTTGCACCAGCAGGGTCGCGAGGCCGGCTCCCAGCAGGATGCCCGCCACGAGGCTCGCCGTCATCTTGCGCGTCACCCATGCCACCAGCGCGGTGAGCATGCCGAAGCCTGCCAGCCCAAGGGTGACCAGAGCGCCCCAAAGCAGAAGGTCAACCGGTTGCAGCGGAGCGAGTACGATGCCCGTTGCGAATGCCATGGCAATCGTTGCGACGGTGGTCACCACCGTGAACGCCGCGGCCAGCACGACCACTTCGATGGTGCGCGCCGCCAAAAACGCAAGGCGGTTCGGCTGCACGGTGAACACGTTCTTGCTGAAGCCGCTCTCGAACTCAGCCGTCAGGAAGATGGCGATGAAGATGACGAAGATCACCGCGAGTCCGCCGCCGTTGAGAAACATCGTGCCAACGAGCGCTTCGGCCGTCATCCCGCTCGTCATCATCGAGCCCGCTTCGGCGATGTCTTCCAAGTCGCTCGCGTCGGGGCTGCCCTCGACGGCAATCCCGACGTGGAAGCTGCCCGGGCCGTTCGCACTCGCCGATTGCAACGTCGCGGCGAACTCGGGGCCGGCGATATAGGCCATCATTCCCACGGACATGACCGATATAGCCACAACGATGGCGAGCATGATCCACAACGACTTCCCGTGGACGAGCCGGTACAGATCCATTCTCAAGATATTAGCCACGGTACTCAGCCCCCATCATCTCCACGAAGAATTCCTCCAGGTCGCGCTTGTGCGCATACAGGCCCTGCACGGCGATGCCCTGCTCGTTGAGGGTCGCGCCCACCGCTCCCGCGTCTGCCGCGCCGAACACGCGGATGGACGCGTCGGGCATGGACTGGAAGCGCAGGTTGGGGAAGCGCTCCTGCAAAACGGCTAGGGCGAGCGTCGGGTTCGCGGCCTCCACTTGCAGAAAGTCGCTGCATTCCTGGTCGACGTCGGCGGCGGTGAGTTCGCGGACCATGTGGCCCTCGCGGATGACGCCGTAGCGCGTGGCCATCTTGCCCAGCTGCTCCAGCACGTGCGAGCTGATGACCACGGTGATGCCGCGCTGGTCGTTCAGCTGCATGATGAGGCGGCGGATCTCGCGGGCACCTTCGGGGTCCAGGCCGTTCAGCGGCTCGTCGAGCAACAGCAGGTCGGGGTCGCCCAAAAGCGCGAGCGCCAGGCCCAGGCGCTGCTTCATGCCCATGGAGAACTGCTTCGTCTTCTTTTTGCCCACCTGGCCGAGGCCGGTGAATTCGAGCAGGTCGCGCACCTTCGCCTTGGGGTCCACCAGGCCGAGCGCGAGCGCTTTCAGCATCATGTTGTCGTACGCGCTCATGGTGCCGTAGAGCCCCGGCGCCTCGATGAGCACGCCGATGCGTCGCGACGTTCCCGCCTCGCGCGGCGACGTGCCGAACACGCGCACCTCGCCTCCGCTCGGCTCCGCCAGTCCGGCCAGCATCCTCATCACCGTGGTCTTGCCTGCGCCGTTGCGGCCTACGAACCCGTAGATGTCGCCCTGGTTGACGTGCATGTCGAAGTGGTCGACGGCCGTCTTGCCGCCGAACGTCTTCATAAGCCCGTAGGTTTCTACTACGTCCACGTCGCGCTCCTTTCCGTATCGTGTCGTTTCTGCCTGCCAACCACGATACGGAAGAGGTGTTCAGCAATCGGCCTTGAAATCGTTAAGAAAGGGTTAAGATGCGCGGCGCCTCACTCTGCCAGTTTGAAGCCGATGCCCCAGACGGTTTCGATGTAGGCGTCGGTGCCGGAGGCCCTCAGCTTGCCGCGGATGTTGCTCACGTGCACGTTCACGGCCTTGTCCTCGACGAAGCATTCCTCGTGCCAGGCCGCCTCGAACAGTTCGCGCTTCGTGAACACCTTTTTCGGCCGGCGCACGAGGGCCTCCACGATGCCGAATTCCAAGCGCGTGAGCTTCACCGGCTCGCCCGCCGCCGCGAGCGTACGGGCCTCCGGATCGAGCGTCCAGTCCTTGAAGCGCAGCACGCCCGCGGCGCGCCCGGCTCCGCGAGCTGCGTGACGCAGCTGCACCGCTACGCGTGCATGCAGCTCGTCCAGGTCGAAGGGCTTCGTCAGGTAGTCGTCGGCGCCCAGCTTCAGCAGCGCCACCTTGTCAGCGGCGTCCGAGCGGGCCGACACCACGATGACGGGGGCGTCGCTGTTCGCGCGGATGGCGCGCACCAGTTCTTCGCCCGACGCTCCCGGCAGCATGAGGTCGGTGATGACCAGATCGAACGGCGCCTCGCCTTCGGCTGCGGCCGTCTTCAGCAGAAGCCGTGCCTCGCTGCCCGAGAACGCCTGCACGCAGACGTATCCCGTCTTCCTGAGGGAGGCGGCCACCACGTCGTTGATGTCGACGTCGTCCTCGATGACCAGTATGCGTGCAGAATCTTCCATGCGCTCATTGTACCTGAAGGAAGAGCGTCGAGGGCGGGGGTTTGACGCGCGCGTCCGGGTTCGCTATGATGGCGGATCCGGGTCGCGGCGCGCGACCCGTCCGCACCTCGAAAGGCCTCTCGCATGACGACTCCTCCCAACCGATAAGCTCCACGCACAGCGCCCGTCCGACGAGCCGCCCGCCTTGGCGCGCGGCCATTTCGTGACGGCTTCGACCGGTTGAGATCGACGGCAATCAGAGAGGTTTCCTATGAAAAAGCTGAACAACGGCGTGGTGCCGCCTGTGCGCACCTTCCTTTTCGCATGTGACCGAATCGCAAAGGAAGGTGCTTTCCACCATGAAAACGATACGATGGCGCGTGGCCGCGGCCGGCGCGCCGACGGCCTTGCGCCCCTGTGGCGCCTGCGGTGCTGAGGCGGCGTTCGCCTCGACAGGCCAGTTCCGCGTGAACGCGCAGAAGAAACGCCTGGACGTGTGGCTCGTCTACCGCTGCACGACGTGCGGCTCCGTATGGAACTGCGCGGTGACGAGCCGCAGAGGCGCGAAGTCCTTGGACGGCGGGCTGCTCGAGCGGTTCTCCGGAAACGATCCGGAGTTGGCGCTCGCGTGCGCGCTCGACGTCTCGCTGCTGAAGCACAACGGCGCGCGGCGGGGGACGACGGCGTTCACCGTCGAGGGGGCCGGCTGGGACGGCGGGGATTGCCGGGTGGTCGTCGAAGCCGACGGCGCGCTCGGCGTCCGGCTGGCCGACGTGCTGAGGCGCAAGCTGGGGGTCTCGCGGCGCGAACTGGAGGCGCTCGTGGAGGCGAGCCGGGTGGTCCTGCCTGGTGCCGACGTGCTGCGAGCGCGCACGAGGGCGCGCCAGGAGCTGCTGCTGCGCGGCACGAACGCATAGCTTCCGGCTGACCTGGCGCCTTCTTGCTCTGATGGCGGCTGTCAAGGCGTTTGGCGCCGTCGCGCTCGCCTGTGCCTCGCGTCGGTGCCCATCGGGCGGCCTTCACGGCCGTTTGGTCTCGCCGCTCTCTTTCAGGTGCTCGATGCAGCGCTGCCCCCAGGCCTCGAACTGGGCCAGGACGGGGCGGAACTCCTGCCCGAGCGGGCTCAAGGCGTACTCCACCTTGGGAGGCACCTGCGGGTATTCCGTGCGCACGACGACGCCGTATCCCTCCAGCGAGCGCAGCTGCTTTGCCAGCGTGGCGTGCGTCATGTCGGGGAGGCGGCGTTGCAGCTCGTTGAACCTCACGGGGCCGTCTTCCAGCTGATGGAGGACGACGATGGACCACTTCCCCCGCAGCACCTGCTGCGCCGTGACGTACGGACAGATGCCGAACAGGTCTTGGGACATGGGCGCTCCTTCCTCGGCCGCCGTTTCGAGGCCGGCGCCTCGACGCCGCTGGGAAAGGCCGCCGGTTTCGTCGGCCTTTCCTCGGCCGTTTCCTTTTCTGTCTGCTTTCCATTCGGATACCGGGTATGCAGAAAGATCGTACTTGCGGTCCAGTATACGCGATACTAAAGTGTCCTATGACATGAAGTCGAACCGGCGAACGCCTTGCCTGCCGACTGGCTGCGGGCATGGGCAGGGCCCCTGGCGTCGGCGCGCGTCGAAGCGCGTTAGCGGCAGGCAAAAGGGCGTTCGGGCACCGTGGCGAAAGAAAGGCGGGCATGTCGTGACCAGCGACAAGGAACAGGAACGCGCGGTGACGGCCGGTGCGCCCTCCTGCAGCGCGGCCGCGCCAGGCGTGCTGCCCCCCGGTCCAGCCAGCCAGGACGTCGAGTGCGCCGCCGCGCTCCTGCGCGACGCCGACCGCGTGCTCGTGGGCGCGGGAGCGGGGCTGTCGGCCGCGGCGGGGCTCGTGTACGAAGGCGAACGCTTCGAGCGCAACTTCGCCCCGTTCATTGCGATGTACGGGCTGACCGACATGTACACGGCGGGCTTCTATCCGTTCCCTTCGGAAGAGGCGCGCTGGGCCTACTGGGCGCGCCACGTGTGGACGAACCGGCACGAACCGCCGGCGTTGCCGCTGTACCAGGCGCTGTGGGAGTACGCCCGCGACCGCGACTGCTTCGTCGTCACCACGAACGTGGACGGGCAGTTCGAGAAGGCGGGCTTCCCGCCCGAGCGCGTGTTCGCCACCCAAGGCGATTACGGGCTCAACCAGTGCGCGCGTGGCTGCCACGACACGCTCTATCCGAACCGCGCGCTCGCGGCCGAGATGATCGCGCAGACCGAGGACTGCCTTGTTCCGAGCGCCCTGGTGCCGCGCTGTCCCGTGTGCGGCGGCCCCATGGCCGTGCACCTGCGCGTGGACGGGCACTTCGTGGAGAACGTGGACTGGCACGCCGCGCAGGACCGCTACCTGCGCTTCGTCGAGGACATGCGCGGGCGGCCCACCGTGCTTCTGGAACTGGGCGTAGGTTGGAACACGCCCGGCATCATACGCCTGCCATTCGAGGCGTTGGCGCGCGCCTTCTACGCGCCGCTCGTGCGCCTGAACCGCGACGACGCCCGCATCGCGGACGCAGGCGTGCGCCGCGGCGTGGAGCTGCAGGGCGACGTGGCCGCGCTTTGGCCGCTGCTCGCGGGCGCGGAGTGATCGAAGGCGGGGCAACCGAGGAAGGCCGAAGAACCAAGGAAAGCCGAAGAACCAAGGAAGGCGGCGGGGCCGATGGACGAAAGGAGCGAAAGCATGGACGAAGGCGCTGGGAACGGGGAGGGCTGCACGGAAGGGGCCTGTTGCGCGCAGGGTGTGGGGGAGGGAGCGCCCCCGACGGCGCTGCGGCGCGACGAGGCCGGCGACCTGCGCATCGACGCGGGCTTCTGCCTGCAGTTCCTGCGCGACGTGCGCGACGTGGCGTTCGCGACGGTGGACGAGGACGGGCTTCCCGCGGTGCGGGTCGTCGACGTCATGATGGTGGACGAAGGCCGGCTCTACTTCGTGGCCTCCCGCGGCAAGGCGTTCTACGACCAGGTCATGCGCACGCGCTTCGTGGCGATCGTGGGTCAGACGTCCGACTTCCGCACCTGCCGGCTGCGCGGCCCGGTGGAGCACCCCGACGACCCTGCCGAACAGCGCCGCCTCGTCGACCGCGTGTTCGAGCTGAACCCGTCCATGGCCGAGCTCTATCCGGGCGATGCGCGCTACGTGCTGGAGGCGTTCTTTGTGGAACACGGCCAGGGCGAGTACTTCGACCTCGGGCGCTACCCGCTTCTGCGCGCCTCGTTCACGCTGGGCGGCGAACCCGTCGAACGCGACGGCTTCGTCGTGGGCGCGGGCTGCATCGGCTGCGGAACGTGCGTGGACGCCTGCCCGCAGGGCTGCATCGTCCTCGGCGAAGACGGCCGTGCCCGCATCGTCCAAGAGCACTGCCTGCGCTGCGGCCGCTGCCGCGAGGTCTGCCCGGCCGGCGCCGTCGAGGCGCGGTAAGGGTCGGCCGGCGGCCGGCCGCGCCTCTATCCCGGCGCTGCTGGCGCGCTTCGGGTAGAATGGACGTCCGAAAGAAGGAGGCCGCCCATGTCCGTCAACCCTGCCGCCCCGCACGCCGCCCGGCGTCCCGCGTCCGCGTCGCCTGCGATCCCGGGCGAGCTTGCGTGTGCGGACGGCCTCGCTGCATGGATCGAGCGCGAGTGCTGCGGGGACCCCGTCGTCGCGCACGTCCTCTTGGAGGGCGACGACGCGTCGGGAACCGACTTCTCGCTGCTCGAGATGGCCGAGTCGCGCGTGCGGGACTGTCGGTTCGCCGGCTGTGACTTTTCGCGCGCCCTGTTCTCCGACGTGGCCTTTTCTGGCTGCGATTTCTCGAACGCCGACTTCTCCGAAGCGAACTTCACGCGCTGCACCTTCTCTTCGTGCAAGTTCACCGGCGCGAACCTCTTCGAGGCCGTCCTGCGTCGGGTGGAGGCAGGCGACTCGACGTTCGCCTATGCGTCGCTTGCGAAGGCGCGGCTCGAAGACTTCGCGGCGCGCGCCACCGACTGCTCGCATGCCGACATCGCCGAGGCGCGCCTCAAGCGCGTCGCGTTCGACGACGTGCGCTTCGCGGGCACGAGCTTCTTTCGCACCTCGCTCGCCGGCGTCGACCTGACCGCCTGCCAGCTGGCCGACATCGTGCTGTCGGACGCCATGGGCGAGCTTTCCGGCTGCACGATGGATCTTTACCAGGCCGCCGGCATCGCCCGGCGTTTGGGCGTGGTCGTCAAGGACTGACGGCCGGGCTTTGCGCCTTGCCCGATCATCCCCAGGAACGCTTCGTGCACGGCGTCCGAGATGTCGAGCTCGGGATGGAAGGAGAGGGCCAGCTGGTTGCCGCTGCGGACGGCCACCGCTTTGCCGTCGATCTCGGCCAGTACCTCGGCGCCCGGGCGCACCGACTCCACGTACGGCGCGCGGATGAACGTCATCGGCACCTGCCCGATGCCCGCGACCTCGCCTTCGGTGCGGAAGCTGTCGAGCTGGCGGCCGTAGGCGTTGCGGCGCACGGTCATGGGGACGGTGGCCAGGTACGGCCCGTCGCCCTGCGCGACGCGCTCGGCCAGAAGGATCATGCCGGCGCAGGTGGCGAGCACGGGCAGGCCCCCGGCGACGCGCTCGCGCAGCGGCTCCAGCATGCCCAGCTCGCGCAGCAGCTTGCCCTGCACGGTGCTTTCGCCGCCGGGGAGCACGAGCGCGTCGAAGGGTTTCTCCAAGTCAGGCCGCTGACGCAGCTCGACGCAGTTCGCGCCCAGCTGCGCCAGCTTGCGCTCGTGCTCGACGAAGGCTCCCTGCACCGCCAGCACGGCGACGATGGGGCGGCGGTGCGAAGGCGCGCCGCCGCCGGTCGCTCTGACAGCGGCGACCGTCCTGCTTGCACCGTCCGCGTGCCGGGCAGCCGCAAAGGCGCGTCCCCGTTCCGGCTGCGCGCCCGTTCCGGGCGTCCGTTCCATGGCGCCTACTTTCCGCGCTCGGCCATGAGCACGTCGATCTCGTGCTCGTTGATGCCCACCATGGCCTCGCCCAGGTCCTCGGAGAGCGCCGCCAAGAGCTCGGCGTCCCCGTAGTTCGTCACGGCCTGCACGATGGCCCGCGCGCGCTTGGCCGGGTCGCCCGACTTGAAGATGCCCGAGCCTACGAACACGCCCTCGGCGCCCAGCTGCATCATGAGGGCGGCGTCGGCCGGCGTGGCCACGCCGCCGGCTGCGAAGTTCACCACGGGAAGCGCACCCGCCTCGTGCACCTCGCGCAGCAGCTCCATGGGCACCTGCAGGCGCTTCGCCTCCTCGTACAGCTCGTCGTCGGCCATGCCGGCCACGGCGCGGATCTGGCTCATGATCAGGCGCATGTGGCGCACGGCCTGCACGATGTCGCCCGTGCCCGGCTCGCCCTTCGTGCGGATCATCGTGGCGCCCTCCGCGATGCGGCGCAGCGCCTCGCCCAAATCGCGCGCGCCGCACACGAACGGCACGGCGAACGCGTTCTTGTCGATGTGGTGGACGTCGTCGGCGGGGGAGAGCACCTCGCTCTCGTCGACGTAGTCGATGCCGATGGCCTGGAGGATCTGCGCCTCCGCGAAGTGCCCGATGCGGCACTTCGCCATGACGGGGATGCTCACGGCCTCTTGGATGCCCCTGATCATGGCGGGGTCGCTCATGCGCGACACGCCGCCGGCCGCGCGGATGTCGGCGGGGATGCGCTCGAGCGCCATGACGGCGCACGCGCCGGCGTCCTCGGCGACGCGCGCCTGCTCGGGGGTGGTCACGTCCATGATGACGCCGCCCTTGAGCATCTGGGCGAGCGATCGGTTGAGCATGCGCCTTTCCTGCGCGCTGTCGGTTCCTGCCATCGGTGGGCCTCCGTTCCCCGCCATGCGGCGGTTCGTTCGTGACGGTTTCGAATCCGTTCGAGAATAGACGTCCGGTGGCTATGCTAGTATGTCCAAAAGCGATAAACTTGATAGGGTCAGATACAGGGCCAGACGCGAGGCACGAACCGTGGAGCGCAAAACGCTGAGCGCGGGAGGCGGAATGCGCGAAGCGAAATGTGCACCATGGAGCGCCAAGCGCAACGTGGAAGGCTAGGCGGAGGGCTGCGGAAAGGAAGGGACGCGGCGTGCTCACGTACTCGTTCGAGGATCGCGGCGAGGAAAGCCTGTACGGCCACCTCTACCGCTGCATCCGGCGCGACATCGAGTCGGGCGCCATCCCGGCATACGCGAAGCTGCCTTCGAAGCGCGCGTTCGCGCAGCACCTCGGGGTGAGCCTCATCACCGTGGAGGGCGCCTACACCCAGCTCGTGGCCGAGGGGTACGTGCGGTCCGTGCCGCGCACGGGCTACTTCGCGAACCCGCTCGCGCTGCCGCAGGCGATGCGGCGGGGAAGCGGCGGCGGAACGCTGGAAGGCGGCGCGGGAACGGAAGCGCCAGCGCGCGCGGAGGCAGCCGGCGCTGCGACGGACGCGAGGGCGGGCGTCTCGGGCTCGATGGCGGGAACGGGCGTGGCGGGACATGCGGCGAGGGGCGCTGCGGCGGCAGGCGCCGTGGCGCAAGCGGGCAGCGCCTCGGTGCGGGATGGCGCACGCCCCGATGACGCCGCCTGCCCCCTCGTCGCCGACCTGGCTGCCGGCTCGGTGGCGACCGGCCTCTTCCCTTACGCGCTCTGGGCGAAGACGCTGCGCGACGTGCTGGCCCACGAGTCCGAGCGCACGCTGCTCGGCGAGACGTCGGCGTTCGGCTCGCTCAGGCTGCGCGAGGCGCTGGCCGCGCATCTGCGCGCTTTCCGCGGCCTCGAGGCCGATCCGGCGCAGATCGTCGTCGCGTCGGGTTCGCAGACGGTGTACAACCTGATCGTCCAGCTGCTGGGGCGAACCCGCCGCTTCGCTGTGGAAGATCCAGGCTATCCGCGTCTGACCAGCATCTACCGGGCCAACGACGTGCCGCTTTCCCACGTGCCGATGGACGCGGCCGGCATGGACGTCGCGGCCCTGCGGGCGTCGGGCGCGAGCGTGGCGCACCTCATGCCGTCGCACCAGTTCCCCACGGGGCTCGTCACGCCCGTCAGCCGCCGCTACGAGCTGTTGGGCTGGGCCGCCGAGGAGCCTGGCCGCTACCTGGTGGAGGACGACTACGACTGCGAGTTCCGCCTGGCAGGCCGTCCCATCCCCGCCATGAAGAGCATCGACGCCGTCGACCGCGTCGTCTACGTCAACACCTTCGCTCGCAGCCTGGGGCCCTCGTTCCGTATCGCCTACGCGGTGCTGCCCGCGCATCTGGCCGAGCGGTTCCGAAGCGCGCTCGGCTTCTACTCGTGCACGGTGTCGACGATGGAGCAGCTCGTGCTGGCGCGCTTTATCGAGCACGGCGACTTCGAGCGCCACGTCAACCGCATGCGCAGCCACTACCGCGCGGTCAAGGGCGCGCTGGTGGAGGCGCTGGCCGCCTCGCCGGCCGGCGATAGGATGACCGTCGAGGGGGCCGACGCCGGCCTGCATTTCCTGCTGCGCGTCGCCTCGCCCGCCTCGGAGGAGCGCCTCGTCGCCGCGGCGCGGCAGGAGGGCGTGGCGCTCGCCCCGCTCTCGGCGTTTCGCCTGGGAGGGGAAGCGGGCGCGCAGGACGGGGATGCGGCAGGCGGAGCGGGCGACGGCAAGGCGCCGGGCGTCGCGCTGGAGCCGGCCGTGCCAGCTGACGTCCGGTCGTTCGTCGTCAGCTACGGCGGCCTTCCGCTGGGGTCGGTCGCCGAAACCGCCGCCGCCCTCGCCCGCGCCGTCGCGTCCGCCGAGGGACGCTAGAGGCCGAGGCCTTCCACCCAACGGCGCACCTCGGCTTCGGACGCGCGGCTGCTCATGCGGCGGCCGGGCAGCCAGCGCGTCTCGGGCGCGCAGCACGCCTTGAGCACGTCTTCGGTGCGCCCCATGCCGCTGCCTCCCGACGTGGCGAAGGGGACCACCGTCTTGCCGGCGAAGTCGTAGGCCTCCAAGAACGTGCTCACGATGGTGGGCGCCACGTACCACCAGATGGGGAAGCCGACGAACACGACGTCGTAGGCGTCCATGCCCGCAACGCGGCTCGCGACGGCCGGCCGCGAGGCGGGGTCGTTCATCTCCAGGCTGCTGCGGCTCGTGCGGTCGTTCCAGTCCAGGTCGGCGGTCGTGTAGGGCTCGGCAGGCACGATCTCGTGCAGGTCGCCGCCGGTGACGTCCGCCAGCGTGCGCGCGAGGCGCGCCGTCTCGCCGGAGGCGGAGAAGTAGGCGACGAGGGTCTTTTTTGCGGTCATGGCGATGCTCCTTTCTTCTGGCCCGCAGACGCCGTGTGCCTGCGGGCCTCTTTGCGGTTTCTTGGAAGCGCTGGGTTTCGGCCCCGCGTCGTGCGGCGGCCAGGTGCACGGCCTTGAGGCGTTTGCCGGCAAGCTGGCTGTTGAAGCAGCGGTCGATGGCGGTTTTCAGCTGCGCCGACATGCCGAAGCAGTAGAGCAGCGCACGTTCTTCCTTCTCAGCGCCGTGGCTCGATAGCTATCCTAGATCTTGAAGCTAGCTTCAAGTCAAGGGGTATTCTGGACATTTCTCGGCGAAGTCGCCCCCCGCCGGCCCGCCCCGTCCGCGTCACCCGCGCGTCGTGCAGCGGTGGGAAAGCCGTTGGTTGCCTGGCGCGCGGCGCGGGCGGGACAATGGGATTGTCAACCGATCGCGCCGCCGCCTGGCGCCGCAGGAAAGCGAGGCCCCCATGATCCCGAACCAGTGGTATGCCGTCCTGTCGTCTTCCGAGGTGAAACGGGGGCGCCCTGCGGGCGTCACGCGCTTCGGGCGGCGGCTCGTGTTCTGGCGCGACGAGGACGGCAACGTGGCCTGCCTCGACGGCACGTGCTGCCACCGCGGTGCCGACCTCGCGGCGGGGCGCGTGGAGGGCGGTCACGTGCACTGCCCGTTCCATGGCCTGCGCTATGCCGCCGACGGGCGCGTCGTCGCCATCCCCGCGAACGGCCTTGGGGCCGAGGTGCCCGAGAACTTCCGCGTGCGCCCGTGGCTTGCGGTGGACGCGTACGGCTTTATCTGGGTGTTCTACGGCAAGCCCGAAGACGCGCCCGACGACCTGCCGATGTTCGCCGAGTTCCGGGGCGGCTTCCCCTACGCCGAGCGCTCCGAGGTGTGGGACGTGCACTACTCGCGCGCCGTCGAGAACCAGCTCGACGTCGTCCACCTGCCGTTCGTGCACCCCAACACCATCGGCCGCGGCCACAAGACGCTCGTGAACGGCCCGGTGACGAAGTGGGACGACGAGACGCTCACGTTCTACGTGAAGAACGAGCCCGACCGCGGCCAGACGCCGCAGAAGGCCGACGAGATTGAAAACTGGCAGGAGCTCAACAGCCTGCAGTACCGCGTGCCGAACCTCTGGCAGAACCGCATCGCGGACGACCTGCGCGTCATGGCCGCCTTCGCGCCCATCGACGACGCGCACACGAAGATATACCTGCGCCTGTACCAGCGCATGGTGCGCGTGCCCATGCTGCGCGGCCTTGTCTGTGCCGTCGGCAACGTGGCGAACGGCGTGATCCTGCACCAGGACCGCAGGGTGGTGCTCACGCAGCGTCCGAAGAAGACCGAGCTGCAGATGGGGGAGAACCTGCTGCGCGGCGACGCGCCCGTCATCGAGTTCCGCTCCCGCCGCGACGAGCTCAAGCGCGCCGCGCGGCAAGCATGACGTTCGATCAGTTCTCCGGCCTCTGCAGAGCGAGGCGGGCGTAGTCCTGCGACTGATGGAACACATGCGCGACCACCACGACGTTTTCGCGGACGGTGTAGAGCGCGACGTACGAGTTGACGAAGAACGGCCGATAGCCCAATGCGGCTAGTTCGGGCATACGCGAAAGGGCGTGCATGCAAGGGTTTTCGCACACTGCTTCGATCTGTCGGTCGAACTCGTCCATGAAATGGAGTGCGGCCGAGGGATTCGCGAGATTGGCCGCAAGATAGCGCACGATCCCCTCGTAGTCGTGCTGGGCTCCTTCGAGTATCAGGTACTCATGCGCCATATTCGGCACGCATCCGCTCGGTGAAGGTGCGGCCGTCGGCATATCGTCCCGAGGCGTACTCCGCCTCGGCTTGCGTCATGCGCGCGAGCAGGCGCGCCTGGGCGAGCTCTTGCTGAAGCGCCTCGAACTCGCCGCTTCTCATGACCACAAACGCGTCGTATCCGTTCTTGGTGACCGTCACGGGCCCTGCTGCTTCTTCGACGAGCTGGGCAAAGGTGGCGGTGTTCTTCATGTCTCGAATGGGCACGCAGGTAGGCATCGGAAACTCCTTTCGTATGGCCTAATTGTACCACACCCTCTGCCAACCATATCATGGCTTTCAGAGGTTCGGCCATCCGCTATCCCGCAGCGTTTCGGCACTTTGGCGGGCGGTCTTGGCCTGCAATGGCCGCAGGTTCCGACGCCTCCCATCATGCCGAGGCTGAGCGCGCGTGCGTTGTCTGGGGAAAGGAGCCCCCGTCTGCCCTTTTACGCCTGCTCGAAGTTCCAGGAGTTCATGTACTTGATCTGCTCTTCGGTGAGCGTGTCGATGGCGATGCCGAGCGTTTCCAGCTTCACGCGGGCCACGCCGTCGTCGATGGCGGCCGGCACGTCGTACACCTTGTTCTCCAGCTCGCCCTGGTGCGCATACAGGTACTCGGCCGCGAGCGCCTGGTTCGCGAAGCTCATGTCCATGACGGAGGCGGGGTGCCCCTCGGC
>CAJFVW010000185.1 GCA_904420575.1 uncultured Gordonibacter sp.
CGCCCGCAACTGGCAGCGCTACGACCTGGGCGGCGACAAGAAGGGCATGTCGTTCGAGGAAGGCGTGGACTCCTACGTGCCCTACGCGGGCAGCCTGAAGGACAACGTGGACCTGACGCTTTCCAAGGTGAAGTCCACCATGTGCAACTGCGGCGCGATCACCATCCCCGAACTGCAGCGGAAGGCGAAGCTGACGGTGGTCAGCTCCACGTCCATCGTGGAAGGCGGCGCCCATGACGTGCTTCTGAAGGACAAGACGCCTTACGTGAGCAACACCATCAGGTAGGGTGTCGCGCGTCTGAAGCCGAACGACCGCAGAGGGCCGGCGCACCTGCAAGGGCGCCGGCCTCTTTTTGCTCCACGCAGGGTATATGCGAGGCATCCAACAGGAAAAACTTTCCAAACGAATCTGCTTTGAAGGATATTTCAATTTACTTTTGAAGCCATTTGCCCTATCTTACATAAAGCGGCTCTTCTCCAAGGGCCGAGCCCTCGGCGTCTCGTAGGTCTCGGTCAAACACACCTTAAACGAAGCACCGAAAGAAGACCCTTGAAAAGCTCGAACCAAAAAACAGCCCAGAGGGGCGGTCTGCTCGTGACCGTCTTGGTTGCGTTATGCGTGTTTTTCTTGGTGGGCCTGGTTGTTTTGCGTCCGTCTGCGGCCTTAGCCGAAGCGGGGCCTTTCGACGTCGTGCTTGCCCAGGGCGCCGCATCCGCCAATGAGCCTTTCTCCCTTTCCGGCATGCTGCCTGGTGACGAAGAGGCCATCGACGTTGCCGTGGACGTGCGCCACGAATGCCCGCTGCGCGTGCATTTCAAGATCGACCCCGTCGAATGCGACTCCCCGCTTTCAGGCGCGCTTATGCTGCGCATCGAGGATGCGGCAACGGGTGCCGTCGTCTGCGAAGGAGCGCTCGACCAGCTGACGAAAGCGGCTCCTGTCGCCATCGAGGTGCCCGAAAGCGAAACGGGCGTTACCCGGCTTTCGTGGCGCGTCGTGGCGAAGCTGCCCCCGTCGGCGGGCAACGAGAACCAGTCGGCCCGCTGCGTGGTGGACCTCCATTGGTTCGTGCAGGGCGACGACCAGGCAAGCCTGGCGCCGCTTCCCAAGACGGGCGATCCCCTGCTTCCGATCCTGGTGGTGCTGGCCGTCGTGGCAGGGGTGGCCGTGATCGTCTGGCGCTTCGGCCGCGCGCGGCGCGGCAAGGTGCTTGCCTGCGCGGTGGCGCTCGCCGTGTCCGTGGGCGCCGTCGGCGCGTTCGCATGGGCCGCGTTCGGCGCGCACGCGAAGCTTCCCTTCAACCTGTTCGAAACGGGCACGGTGTCCATCGAACTGA
Source organism: uncultured Gordonibacter sp. (assembly GCA_904420575.1). Taxonomy (GTDB): domain Bacteria; phylum Actinomycetota; class Coriobacteriia; order Coriobacteriales; family Eggerthellaceae; genus CAJFUR01. The sequence continues at coordinate 1,338 of CAJFVW010000185.1, forward strand.
ACGAGGGCCGGCCGGTGTTCTCCGATGGCGTCCCGCTGGAGGCGGGGCGCACGGCTACCGAGGAATTCACGGTGTCCAACACCGGCACGGCGGACGTGCGCTACCGCATTTACCTGGCCGACGTGACCGGCGATCTGGCCGCCTCCCTCGAATTCACCATCAGGCGCGGCGACGACGTCCTGTTCTGCGGCAGCGCTGCGGAACTGGAGGGTGCCGACGCCTGCCTGTCCAACGCCGTTCTAGCGCCCGGACACGTCGATGTCCTCACAGCTTCCGTCCGTCTGCTTCCCACGGCGGTTGGGGACGGCCGGGGACAGGCAGCGTCGTTCGACCTGTGTGCGCAGGCCATCCAGGTAAAGAACAACGAAGGGGGCGCGTTTTGATGGGCGCGTTCCGCTCGACCCCCCTGCGAACCGCCCTTGTGCTGGTGGCGTCTGTCCTGCTGCTGGCGGCGTCGCTGTCTTTGCTGGCGGTAACGGCCCATGCCTGGCTGAGCGACACGGTGACGAATGAGAACAACACCATCACGACGGCCGATGCGTTTGCCGTGAACGTAGTGGACGGCTTGGCCGAGCAGGTTCCTGCCGTCACGGAGCGCGAAGGCTCGGTTCCGGAGCCTTCGCCGGATGCGGAGGCGCCAGACGCCGATCCGTCGGGCGAGCACGTCGCTTTGCCACCGGGGGAAGTCGCCGATGCGGAGTTGCCAGCCGACGGGCCGTCCTCGGAAGATCTGGCTGAGAAGCCGATCATGGGCGACGGCTTGCACGTGCTGGGCGTGGCCGATGCCGAGCCCGCCTCCGGCGCCATCGCCGGATCGCAAGAGGCGGAGGCCGAGCGATGAAAGCCCGCAACGTCCTCCAAAGAGCTGCGAACATCCTTACCACGGCCATCCTGGTCGTGGCGGTGTGCTTCGCCATGGTGGCGGTGTCAGCCACGTTGGCCTTGGGCAAGGGAGAGGCCAGCCTGCTGGGGTGGAAGCCCTACATCGTGCTCTCTGATTCCATGCGGGAGGACTTCCAGGTGGGGGACTTGGCGTTTTCTCACGAGGTGGACCCGGCTACGCTCGGCCCAGGTGACATCGTGACGTTCGCGTCCATCGATCCTGCCAGCTACGGGGACGTGGTCACGCACAAGATTCGGAAGATCGTGGAGCACGAGGGCGAGCCTGCCTTCGTCACGTACGGCACGACCACCGGCGCCGACGATGCCTATCCCGTGCCCTTCAGCCGCGTGACCGGCAGCTATGTCTTCAGCATTCCCAAAGCGGGCTACCTGTTCGAGTTCTTCAGGACGCCGGCAGGGTACGTGGGCCTGGTGCTGGTGCCCTTCGCCATTCTCATCGGGTTGCAGGTGCGTACGTTCGTGAGGCTCTTGCGCAAGGACCGCGACCAGCGGGCGCGCGTTCTTGAAGAGGAACTCCGGCAGGAGCGGAAGGCCAGGGCGAAGCTCGACATGATGCGCACGCTCTCGCGGATGGCGCCTATAGAGGTGCCGGTGCCGCCTCGAGGGAAACATGCAGCGGTCGCGACGGGGCCGCGCGCAACAACGCCCCGCGCGGCGGCATCCCGCACAACCAGGCCACGCCATGCACCGGCATCCGAGCCCTGGCTTCGCGGCAAGCATGCAAAAAGACCGGGTGCGGCGGCCTGATCAGCAAGTTTCCTATGGTGACAGACGTGTTGATGAAAGAGGGAAGGAACGTGGCAATGGAGAAATCGAACGCCAGGAAGCTCATGGCCAGCGCGGTATGCATCGTTGCGTCCGTGGCGTTGTTGGCGGGCCTCACGTTCGCCTGGTTCACCGATACGGCTACGAGCAAGGACAACAGGATACAGGCGGGAACGCTCAAGGTGGAACTGCTCAAGGACGGGCAACCCGTTGCTGCCGACGCTCCCATATTCGCGGCGGACAAGTGGGAGCCGGGCTTTTCCGCCGGTGCCGGACTGGCCGTGAAGAATGCCGGCGACTTGGCCATCAAGTACGAGTTGGCGTTCCGCAACATTGTGGCGGAAGACGGCATCGACAGCGTGTTGGACGTGTACGTGCTCGACAGCGTGCGTGCGCCTGCCTCTGCCGACACGCCCGTTGGAACGCTTGCCGACTTCAAGGACGGGCGCGCCGTCGCTTCCAGCAACCTGCTGGAAGCCGGCCAGACCGACGAGGCCCAAAACGTCGTCGTGAAAATGCGCGAGGGCGTCGGCAACGCCTACGCAGGCAAGACCGTCACGTTCGACATACTGCTGCGCGCCACGCAGGCCGCCTCGGAAAAGGACGGTTTCGGCAACGACCAGTACGACGCTGCCGCCACGTTGCCCACGGCAGTGTCGTCGCCGGGCGAGTTCACGGCTGCCATGACCGCAGGCGGCGTGGTGGAGCTTGCGCAGGACGTCGTGTTGGACGGCCAGATGACCATCGGTGCCGACACGGTCCTCGACCTCAACGGTCACGCGTTGACCTTGGCGAACGGCACCCAGTCGCTCAAGGCCGCGCCGGGAACGACGCTTACCATCGAAGGCGACGGCACCATCAACGGCGTGGTGTATGCGGACAAGACCGGCATGAAGGGCGGCACGGTCATCATCAATGCAGGGCAGAACTTCGCGGTCAATGCTGCGTCCGACAACGGATGGGCGGTGTACGGCGCCATGGGATCGAACGTGGTGATCAATGGAGGGACATATTCGGCAACGCAGAAGGGTGCCGGCGTGATCCATGCTTTGGGTGCGTCGCTCGTCGTGCGCAACGCGACGGTTGACGTGGGTGCGGCTTCGGTCATGAATTCGGCCGGCATCTACTCCAATGCCTCCAGCACCACGCTGGAGAACGTGACCGTGAATGCCAAGTACAGCATAGCCGTCGATCTTAAGAACGCCTATGGGTCTGCCACCGTCAGGGGCGGGCAGTTCGTGACCGACAAGGAAGCCGATGGCTTTTCAAGCCCCACGATACGCTACCAGGGAACGCTGGACATTTCCGACGCGTCCATCACGCGTGTGAACACCGGCATCAAGTTCTCGCGTTCCTACCCTGCGCCAACCGAGGTGGAAGGCCTGACGTACGCCAATCTCACCTTCACGAAGGCTGCGAACGCGGTAGGCAACGACATAGACTACCGGTAACGAAGAGGTGCGCCCGCGCGCTTCCCGCGCGGGCGCACCCGGCATGCATGAGGCCTGTCAGCGGGCCTGCACGGCTTCGTTGATGAGTTTGCGCAGGTCGTCAATGCCGGTACCCTTTTCGGCCGACGTGGCCAAGAACGGCACGTCCTTCGGAAGTTGCAACTGTTTGCGGATGGCGGCGCTCTGCTTCATGACCTGCTGGTTGGACAGCTTGTCGGCTTTGGTGAGTACCACGGCGAAGGGCAGCCCGCTCTCGCGCAGGAAGTCGATCATGTGCACGTCGAGCGGCATCGCTTCGTGACGGATGTCCACCAGCGCCACCACCAGCGCGAACACGCGGGCCTGGTTGAAGTATCCTTCGATGAGCTCTGACCAGCGGCCCTTTTCCGATTTCGACACTTTGGCATAGCCGTAGCCGGGCAAGTCCACGAAGTCGGCGCCGTCCACGTCGTAGAAGTTGATGGTGGCCGTCTTGCCGGGCGTCGAAGACACCTTGGCCAGCCCCTTGCGGTACATCAGCTTGTTGAGCAGCGACGACTTTCCCACGTTGGAGCGCCCCGCGAACGAAACCTCGGGACGCACCGATTCCGGCAGCTGTGCCGACGTTCCGTAGGCGGCTTTGAAGGAGGCGTTGTGGAAGTTCATGGAGGGCTCGTTTCGTCAGGTTCTTGGGTGCCGCGCATGCGCGCGAGAACTCCATCATGGTACCAGAAGAACCAACCCGGTTGCGAAAGAAACATTTTGACGAGCGTTCGAGGAAATTGCTGGGCAGCGCGGGTTCCGAGATGGCCTCTCCCGGTCGTGCAGACCGCTCCTGCAGTTTTGGGTTGCCCGCATTCGCATCGGAGGATTTCGGGTTGGGCACAGTTCGCCGTGGCCATCATGAGGACGATGCGGCTGACGGCTGTGCTAAAATTGGAACGCGATACTCATGCGTGGCTCAGGGGAAATGTCGTTCGGCGGTGACCTTAGCCGCAGTGGCATCATGGCTCGCATCACGCGCCGTCGTCGTGGTTGTCGCCTGTGGGTTCGCGGCTTTTCCCGACGCCTCCTTTGCCGCAGGTCTTTTGCTGTGGAGACAGCGTGCATGCGTTTGCGGCAAAGGCCAGATCGTCTGAAAGGGGCAAGCATGTTCTGTGGGCAGTGCGGGCAGGAGCTAGAGGGCACCGGGCGGTTTTGCCCGCACTGCGGCGCGCCGGTGCCTAGCGACGCGATGCCGCCACATCCTGCATCGGCGGCCGGCGACGCGATGCCGCCGCGCCCCGTGTCGGTGTCTTCTCGGCCTGCTCGTTCAAAGACATGCTCGAATTTGTCACGTTCCCGCAGGATCTCATTGATCGTGGCCGGCATCGTGGCGGCACTTGCCGTGGCCGCTGTCGGCGGGTTCTTCGTAATGCGGGCCGTGTTGCCCACGTTCCTGTCCTTCACGTTCGTCAACGAGGCGGCGTTTCCCGATCGCAACTTGCGTGCCTGGGTGGCCGACAAGGTGGACGGGGACGGCAACGGCGTGCTCACGCCAGACGAAGTTGCTGCGGTGACGCAGCTCAACCTGCGCGATCCCGCCGCCACGACGTACGAACCGCAGCCGGTGGCGACCGATGCGGAACAAGCTTTTCGGTATGCTGCGGCAGGTGTGCAAGGTGAGGTGATCGGAAGGGCGCATGCCGAGAAAGCCGGCTCGCAAGCGGAAGGCAGCTCGGCGTCTTCGGGGGATGCGCCTGCCTTGCAGGTGGAATCGCTCGCCGGCATCCAATACCTTTCTCATTTGAAGAGCCTCGTTTGCCCTGATGCAGGGCTTGCCGAATTGGATGTGAGCGGCTTGCCGTCGCTGGAATACGTCGATTGCCGTGGCAACCGGTTCACCGCGCTCGATCTTTCCCAAAACGCTTCGCTCGTCTGTCTGTACTGCGACACCGACGTGACGGTGGCCGGATTGGATCAGGCGGGTTTGGTGTGCGACGATTTGCTGGTCAAGGCCACTTCGACCGGTGTGGGCGATGGCGGATCGCTCGTCCAGATGACGTTTGCCTACGATGCGTACGGCCGTCTGGTGCAAGGCGACGGCAAGCTCTACGGCTACGACGAGCTTGGCCGTCTGTCGGCGGTGCACACGCCCGAGCGGCAGGACCGCAACGGCACCATACCGGCGTTCACGGACGAGTATCGCTACGACGACCAAGGCAACGTGACGACATCCATCCGTCACGAGGCGCGGTACAGCGGCTCCGACGTGTTTTCGGTCGTGCCTTTCGAGACCGTGTTGGAGTACGACGACAAGGGACAGCTTGCGCATCGCGACTCGACCGTGCCCACTCATCTGGGATTCCATCCTGCGAACATCGTTGTTGCGGACTATCAGCACAACGATAAGGGAGGCCTTGCCTCCGCATCGCTGTCCCGGAAGAGCAGCTACAACTTAGGATTCGGCAGTCTCGATTCCATGTCCGAAGTAACGTATCGTTACACCGACGAGGGAGCGCTTGCCGGCTACGAATCGGAGAACGTGTTCGAGAGCGACCGAAGCGTCGAAGCGACGACGTTCGACGCGACGGGCTCCCAGCTCAAGATCACGAGCAGCTACGACGGCGTTGCGGACGAAGACGTCGAAGCGACCATGTATGACGAACGGGGCTTTCCCGTGCGGACAATCGATGGGCAAGGCGTGCGGACCATCGCCTACACCTGCAACGGCGACGGGTACATCACGCGGGCGCGGTGGCACCAAGCCGGGTCTGAGGATGCGCGCGGCAGCTATAAAGAACTCTTGAACCGTACTGTGACCTTGGACTACGTGAAACACGTGGGTTCTGCGGCGTACCGTGACGGCCAGCGTTTCCTGCCGACGTATGCGTTCACGTCGTTGCGCGACTACGATTACTTCGACTGCCGCTGGCAGCCGAGCAATGGCGTTGCGTACGTCGTTTCGCTCGTCGAATTGGATCCGGTGACCAAGACGTACCAGCGCGAAGGCCTTGTTGCGGCCACGGTGTACTCAGGCATGCGGTTTCCGACGGACGCAAGCGTCTTGGGGGATGCCGGCAGCGCGGCTGGAGAGGGTGGCTGGGGCGCGGCATGGCCCTGGCGGGACTACCCGTGCTGGATCGCTTCGGGCGAAGGGGGCGCAGCGAACGAGCCCGATGGGGGCGTCGCCAATCCGGACGGTTCCGATCCGGACGGCGCCGATGCGACAGGTTCGTCGGGCGCCCAGGACGCAGCCGACGGCTCGGACGATTCCGATGCCTCTGGCGCCGCCGACCTGACGGGCGGCTACGTGCTTCCCGAAAGCGATGTGCGGCTGTACACGCATGACGAGCTTGCCGAACTTACCGTGTGGGAGCTTTTCGTTGCCCGCAACGAGATATTCGCACGCCATGGCAGGGGCTTTTCCAATCAAGATCTGGCGGCGCACTTTGCCTCCTGTCCGTGGTACGATGCTCGCTACACGCCCGAGGAATTCGACGCCATGCCCTCTCTGCTCAACGAATACGAACGTCAGAATGCGGAGGCCATCCGCGTCGTGGAGGAAGAGAAAGGATCTCCCTATCTGTCGTGACCGCAGCAAGCGATGCCCGAGGTCTGTCCTCGTCTTGTGCGTGCTGGCGCTCGCATGCGCCGCGAGCGCCTGTTCGACTGCCGGGCCATCGGCCGATCCTGCAGAAGAGGACGCGTTCGACGAAACGAAGCTTCAAGCGACGGACGATCTCTTGCTTGACGAATCCGACGGGCGGGGCAATCCCCCCGTTTCTCCCTCGCCTACGCCCGAAGAGCTTCGTGCGGCCCTCGATATCGTCGAAGACTACCGTCCCGGCTTCGACCATGGCGAAAAAGGGCCGGAGCATCAGAAGTATATCATGCTCCATGACACCGAGGGCGAATCCGCTCCCCAAGACGTCGTGGACTTCTGGGATGGCAACGGGAACCTGGTCGCAGCCCATTTCGTTGTCGGCAGAGATGGTTCTATCGTGCAATGCGTCCCGCTCGACCGCATTGCGCACCATGCCGGTTTCGGCGATGCGGGCCACAACGCCCAGTTCGGCGTGGAGGACGAATCGCGCGATGACAAGCGGGGCGTCGTTCCCATAGGGGACTGGGCGCCCGACTACGGCATGAATTCCCATTCTGTGGGCATCGAGCTGGTGCACGTGGGAGGTGCGGGGGAGTATCCGCAGGCCCAGTTGGAGGCGCTCGATGCCCTCATCGCCTACATCGACGCCTACTACGGATTTGAAAGCGCAGTCACCGACCACAAAGCCTGGCGTTCCGGCAATTCCGACACCTCCCCCGAATTCGCCGCCTACCTGAATAACTACCAAACGACTCGCACCCACGATGGCGGGTAGGTTGCGCTTGCGCCTTGCGCGCGTTCGGAGACGGAAGACCGTAGCATTTGGTACCGTCAAGAATCTTGCGCACTTTTCCGACAGCCTCATAAGCCCGCCGTCCGGTGCGGCTACCCCTCCAGCAGAGTCACG
>CAJFVW010000186.1 GCA_904420575.1 uncultured Gordonibacter sp.
CCGAGCACAAGGCGGCCCACATCGAGGTGTCGGGAACCGGGTCGGCCACGTTCGGCGCGCACCGGCACGACGCCAAGGTGGGCGAGTTCGAGGAAGACGCGGTCTAGGCCGCGTTTCACCGCCGGCGGGGCGCCCTTGCGGCGCCTCCTGGTGGGGAGGACGACAAGACGACAGGGGTTTGGCGACATGGAAGATCGCGCTGGAAAGACCGCCTACATCCGCTATCGCGGCGGCGTGGCAGGCGAGCGGCCTCACGACGTCCGCTTGGACGAGCCGCTTGCCGTGCGCATCGGCGGGCATCGGGTATGCAAGGGCATCGAGCGGGCGTTGGGGCAGATGGAAGTGGGAGAGAGCTGCACGCTTCTGATCCCTCCCGAAGAAGGCTACGGGAACGCCGACCCGAAGCTGGTGCAGTGGTACCCGCGCTCCGTCCTGGACCATGGCTACGACATGAAGAAGGGTTCCATGGTCATGTGGAAAAGCGCCGACGGCCTGGCGGCGAAGCCCGCCGTCATCGTCGACGCGACCGAGGACACGGTGCAGATCGATCTCAACCACCCCTATGCGGGCAAGACGCTCGAATACTGGGTGGAGCTGGTGGACCTGAAGTAAGGAGGAAGGGCGCATGTGCTATCCCTGCACGGGATGCGGCCGGTGCGGCAAGTTCGACCCCGCGAGTCCCCTGTACACGCCGCCGCCCACCATCCCCTGTTTCGCGTGCGGCGGCACGGTGGACGCGGCCACCGGCATCTGCACGTCGTGCGGCACCGTCGCGTTCGCTCCCCTCGGAAGCGAAGCCTCTGCAGGAAAGCAGGAGCCGCGCCTCGGCTCCAGGGAGCGCGCCTGAGCTGTCGCCTCGTCCCTCATCCGCCAAGGGCGGTCTTTCAGGTATGCACATCCTGTGTGCGTTAGGCGTGCTTCGCGTGGCGTGCCTGGGCGAGTTCCTCGAAAGGCTATACTAAATGCTCATATTTTAAGAGTATTTGTGGCCGTCCTCGGTTCGCGGTGCGAACACGGGGGCACCGCTTCCCGTGCGAGGGAAGTGGCTTACGACGGGGCCGGCAGAAAGAGGCGACGCGCGCATGAGAGGGTTCTTCGACCGCTTGCAGTGGCGGATGGCTGGATGGATGCAGGGAAGGCATGGCGCCGACAGCCTGTCGAACATGCTGATCGTCGTCGGGCTGGTGCTCACGCTGGCATCGGTCGTCCCCGGGCTCGACCTGCTTTCCTGGGCGGCGCTCGTGTGCTTGGTGCTGGCGCTGTTCCGCTGCTTCTCCCGCAACGAGTACAAGCGCGCAAGCGAGAACGAGGCGTACCGTCGCATCGTCGCCAAGCCCAAACAGGCCATGTCCGTGGCGGGCAAGGCGTGGGAGAACCGCAAGACCACCCGCTACTTCAAATGCAAGAAATGCGGCGCCGTGCTGTCCGTCCCGCGCGGCAAGGGCACGCTGCGCGTGACCTGTCCCCGGTGCCACGAGCAGACCGTCCGCAAATCATGAGCATGGCCGCCCTTCCCTCCGTCCCTGACGCCGACATGTTCCGGCGAGAGCTGCTGCACGTCACGCGCTCCCTGCAGGCCATCGTGCACGCGGGCGTCATGCCCATCTGCCAGCGCCACTCGCTCACGGCGCAGCAGATGTACGTGCTGATCGAGCTCTTGGACGAACCGGGGCAGTCGGCAGGACAGCTGAGCGACCGTGCAGGTATCCTGCGCACGAACTTCTCGGCGGTGTGCCACAAGCTGGAAGAGCGCGGGCTGGTGGAACGTCGTCGCAGCGCGCGGGACAAGCGCGCCTTCGAGCTGCGCATCACCGACGAGGGCCGCTCCTTGCTGAGAAGCATCGACGAGGAGGTCAAAGGGCTCTACGGCCCCGTCTTCGAAGCGGAGTCCCCGGAAACGTTCGCGACCATCCTGACCGGCTTCCGCGCGCTGCGCGACTTTTCGGAACGGCTGGGGCGCTGACCATGTTCGGGTACCTCGTCGCCAACTTGGAAGATGCCAGCGATCAGGAAAAGGCGCGGTACCGCGCCGCCTACTGCGGGCTGTGCCGCACGCTGGGCGGCCGTTGCGGGCAGCGGTGCCGCCTCGCGCTCACCTACGACATGGCGTTTTTGGTGCTGCTGCACGGATCGCTCTACGAACCCGAAGAAACCCAGGACCAGGCACGGTGCCTGCTTCACCCGCTCTCGCCTCACGACTTCGTGCAAACCCGCTTCACCGGTTACGCCGCCGACCTGACCGTCGCCTTGGCCTACCACAAGTGCTGGGACGACTGGCATGACGACCGCAACGTGGCGGCGCGGACGGGGGCCGCGGCGTTGGCGAAGCCGTACCGTCAGGTGCGCGAACGCCTGCCACGGCAGTGTGCCGCCATCGAGGACGAGCTTGCCGCCATCGCCCGGCTGGAGCAGGCGAACGCGCCTGCGCCCGACGAGGCCGCCCGCTGCTTCGGCCATCTGATGGGGGAGTTGTTCGTCGTAGAGCAGGATCCCTGGTCGGAAACGCTGCGGAGCATGGGGCGGCATCTGGGCCGGTTCGTCTACCTGATGGACGCGGCGTGCGACCTCGAGCACGACCAAAAGCATGGCAGCTACAACCCGCTTTCGACGCTCGACGTCGTGCCTGCCGACCTGGAGGCGGCGCTGTCCGTGATCATGGGGGAGGCCACGGCTGCGTTCGAGAAGCTGCCGCTGGAACAGGACCTGCATCTGCTGCGCAACGTGCTGTACGGCGGCGTGTGGCAGAAATACAACGCCCAACGCAAGAAGAAGGCCGTGGAGGAACATGAGCGTCATGACCGATAACCCGTATGCCGTGCTGGGCGTGAGCGAGAACGCGTCGCCCGACGAAGTGAAGAAGGCCTACCGCAAGAAGGCGCGGGAGAACCATCCGGACCTGAATCCGAACGACCCGGCAGCGGCCGAGCGCATGAACCGCATCAACGAGGCGTACGACCGCATCATGAACCCGGAGAAGTACGCGGCGCGCGACCGGCGAGCCGGCGCGGCCGGGGGCTCGGGTGCGGGCTCGTCCGGCTACGGCTACGCGGGCGGCGCCGGCGGCTACGGCCAAGGAAGCCAGGGTTCGGGACAGGGCCAGGGCTACCAGCAAGGCGGCCAAGGCTACGGCACGGAAGGCCCCTATGGCTGGACGGGTGGCTTCGGCTTCGACTTCGACGACCTGTTCGGCTTCGGCGGGGCCGGCGCGGCCTCGAACGAGCCCATCCATCCCGAACCCTCGGCCAGCGACAGCGCCTCGGTGCGCCAGGCCGTCGCGGCCATCAACGCGGGCGACTTCCAGCAGGCGGTGGGCATCCTCAGCGCCGTGGTCAGCAGCGGGCGCGATGCGCGGTGGCACTACCTGGCTGCTCTGGCCAACCAGGGTGCGGGCAACACCCTCATGGCGTTGGAGCTGATCCGCAAGGCGGTCCAGATGGATCCGGGCAATCCCGATTACCAGCGCGCGCAGCGGCAGTTCCAGCGCGCCGGCACCGAGTACCGGGAGGAAGGCCAGGCGCAGGGCTTCAGCATGGGCTTCATGGACCCGGGAACCATCTGCTGCGGGCTATGCTTCGCCCAGATGATCTGCCGCATGTTCATGCCCTACTTCTAACGAGCGCCACGAACACGGAACACCGCCCGCGCCGCGCGCAGGCACGACGAAAGGAACACGCATATGGGAGCGACGATCGGCATCGACCTGGGAACCACGAACAGCTGCATGGCCACGGTGGAAGGAGGCAAGACCGTCGTCATCCCCAATGCGGAAGGCGAGCGCACCACGCCCAGCGTCGTGGCGTTCTCCAAGGAAGGCGAGCGGCTGGTGGGCAACGTGGCGTGCCGCCAGGCAGCCATGAACGCCGGCCGCACGTTCGCCTCCGTCAAGCGGCACATGGGCACCGACTGGCGCGCGACCGTGGACGGCAAGAAGTTCACGCCCCAGGAGCTTTCCGCCATGATCCTGCGCAAGATGCGCCAAGACGCCGAGGCGTATCTGGGAACCAGCGTGACCGACGCGGTGGTCACCGTGCCCGCCTACTTCAACGACATGCAGCGGCAGGCCACCAAGGACGCCGGGCGCATCGCGGGCTTGCACGTGCTGCGCATCATCAACGAGCCCACGGCCGCCGCGCTCGCCTACGGGCTCGACAACGGCACGCCGCAGAAGGTGATGGTGTACGACCTGGGCGGCGGCACGTTCGACGTGTCCATCATCGAGATCGGCGAAGGGGTCATCGAGGTCCTGGCCACAGCCGGCGACAACCATCTGGGCGGCGACGACTTCGACGAGCGCGTGGCGGACTATCTGGTGCAGGAGTTCAAGCGCGCGACCGGGGTGGACGTGCGCCATGACCCTGCCGCCCTGCAGCGCGTGCGCGAGGCCGCCCGCGAGGCCAAGAAGGACCTGTCGGCCCTGGCGAGCACCCGTGCCAACCTGCCGTTCCTGGCGCAAGGCGCAGCCGGCCCGCTGCACCTGGACGTGGAGGTGACCCGCTCGGCTTTCGAGAACATGACGTGCGATTTGGTGGAGCGCACCACCGGCCCGGTGCAGCAGGCGCTCATGGACGCGGGCATCGCCGCGTCGGAATTGGGGCAGGTGCTGCTGGTGGGCGGCTCCACGCGCATGCCCGCCGTGCAGGCGCACGTGCGCGCGCTCACGGGCAAGGACCCTTCGTCGTCCATCAACCCCGACGAATGCGTGGCGTCGGGCGCAGCGGTGCAAGGCTCCACGCTTTCCAACGCGTCGATGGGCATCGTGCCGGTCGGGGGCGACATCCTGCTTCTGGACGTGATTCCCCTGAGCCTGTCCATCGAGACGGTGGGCGGCGTGGCGACGCGCCTCATCGAGCGCAACACCACGCTGCCGGTGCACTACTCGCAGGTGTTCTCCACGGCGGCGGCGTTCCAGACCAGCGTGGAGGTGCGCGTGCTGCAGGGCGAACGCCCCATGGCGAAGGACAACAAGACCATCGGCACGTTCCGTCTGAAGGGCATCAAGCGTGCCCCTGCCGGCGTGCCGCAGATCGAGGTCACGTTCGACATCGACGCCAACGGCATCCTCACGGTGTCGGCGAAGGACCTGGACACGGGCAAGGAACAGTCCATCACCATCACCGACACCGAGCGCATGTCCGACGACGAGATAGAGGCTGCCATGCGCGACGCCGAACAGTACGCCGCGCAGGACCAGGTGCGCCGCGACGGCCTTGCCGTGCGCGAAGAGGCGCAGCGGCTGCTGGGCGAGGTCGGCCGTGCGCTCGGCACGGCCGGCAAGCATCTGGACAAGGAAGAGAAGAAGGCCATCAAGAACGACGAGGCCGCCCTGCGTAAGCTGCTGGCGAAGAGGGGAGACGCGGCCGCGGCCGAAGACGTGGCGGCCCTGCGTGCGGCCGTGGAACAACTGGAGCAGTCGAGCGCCCGCGCCCGAAAGCTCGCCGACTCCTGATGCGGAGGCATGGCCGAGAGCGTCCGAAGAAGGAGGCGGCAAGACGTGAACGGGCGGAGGGCCTCTGGTCCAGACGCCCCCTTCCGCTCGAGATTCAAACGATGGTTGAGCCTTATGACACGTGACGTACACATATGGGTTAAAAGATAATTGAAGCACGTCTCGCTTCCTGAGAAAGCGACACTGGCGCAGTACAATTTCGTGCGTTGGTGCGCCTCGAAGGAACGAGTAACGTGAACATCAAGCAGATAAAATACTTCATGTCGGCAGCTCAGCACGATAGCCTTTCGGCCGCTGCCAAAGAGCAGTACGTGACCGTGCAAGCCGTATCGAAGGCCATAGCCGATCTCGAGCGGGAGCTCGGTTCGCAGCTGTTCATACGCGAAAGCAGGGGCGTGAAGCTGACCACTTTCGGCGCCCAGTTCTATCAAAAGGCCGAAGGCGCGCTCAGAAGCTTCGCGGAACTGGAGACGTTCGCCCAGAACTATGCGGCGAACAACGTGAAGTGTTCGCTGAGGCTCATGCTGTGCACGCCTCGGTTTCACACCACCGAGAAGGCTTGCAAAAGCATCAGGGCGTTCTTGGAGAAATATCTCAACGTGGAGGCGTCCGTCATCCTTGGCAGCGCTCGCGACTGCCACGAGTCCTTGGCGAACCACAGCATCGACGGGTTCATCAGCATCGGCCTGGTGTCCGAACCGGGCATCGAATGCATGACCATCGGAACGGTAAGCCCGGCGGTCATCATTATGCGAAACCACCCTTACACGAAGAAAGCCAGCGTCACGTTGAAGGACCTGCAGAAGTACCCTTTCCATGTCGCGCGCAAGTTCGACTACTTCTACGATGCCGTCCTTTCGGGCTTTCGCGACCATCCGGATTTTCCGCCTATCGAGAACCTGGAAAGCAACAGCAGGTCCATGCTGTCGTTCTTCCTGAGGGGAGGCATGACGGCGTGCCCCTGCATCTCTTCGCTAGGCGAACTGTTCCCAGGCACGGTCATCAGGCCGTTTTCCTTCGACGAGTCCGTGGCCATCCCCATCTGCCTGAACTACCCTCAAGGCGGCAAGACGCAGGTTCTGACGGCGCTCGAGCACCTTCTGAAGAACGACCTGTTCCTGTTCAGCTTTGGAGGCGGCAACGGCTTCGAGTGAGGGCTTTGCGGGTTCTCCGGGCAAGCCCCTTCGAGCAGCACGCATGCAAAAGGCCGCGCCCTCGAGGGGCGCGGCCTTGCTTTCGGATGGGCCTTTTGCGCCTAGGCGGCGTAGACGGCGTGGTTCGAGATCTTGATGGCCAGGCCGGCGCAGATCACTTGCAGCAAGGCCATCACGGCGTTGCTGAACACCGAGTTGTACTGCCCCTGCAGCACGGCCACGATGACGCCCACGATGGACAGCACGGCGCCGATGATGCAGATGATCTTGAACAGGCCCAGCTTGCCGGGGTGCTTCGCGCCATGGGCTCCCAGCAGCGCTATGAAGAAGTCGATGACGGCTCCGACGATGAGGCCGATCCCCACCATGTTGGCGGCGGCAGCAGCATCCATCGCCTGTCCCTGCACGTCGATGGTCTGACCCGTCAGCAGGCCACCTCCGAAGATCATGAGCGCTCCCAGCGCCGCAACGATCACGGCCAGAATCATCATGATGATGCAGATGACCCTCAAGGCCTTTTGCGAACCTGCCAACTGTGTTCCCGCCACGGTAGTTCCTTTCGTCCGTCTCTCGAATCCCCACTAACCTTGTCATGATGGCCTGGGGGTGTCCTTTTGTCAACGAGCGTTAACATAAGATTGAGGCGAAAGGGACGTGGCTTTCGGGTCCTATATCTCGGCGAACAGGTTGTTCAGCGATTCGGCCATGGTGGGATGGGTGTAGATGGCGTCGCGCAGCGTGGTGTACGGAAGGCGCGCGTCCATGGCGATCTTGGCCAGGTTCGCCATTTCGGGCGCATTGATGCAGAACAGGTGCATGCCCAGTATCTGGCTCGAATTGGCGTCCACCACGGCTTTCAGCACTCCGGTCGGCTCGTCCAGGATGCGGGCGCGGATGATGTGGTCCATGGGCAAAAGGGCGGTCTTCACGTTGAAGCCGGCATCGCGCGCTTCGTCCTCGGTCATGCCAACGCGGGCGAAGGGCGGGGTGGTGAACACGGCATAGGGGATGGCCCCGCGCGAAGAAGTGGTACGAGTTCCGTCTCCCAGCAGGTCGGACGCCACGATGCGGTAGTCGTCGTAGGCGATGTAGGTGAACTGGTGCTTGCCGCGCACGTCGCCGAGGGCCCATACGTTGGGCACGGTGGAACGCAGGTGATCGTCGGTGATGACCCCGCCATGATCCGTCAGGTCCACGCCGGAAGCCTCCACGTTCAGGCCTTCCAGGTTGGGGCGCCGCCCGACGGCCACCAGCACGGCATCGGCCGGTACGCGCAGCGTCTCCCCGCCGCGCTCCAGCACGACGAGTGCCTGTTCCACGTCGTTTTCGATGGCGGTCACGTTCGCTCCCAGTTCCAGCAGGATGCCGCGGTCCTCCAGGCTCTTCTTCACGGCTTGGGCGATGTCGCGGTCCTCGCGCGGCAGGAATTCCGTGCCGTCCTGCACCACGGTCACCTGCGACCCGAAGTTGGCGTACATGGAGGCGAACTCCATGCCGATGTAGCCGGCGCCGATGATGACCAGCCTCTGGGGCAGCACGCGCACGTCCATCATGGTCTCGCTCGTGTACACCCGTGGGCCCTCCGCGCCCGGGATGGCCGGCACGATGGGACGCGACCCGGTGCAGATGAACACCTCTTCGGCTTCCAGCTCTTCGGGCTCCGTCCTGCTCTCTATGCGCAGGGTGTGGGGCGCCACGAACGACGCGGTGCCGTCCACGACGGAAATGCGGGGATGGTTGGCCAGGGAATGGTAGTTGTTCACGCGCAGCGAACGCACCAGACGGTCCTTTTCGTCGATGGCCGCCTCGTAGCGCTCCTGGCGTTCCTCGTCGGAACCGCCGAAGGCTGCCGACATCTCGGCGGCATGCACGAGGTCTTTGGTGGGGATGCAGGCGACGTTGGGGCACGTGCCGCCGTACATCTGCTCCGACTGTTCGATGACGCACACCTGCACGCCGCTGTTGGCCAAGGCGAGCGCGAGTGCCTTGCCGGCGGTGCCGAAGCCGATAACGGCCGCGTCCACGTGTTTCATGACGGCTCCTTGTCTGGTAGAGGGTCGCGGCGAAGCGCGATGGTGGGAATTCGTTGCCCGCCATCGTAGCGCCCTCGGGAGCCGGTCATGAAGCAGGGGCGGCTTTCGTTGCCGCCCCTGCGCTCGATGTTCATTGAATCGTGATGTGCAAAGCAGGCGTTACGCCCCGTAGTACTTCATGGCCTCCTGCGCGGCGACGCGGCCCGTCACGGTGCCCATGCACATCGAGGCGCCGCTCACGGCATACCGCATGTAGAAAAGCTCCGCGTTGGCGATGGTGCCGCCGGCGTACAGGCCGGGAACCGGGTTGCGGTCCTGGTCAAGCACTTCGGCCTTCGTGCTGATGGCCAGCGCGCCGAACGAGTCGTTCGTGTTCGGCGTGATCTCGATGGCGTAGAACGGTCCCTGCTCGATCTTCTGCAGGTCTTCGGGCTTCTTGTGGAAGTCGGCGTCCTCTCCCGCGTCGCACAGCTGGTTGTAGCGTTCGATGGTCTTCATGACGGGATAGACGGGCAGGCCCGCGGCCTCTGCCAGTTCCTCGATGGAATCGGCCGTGTGCACGACGCCCTTGTCCACGCCCTTCTTGATGAGGTCCATGCGCTTTTCGGGCTGCTGCGAGTCGCAGATGATGGTGAATTCCTTGCGCCCGCTCTGCACGAACGGCGTGAAGTAGTCGAACTGGCTGGTCATGGATTCGTTGGCGCAGCGGTAGCCCAGGTCGGACACGAACACGCCCGTGTTCACCATGCGCAGCGACGAAAGCTCGTCGTTGAGTGGCAGCGGGTCGCGGCCTACCAGGTGAATCTGCGAGAGGCCGCCCTTGAGCAGCGTCAGGGCGCCGGCCTGCTTCGCCAGCTCGATGCCGTCGCCCGTGTTGGCGGGGCTGGAGAACGTGTGCCAGCCCACGGTGCCGGGGGCGTAGAGCTCCTTCGCCCAGTCCTGGCCGTCGAACCCGCCGGAGGCCAGCACCACGGCAGGGGCGGAAATGACGTACTCCACGTCGCCCTGGCGCGCCTTCACCCCGGCGACCTTCCCGCCGTCCATGGTGATCTCGACGGCGCGGGTCTCCATCATCAGCTCGACGCCGTTTTCCTCTGCCTTGGCTATCAGGGTGTCCACGATGCCCTTGCCGCCCGTGGTGGACAGCATGGAGCGGTCGGACACGTTGTCGCCCGGCTTCTTGTCGAAGTCGCAGCCGAAGCCCACGAGCCAGTCCATGGCCTCGCCGCCGTTTTCCGCGACCAGGCGGCAGATGTCCATGTTGGCGTCGCCGTCGGACTGGTCGTAGAAGAACTGGGCCACTTCTTCCGGCGTGCCGTAATTGGTGTAGCCCATGTCGTCCTGCTTCTTGGAGCCGCAACAGTAGAAGTTGCCGCTGCAGATGGACGAGTCGCCGCCGGTGGCGCTGTGCTTTTCCAGCACGATGACGCGGGCGCCGGCAAGCGAGGCCTCCACGGCGGCGCTCATGCCGGCAACGCCGCTGCCGATGACCACGATGTCGGCCTCTTTGTTCTCCTGGGACTTGGCGGGCGTTTCGGCCACGGCCTGAATGGTGTCGGCCTTGTCGGCAGAGGACGAGCCCTGCGTGCCGCTTGAGGACGCGTCGCCGCCGCTGGGCGCGGCGTTGGACTGCGGCGCGCAGGCGACCAGGCCGCCGCCGGCCACGACGGCCGCCGTGGCGCCCAGGCCCATCAGAAACGAGCGGCGGGTGAAGCCCGAAGGAGACGCCGCCACCGCTTCGGAGACCTCCGAAGCGTCCGCTTCCATCGAATGGTGCTCTTGTTCTTTCATTGACCCTCCCTTGAAAGGTTGTCGTTTCCGGACGGAAAGGCAAGCGGCGGTGCCCCCGCGGCCCGCAGCCTTGAGCGCCACGTTGAAGCCCCGCGGCGCGATCGCTCGCGGGGCCCCAGGAATGCGCTTGCCGGGGCCCTTGGGTCGCATGCGGCTCCCCGTCCGCGAACCATGATTGTTCTTTTTGGAGGATGCTGCCAGCGCCAAAACGGAGGGTTTTGCAGAAACCAAGGAGAGATGGGGCGGCCCTCCAAAGTGGGGGGGCATGCTCCAGGACGGGACGCAGCCGTGGTCGTTGAGGCGCCGTCCGCCTCGATCGCAGCGTGGGAACTGGAGCGGACGGCGCCTCAGAACGTGGTCGTGAGCCGAAACGCTGCCCGCCCCAGGCTAGCTGCGTTCGATGAACAGGTCCACGCGGTCGATGAGGTCCTGCTTGTCCGCCGCGTTCGCCTTGCGGTACACGTTGTGGATGTAGCCTTTGACCGTGTTGGGGGATATGCCCAGTTCTGCGGCGATGTAGGTGCGCGTGCGTCCCTGGCACAGCAAGGTCAGGACGTCGGCCTCGAGCGCCGTCATGTCGTGCTGCTCGGCGAACACCTGCATGAGAGCCGCCCGCGCCTTGCGCCCGGCCGCTTCCGCTGCGGCCATGGCCTGGGGGTCGGGCCCCATGCCGGCTGGGCCGGCGCCGAGCGACTTGCCGGCCTCGCCCTCGCGCGCCGCGCCTTGCGCCCTGCCGCCCGCGCCGCGCCGACGCGCGCGGCGGTCGAGCCGCTCGCCCACGATGGGGTTCAAGGCCAACACGAACAGCGACAGCAGCGAGACGAGCGCGAGCCCTGCCGCCGGGCTCCCCTCGGACAGCACGGTGGCGCCCAGCGCCACGCCTGCCAGGATGAGGACACTGCCCACGGCCAGCGCGATGCCCAGATACACCCAGGTGGACACGTTGTCGCGCACGCTCAGCTGACACACGGTCACGCGCACGTTCATCCCCGACAGATAGAACGACACGAACACCAGCACCGTCGCTGTCACGTGCAGAAGCGGGGACGTGATGAAGGGCAGCGCGATCAAGGCCACGGCCACGATGGGGAACAGGATGTTGTACAGGTTGGAGACCGGCAGCGTCCGCGGAGTGCGGCGCAGCGAGGCCGCCAACATGATGGCGGCGGCGAGGACGATGCCCAGCACGGCCTGCACCTCGATGGGCACCGGCTCGTTTTCCACGGTGGTGGCCACCTGGCTGACGGCGCCGAACACGAACGAGAAGACGCCCAGATACGACACTGCCTTCACGAAGTCGGCCGCGCCGACGTTCGAAAACCCGATGTGGCCGCTGCCGTTCTCGGGCAGCTTCCGAGCCATCAGCGGCACGGCCGAAAGCACGATGACGATCAGGGCGAAGCCCAGTTCGAGGGGCCCTGTAGCCCAGAAGATGAAAGCAGCCGCGCCTCCGCCGATCAGGTAGGCCCAGGGCACGGTGCGCGTCAACGACACGAGGCCTGCCTGGGCGAGCACGGTGATACGTGCCAGCCAGCCCAGCTCGGCGGTGGCCAGGCCGAAGCCGATGCAGGCTGACACGACGACGGCATAGGCCCAGCCCCCGCCTATCCATCCGAGCAAGCGGGCCAGCATGAGCGCGTTGCCGGCGAACACGGCGGCGAAGGCGACGGTCATGCCGGCGCGGTGTTCCGGCTTGCGGTGGAACAGGTGGAGGATCGCCGTGGCGGCCATGGTGAGGGCGTAGGCCAGGAAGAACAGCGCCCCGAACGAATTTCCCGCGCCATGCGAGAGGCTCATTTCCTGCAGGAAGGTGCTCGATATCATCAGCGGAAACGTGAGGCCTCGCACGAAGCCCAGCCCGGCTGCCGAAACGAGGGCCGTGCCTTCGGAAGGCCCGTTGCCGCTTCTCCCGCGCACGTCCTGTGTGTCCTTGGCGCCCACCGGTTCTCCTTCGTTGCCCTGTGCCTGCACGCCCGTGCCCTCCAAACTCCCTGTTAGGAAGGAGCCGGAGCCGCCCTGTGCGACATCCCTTCATTGTAGGCGTTTCTGCGATATGCAGCAGCCTCGATGCAATCTCGTGGTCTAAGAGTCACGTTTGAGAGTTTATACTGGTATCACAGGCGCGACGTGACCTATACGTTGCGGCGCAACGAACGAAAGGGGTAGCCCATGGCTCTCAACAACTTGCTTGTGGCCGTCGATGATTCCGAAGGTTCGCGCAAAGCCGTCGACATCGCGGTCGACATAGCCACGCCCAATCCGGACGCGCACGTCGACGTCGCCTACGTGGTGAACATTCCCTTGCTCAACGAGTCCCAGTCGGTGAACTTCAAGGACATCCTGGACATGATGATGGATGACGGAAAGCAGCTGCTGGAAGACGTCGTCGCCGGCATGGGGGACGTGGCCGACCGTGCCGAGGCGCTGCTGTTGACGGGCGTGAGCCCGGCCACCGAGCTGGTGAAGCTGATCGAGCAGCGAAACTACGACCTGGTCATCATTGGCAACCGCGGCCTGAGCGGCGTGCAGGAATACATGGGGAGCGTGAGCCACAAGGTGCTGCACGGCTCCACCGTCCCCGTGCTCGTCGCTAAGTAGCGGCTGGAAGCGGAGGAGGCTCGTGAGGACTCGCAAGAACGTACTGCTGCTGTTCAGCAAACCGCCGGCGCCGGGACTGGTGAAGACGCGGCTGACCACGCTCAAGGACGGCGTGTTCGCCCCCGAGGTGGCCTCGGCGCTGTACCACTGCATGCTGTTCGACGTGGTGGAGATATGCTGCGCCGCGCTGGCCACCTTGGAGGCGCGTGCCGCCGGCGCAGATGCGGGCGCTGCGGCCGCCATGGCCGCAGGCGCCGAGGAAGCCACGGAGGCGCGTGCGGGGGAACCTGCGGCGCTCGGTGCCGGCGAGCCGGTGCGCGACGAATACGAGCTGGTCATCTCCACCACGCCGGCAACGAACGTGGACGTCATGCGGAAGCTGTTCGAAGACGCAGGCACTTGGCCGCGCGAGCTGGTTCTCATCGCCGACGAAGGCGCCAGCTTCGACGAGCACTACAACCACGCGTTCGCCCAGGCGTGGGAGCGCGGAGCCGACGCGGTGCTGTCCATGGGCGCCGACATGCCGGCCCTCACCACGGCCGACGTCATCGGCGGGTTCGAGGCGCTGCATCGGCTGGACGGGGTCCCGGGCGGGGGCATCGTGCTGGCGCCCGACCAGGAGATGGGCGTGTCCATCGTGGGTTGGACGCGCGCGACCGCCTTCGACCACGCGGGCGTGTTCTACAACCAGGAGGGCTTGACCGTTCTGCCGGCCTACATCGCCAAGGCGCGCGAGCGGAACCTCCCCGCGCTCTACCTGCCGGCGGTTCCGGACGTGGACACCATGGCCGACCTCATGCACAACGTCACGCTGGTGGAAGCGCTCAACTACTGCGCCGCGTTCGACGGCAACACGCCGCCCTGGCGCACCGCCGACGCGCTCGCGCAGATGGGCTGGAGCGAAGTGCGTGTCCCTCCCAACGACCTGCACGATCCCCGCGAAGAGATCGACCGGTAACGGCGTGGCGCGCGGGCAAGAGAACGCCGTACCCGCCGTCTGCCGCACCGCGCCGCTGCGGCGTGGCGCGCGGGCATCCTGACGGGATGATCGCGGAGGGCTGACATTCCTCTTTCCATCCGGCTGCCCACGCCGCTCCTGTGGGTCCCATTGCCGATACTGGCAAGGGACTTAAGGAAGGAGCGGCATGGACGGCATAGACAGGACGGCGAAGGCGGCTGCAGATGCGGCGCGCGTGCACGAGGCGGACGAGCCCGAGCAGAAGCAGGCGGCAAGCAGGGCAGACGCGCAGACACCCGCTCAAGGAGGCGCACAGGCACGCACCCAGGCAACTGCTCAGGCGCCCATGCAGGCAGGCCCGCAGGCTTCCGTGCCCGCACCCACGGATGCGGAAGAGCGCTTGGCGGCGCAGCGGGCGCGGCAACTCGCAGACGCCTCGGCGCTGCAGGGCAGCGTTCCTGACGACGACCCCACGCCTTCCCGCAAGCGGCAGATCTATGCCATCTTCGCCGGCCTGTTGCTGGCCATGTTCGTGAGCTCCCTTTCCGAAACCGTGACGGCCACGGCGCTGCCCACCATCGTGGGCGATCTGGGCGGCGTGGACCACATGCAGTGGGTCACCACGGCCTACATTCTGGCCGCCACCATCATGATGCCCATCTACGGCAAGCTGGGCGACCTGTTTGGACGCAAGTATTTGCTGGTCATCGCTTTGTCGGTCTTCATCGTGGGATCGGCCGTATGCGGCTTTGCCACCAGCATGGAACTGCTCGTCCTGGGACGCGCCGTGGAGGGGCTCGGCGGCGGCGGGCTCATCATCCTGTCGCAGGCCACCATCGCCGACGTCATCCCGCCGCGCCAGCGAGGCAAGTACATGGGCGTCATCGGCTCCGTGTTCGCGCTGGCCACCGTCGTGGGGCCGCTTCTGGGCGGCTGGTTCGTGCAGGTGACGGGATGGCGCTGGCTGTTCGCGTTCAACGTGCCGCTGGCGCTTCTGGCCATTGCCGCCGTCATGTTCTTTCTCGCGAAACCGGTGCGCCGCGAGAACCGTCCGCCCATCGACGTGGGCGGCATGATGTCCATGGCCATTTCGGTGGGATCGCTCGTGCTGGCCACTGCCTGGGGCGGCACGCTGTACGCATGGGACTCGTTCCAGATCGTCGGCCTGTTCGTGCTGTGCATCGTGGCGGCTTTGGTGTTCGTGCAGATAGAGCGGCGTGCGAAGGAGCCCATCATCCCCCTTCTGCTGTTCAAGAACAAGAACTTCGTGCTGTGCACCACCACCGGCCTCATCATCATGCTGGGCATGATGGGCACCATGTCGTATCTGCCCACGTATTTCCAGATAGTGGACCAGCTTTCTCCCGAGCAGGCCGGGCTCATGACGGTGCCCATGATGGCGGGCGTCATGATAACGGCCATCGGGACGGGTTTCCTGGCCACGAAGACCGGCCGCTACAAGTGGATGCCCATCGCGTGCTGCCTGGTCATGGCCGTGGCGTTTTTGCTGCTGTCGCGCATGGCCGTGGGAACGCCGCTTCTGGTGACGGGCGCGTTCCTGTTCGTTCTGGGTTTCGGCATCGGGCTGGGGCAGCAGATATTGGTGTTGGTGGTGCAGAACGAATTCCCGCACCGCATCGTGGGCACGGCCACGGCGGCCAACAACTTCTTTCGGCAGATCGGGTCCACCTTGGGAGCGTCGCTGGTGGGCGCGCTGTTCACGTCGCGCCTCTCGGCCGAGGTAACGTACAATTTTTTGCGCACTTTGACAGCAGGATAGCGTCCAGATAGGAAGGAGGGCACGGCCCGCCCCGGTATGA
>CAJFVW010000187.1 GCA_904420575.1 uncultured Gordonibacter sp.
ATCGAGCACGACCGAGGCCCCCGTGGTGGTCAGCCCCGAAACGGCATCGAACAAGGCGTCGAGGTACACGGCATAATGACCCGAGAAATACAACGGGATTGCAGCTATAAAAGCAAGCACGATCCACGCCAGACCCGTTACCGCAAGCGCTTGTTGCCGATTCAAGCGACTGGGCTCGATACGCAGAAATCGCAGACAGGCCCCAATAATCACCGTAATGCCTATAGAAAGCGCATAGCGCGACGCAGGCTCCCATTCACCGAAAGCCAAGGCGGTGATCAGAGGGGGTACCAATGCCAATGCCGAGAACAGAATGAGCGTGCCCAGGTAATGCCCGATCACGCGAATGTCATACAGAGTGAATCGCTGCCACATGGGAAAGCCTACCGCACTCCGGCGTGCGCCGCACGCTGTCCGAACGACCGGTTCAACCCACCACGACCCTCACGATGATCATGAGCGCCCACAGCATGATCAGAAAGCACAGGATGGCAAGCAGCATGATGCCATACCCCGTCAGAGGGGTCTTGAAAGACATGCGGTTGTCGGGCCTTCGTTTCAGCATGTCGCCATTCTAGTACAAGACCGCGCACGGCGCAGCGCAACTTGGGCAAACACACAACGGGTTCCGCCGAACGACGGAACCCGTTGGCGCCATGCCTGATGGCAGCGCTTTGCCGTCTTACTGCACCGGCTCGGCATCCAGCGTGAGCGAGTCGAAGTCCAGGGGCTCTTCCACGCGGCATTCGTAGTTGCCGTCTTCGCCGATGTCGATGAGCACGTGGCTGCGGTCGCGCAGCTTGCCTTCCACCACCTTCTGTGCGATGCGGTCCACGATCTCCTTCTGGATGAGCCGTTTCAGCGGACGCGCGCCGAAAATGGGGTCGTAGCCGTCGATGGACAGGTGCTCCATGGCGGCCGGCGTCACGTCGAGCGTGATGCGGCGGTCGGCCAGGCGGTCGCGCACCTCTTCCAGCTGCAGGTCGACGATGGGCTCGATGTTGGTCATGTTGAGCGCGTTGAACACCACCACGTCGTCGATTCGGTTGATGAACTCCGGCCGGAACGTCGCCCGCAACGCACCGTCGATGGCCTGCTTCATGGCCTTCTCGTCGCCGTGCTCGGCGAACTCGCGGATGAACTGCGAGCCCACGTTGGACGTCATGATGATGATGGCGTTCTTGAAGCTGACCACGCGGCCTTGGCCGTCGGTCAGGCGGCCGTCGTCCAGCACCTGTAGCAGGATGTTGAACACGTCCGGATGCGCCTTCTCTATCTCGTCCAGCAGCACCACCGAATAGGGCTTCCGGCGCACGGCCTCGGTCAGCTGTCCGCCCTCGTCGTAGCCCACGTATCCCGGAGGCGCCCCGATCAGGCGCTGCACGGAAAACTTCTCCATGTACTCGGACATGTCGATGCGAACCATGGCCTTTTCGCTGTCGAACAGGTACTCGGCCAGCGCCTTCGCCAATTCCGTCTTGCCCACGCCCGTGGGGCCCAAGAACAGGAAGCTGCCGATGGGACGGTCGGGGTCGGAAAGGCCCGCGCGGTTGCGGCGAATGGCGCCGGCCACCGAGCTGACGGCCTCGTCTTGGCCCACCACCCGCTCGTGCAGCTTCTCTTCCAGGTCCACTAATTTGGCCATCTCTCCCTGCATCATCTTCTGCACGGGGATGCCCGTCCACGCGCTCACCACTTCGGCGATCTCGTCGTCGGACACTTCCTCCTTGAGGATGGCGCCGTCCTGCTGCTTCACGTTGAGCGCCTCTTCGGCCGCATGGAGGCGTTGCTGCAGTTCGGGAATGCGCGCGTAGCGGATTTCGGATGCCTTCGACAGGTCGCCTTCGCGCGTGGCCCGCTCTTCCTCCAGCTGCGCGCCTTCCAGCTCCGCCTTCAGGTTCTGCACGTCCTCGATTGCGTCCTTCTCGTTCTGCCACTCGGCCTTGCGGCGGTCCAGATCCTCCTGGGCCGTGGCGATTTCCCGTCGCAGCGTCTCCAGGCGTTCCTGCGAGGCCTCGTCGTTCTCCTTCATGAGCGCCTGCTCTTCGATCTGCATCTGCGTGAGCTTGCGCTCGGCCGCGTCCACCTCTTCGGGCATGGAGTCGATCTCGATGCGCAGGCGACTGGCCGCCTCGTCCATGAGGTCGATGGCCTTGTCGGGCAGGAAGCGATCGGAGATGTAGCGGTTGGAAAGCTCAGCCGCGGCCACGATGGCGCTGTCGGTGATGCGCACGCCATGATGGATCTCGTACTTCTCTTTCAGGCCGCGAAGGATGGCGATGGTGTCCTCCACCGTGGGTTCACCCACCAGGACGGGCTGGAACCGGCGTTCGAGCGCCGCATCCTTTTCCACGTACTTGCGGTATTCGTCCAGCGTGGTTGCACCGATGGCATGCAGCTCGCCGCGCGCGAGAGCAGGCTTCAGCATGTTGCCGGCATCCAGCGAGCTGTCGCCGGTGGATCCGGCGCCCACGATGGTGTGCAGCTCGTCGATGAACAGGATGACGCGGCCCTCGCTCTGCTTGACCTCGCGCAGCACCGCCTTCAGGCGGTCTTCGAACTCGCCGCGGTACTTCGCGCCGGCCATCATG
>CAJFVW010000188.1 GCA_904420575.1 uncultured Gordonibacter sp.
GGCGCTCACGGCCACGGACGTGACGGCCACGATGACCGGCAGGGCGGTGGTGCAGTACAGCGCCACGGTCAGGCGGTTGTGCGACGACAGGTCGTGCGTGTCCTTGCCGGTGGAAAGCGCCACGAAAACGGGCACGGCGCGGATGAGCAGCAGCATGACGATGAACCCGACGAGCAGCAGCGGCTGCGCGAACACGGCCATGAGGTTGATCTTGGCACCCGAGACCACGAAGAACACCGGGATGAGGAAGCCGTAGGCCAGGCCGTCGAGCTTCTTTTCCAGGCTGTCGTTGCCCTCGGGGATCACGTAGCGCAGCACGAAGCCGGCCGCGAAGGCGCCCAGCACGATGTCGAGATCGAACACGGCCGAAAGGGTGACGAGCCCTACCAGGAGCAGCACGGTCACCCGCATCATGGTCTGCGAGGTAGTGTCGGCGTTGTCGGTGAGGAACTTGAACAGGCGGTGGCCGGCCTTGCGCGCCCGGGCGGGCACGACGGCCACCAGCACGCATAGCGCGATGAACGCGAGCAGAATGAGCACGGTCTTCCACTCGGCGCGCGACGAGAGCAGAAGCGCCATGGCGAGGACAGGGCAGAGTTCGCCCCAGGTGCCGTACGCCAGGATGGATTCGCCCACCCGCGTCTCCATGAGCTCGCGCTCCTTCAGGATGGGCATGAGCGTCCCGAGCGCCGTGGTGGTCAGCACGATGGCCATGGCGATGCGTTCGAAATGGTTGTCCGAGAACGCAGGGAACAGGCCGACGACGAGCAGCGCGGCGGCGAAGGACACGATCCACGTGCCGAGGCCCCGCTTGCCCTGGGAACCCGTCAGGTTCTTGGGGTTGATCTCGTAGCCCGCCAAGAGGAACAGGAAGGCAAGGCCCAAGTTGGACAGCAGGTTCACCGAGTCCGTGAGGTGGATGACCTTGGCCAGGTACGGCCCCAGAAGCGCGCCGGCGACGAGCAGGAACACCGTTTCGGGCACCAGCTTGTTGGGCACGAGCCGGGCGGCGAGGGGGCAGACCGCTGCCACGAGGGCGATCATGGTGAGCGAGACGAGGTTGACGGTCATGGAGGGGCCTTTCGGTGCTTCTGCGCGTCGATGCTGGTGAACGGTGCCATTCTACACCTTTTGCCCGGCTTTCCCGCCGGCGCAGAAGCCGTCCCACGCCTTCTGCACGAGAGGCCTTCCCTGTGGCGACGGGCCTTGAAGGCGTGGGTGCGCAGCGGGGACGCCAGGCGTTTGGCGGCCGTCTCTTCCATGGATGCGCCGCGCATGTTCTTCCTGGTATGGCTTGAAAAACGAACGGATGTATGCTATATTTCAAAGGGAAACGGAAAGGGAATCGGGAAAAGGAAGGGGAAGGGAGAGACGGAGACGTCGTAACGGCCTGTTTCGATGGAGGAAGGAGGGTGTAGGTGATCGTCAGCGCATCCCGGCGGACGGACGTGCCGCGGTTCTTCATGGACTGGTTCGTGAACCGGCTCGAGGCCGGATACGTGCTCGTGCGCAATCCCGTGCGGCGCGACCTGGTGAGCCGGGTGCCGCTCGATGCGGACTCGGTGGACTGCATCGCCTTCTGGACCAAGGACCCACGTCCCCTGCTTGCCCTGCGCAGCCGCCTCGAACGCGCGGTCCCCTGCCCGTACTTCGTGCAGTTCACGCTCAACGCGTACGGTGCCGACGTCGAGGCGGGGCTCCCGCGCAAGGCGCGGCTCGTCGAGGTGTTCCAGGAGCTTGCCCACGTTCTCGGACCCGAGCGCGTGGTGTGGCGCTACAGCCCCATCCTGCTGGGCGGTTCCTACGACGTGGAACACCATTTGCGCTACTTCGAGACGTTCGCGCGCACGCTCGAGGGGTCGACCCGCCGCTGCCGGCTGAGCTTTCTGGACGTGTATCGGAAGATCGCCCCGCGCATGGAGGCGCTCGGGCTGTCGGGCGTGCCTGACGCGGAGAAGCGGGCGCTCGCGCAGCGTCTGGCGGAGATCGCCGCAGGGTTCGGCATCGAGGTGGGCGGGTGTGGCGACCCGGCGCTCGACGAAGCCGGGCTTGCGGGCGAAGGCTGCATCGACGCCGCGCACGTCGAGCAGGTGGCGGGTGTCGTGGCGGCTCGCGGGCGGGGCTCACGGCGGCAGGGCGCCTGCCGCTGTGCGCCGAGCGTGGACGTGGGTTCCTACGACACGTGCGCGAACGGCTGTGTCTACTGCTACGCGAACCCCGGCGCGAACGGAGGCGCGCCTTGGCGGCTTTCGCGGTACGACCCAGAAGCCCCGATGCTCTGCGACGAGGTGCGCCCGGGGGACACGGTGGCGGAGCGCTCCCTGCATCTTCTGCCAAAGGCGGCGGAAAGGCTGTTCTAGAGGGACGCCTCTCCCGACGTTCGCGGACGCACGACACGCGGCGGGCGGCCGCCATGCGTCCGATCAGCGCCTCTCCCTGCGTTCGCGGCCGCCGGCGTGGTATCCTTCTTTCGACAACGTTCGTGCGAAGAAAGGAGCAACCATGATCGTCACCACCACGCCTTCCGTCGAGGGCTACAAGGTCGCCGGGTACTACGGCATCGTGTTCGGGGAAGTCATTACCGGCATCAACTTCCTGCGCGACTTCGGCGCCGGCATCCGCAACATCGTGGGTGGCCGCAGCCAGGGGTACGAGGAAGAGCTGCAGCAGGCGCGCACCGAGGCCTTGGCCGAGTTGGAACAGCGGGCCGCCGCGCTGGGGGCCCACGCCGTGATAGGCGTGGACGTCGACTACGAAGTGCTCGGCCAGGGCAACATGCTCATGGTGAGCGCCTCGGGCACCGCCGTGACGCTGACGCAGGCCTAGCCGCGCCTAGGCCTCAAGGTAGCGCACGAGCGCGTCCCACGAGAGCGCTGCCGTGGCGTAGCCCTGCTCGTAGAGCGCGAACAGCTTGTCGGCGTCCTTCTCCATGCTGGACACGGTCACGGGCTCGGGCGGGCGGAGGACGAAGATGCGGCCTTCGTCGTGCAGGCGCGGAAGGGCGCGGTAGAGGCGGTTGTATTCGTAGTGGCGCAGGTGCAGACGCTCGAGGTAGTAGGGGTAGTCGTGGTAGCGCTGCCGCAGCAGGGCCATGAGCTTGTTGGGGCCCTTCACGTAGTCGGCCGCCTGGGTGAGCACGACGATGTGTTTGCGCGCGCCTGTGAGCAGGGAATACGTCAAAGGCACGCTGTCGCAGGTGCCGCCGTCCAAAAGCAGCTTCCCATCCACCTCCACCGTGCGGCTGACCAGCGGCATGGACGAAGAGGCGATGAGGTAGGGAAGGTCGGCCAGGGAATCCGCGAACTCGTGGTAGTCGGCCTCGCCGGTGACCAGGTTGCTCGCCACCGTGACCAGGCGCATGGGCGACTCGTCGAACGCGGCGTAGTTGAACGGCTCCAGCCGATTGGGAATCTCGTCGAACGCGAACTCGCGCCCGCAGGCGTTTCCCGTGCGCACGAAGCTTTGCATGGACAGGTAGCGCCAGTCGGTGCAGTACTTGGTGTTCAGGTAGCAGGTGCGGCCGTCTTCGCCGGCCACGTAGTTGTATCCGCAGAGCGCCCCCGCCGACACGCCGATGACGCGTTCGCAGAACAGCTTCTTGTCCATGAAGAAGTCCAGCACGCCCGCCGTGAACTGGCCGCGCATGGCACCGCCTTCCAGCACCAGGTTCGCATGCGTGGTGGCATGCCCGCGCCAGGCGGGCTGGTGGAGCTCGCGGGCGGCCTCGGATGGGGGCGTTGCGGGCGTGTCGGGGACTTCGGCTGCGGCGGGGCTGTCCTGTGCGTTCATGGCGCTTCCTCTCTGTCTAGGCCATTATACCGTTCTCCTACCGCATATGGCGGCAATTACAACGTTCGGCTCCCATCCGGTAACATGAGGTGGATGGTCAGGTGAAGTCGGGCTACAATGGACGGGCAACGAACGAGGCCGGGACGCGCAAGCGCCTCGGTGCCATGCGGCGGCGCTGCCGGCCGCACAGGGCGGGCGCGCCGCGCCCGCAGACAAAGGAGGCGCACATGAGTGAAGTCATTTCTTCGGCTGATTTCCAGTCCAAGGTGCTGGACGCCCAAGGGCCGGTGCTCGTGGACTTCTTCGCCACGTGGTGCGGGCCGTGCAAGATGCTGGCGCCCACGCTCGACGAAGTGGCGGGAGAGGTGGCCGGCAAGGCCGCCGTCTACAAGCTCGACATCGACCAGAGTCCCGACATCGCCTCGCGCTACGGCGTCATGAGCGTGCCGACGCTCATGGTGTTCGAGGGTGGCCAGGTGAAGAAGCAGGCCGTCGGCGCCCAGCCGAAGCAGAACATCCTGGCCCTGCTGGCGTAGGCCGTCCGGAAACCAGGCACGCACGAGGCCGCCCGCATCCTTTCGGGGACGCGGGCGGCCTGTCGTTCGGGCGAATGCGCGGGCGTCGGGGTCATGCCCCGTCGACCAGGCGGAAGAAGGCTTCCGGAGACACGGGGCGCGAAAACACGAAGCCTTGTATCATGTCGCAGGCCGTGGTCTGCAGGAACGCCAGCTGCTCGGGGGTCTCCACGCCTTCCATGACGGTCTTCATCTGCAGCCTGCCTGCCATGTCGATGACGGTGCGCACCACCACGTCCTCCTTGAGGGACTGGTCGTGGCCGAACAGGAACGCCCGGTCGAGCTTGAGCACGTCCACCGGCAGGTCCTTCAAGGCGTTGAGCGACGACTCTCCCGACCCGAAGTCGTCGATGGAACAGCTGAAGCCGCGTGCCTGCAGGGCGGCGATGACCCGCCGGGCATTGCCCAGGTCTTCCAGCACGATGCTTTCCGTCACTTCCAGCTCGGCCATGCCGTCGGGGATGCGGTAGCGGTCCTTGATGCGCGCGTAGGTTTCCACGAAGTCGGGGCGGTGCAGGTGCAGGCGGGACACGTTGGCCGACACGGGCACCACGGGCTCGCCCGCGTCCAGCCTTTCGCGCAGGTAGCGGCAGGTGCGTTCGAACACGAACTCGTCCAGCCTGATGATGAACCCGTTCTGCTCGAACAGCGGCACGAACTCGCCGGGGCTCACCACCCCTTCGCCGGGGCGCCTCCAGCGCACGAGCGCCTCGCCGCCCAGCACGCGCTGGCCGTCCGGGCTGTACTTGGGCTGGATGACCACGAAGAACTCTTCGTCCTCGAGCGCCGATTCCATGGAGCGCTCCAAATCCGCCCGGCGCAACAGCTGGTCGCGCATCGTGTGGCTGAACCGAAGGAGCTCCTTGCCTGCGTGGCGGCCTTCGGTCTTGGCGATGCGGGCGCGGTCCGTGAGCTCGTTCACGTCCGTGGCGTCGGGCGCGTCTTCCGAGCAGCACAGGCCGGCATGCAGCGAAAGCTGCTTGCCGGCGGCCGTGAGCCGGTGCGCGCGGTCCACCACGGCTTGGCAGCGCGCTACGGCCTCCTGCGCGTCGCGGTAGGGGAACGCCAGCAGGAAGTGGTCGGCGGAAAGCCTGCTGGCAATGCCGCCTGGCCGTGCGACGTCGGCCAGCACCTCGCCGAGCGACGTGAGGATCTCGTCGCCGCGCTGGTAGCCGTCCACGTCGTTGATGAGCTTGAAGTCGGAGATGTTGAAGTAGGCCACCGCCACGCCGCCCTGCGCGCCTTCGGCCGCCGGCGCCCGGTCGCCTTCCTGGCCGCCCTTGCCGCCGCTGCGGGACTCGTTGGTGGAAAGGCCTTCGAGGGCGGCCGCCAGCAGGGCGTTCCCTTCTATCTTGAACTTGTCCGAGCTGTACAGGCCCGTCAGGCTGTCGTAATAGGCCATGCGCTCGATTTCGCGGTGATGGGCGCGCCCGGTCAGCCAGAAGGCCAGCAGCACGGCCAGAAGCCCTATGGCTATGACCGTGCACAGGGCCGCCGTGGCGCGCAGGACGGCGTCCGCCTGCTCCGTGATGACCGCGTTGGGGATGATGGACACCAGGCTCCAGCCCTCGGCGCTCTCCATCGGCGTGTAGCAGAACAGGTACTGCTCGCCGCCGTACGCGAACAGGGCGATGCCGCTCTGTCCCTTGGCGAGCGACGCCTCGAAGGACGCGACGACGCCCTCGTCGTTGCCTTGCGCGTCGACGATGTCGAATATGTTGGCGAAGGTGCGGTTGCTGGCGGAATGCATCGAGCGGACGAGCACGTCGCCCTGGGCGTTGACCACGTAGGAAAAGCCGGTGTTATCGTAGAAGGAAAGCGAGAACTCGTCGACGAGCGTCGACACGGGCCGCGCCTTGCGGGCGAACGCCTGCGTGCCGTCGGCGAACGTGAACTTCTTGTAGACGGCGATGGAGTTCACGCCGGTCACCTCGTCCAGGAACGGCTGCAGGATGCCGCTTTCGGGCATCTCGCGCAAGGCGTCCACCTGGTCCTCGTCCAAGACGTTCGAGGCGGCCTGGTCGCCGGTCCGGTACAGCCGCCCAGACGCGAGATCCACCGTCAGGTACGTCGAATCGTCCGTTTCGCGGTCGAAGAGCTCTATCGCGGCGCCAATGGCCGCCTCGTCTGCGCCGTCGACGCGCGCCGCCTCGGCAACGAACAGGTCGAGCGCGTTGAAGTCGGTGCCCAGGTAGGCGTCGAGCGCATGGCGGCCCTGCGAGGTGACCTCGAGCACGTCGGTCACCGATTCCTGCCAGAGCGACTCCTGCACGAAGCGGGAGAACGTCAACCCGCCAATGACCACGGCGGCAGCGACGACCACGGTGAGGGCCATGGGGAGCGCTCGTCGCTTCATGCGCCGGCTCCTTCCATGGCCGCCCGCACCATGTCCTCGACTTCCTGCACGCTGGCGCCTTCCAGCAGGGAGACGACGCATTGGCGGGTCAGGTCCCAGATGGGGTAGAGCAGCCGGTCGTCGGAGCCTATGACCGCCTCGTCCTCCTCGAAGCAGGCGGCCACCGGGCGCACGGCCTGGTCGTCGGGCATGAAGGCCTTGTCGAGCGGGCTGAAGGAGCACTGGCTGTTCGCGAAGCGCTCGATGGCGTCCTGGCTGGTCAGATATGTCACGAACTCCATTGCGACGTCGCGCTGGGGGCTGTTCGAATTCACGCTCACGCGCGTGTCCACGTTGACGACGAGCGCATGGCCGTCGTCGAACGCCGGATAGGGATGCACTTCGTAGGCGAGGGACGGCGCCAGCTCGTGCATGCGCACCGAGGCCCAGGCGCCCGTCAGCATGAACGGCGCCTTGCCGGCGGCGAACTGCTCCAGGTCGTCGGACGTCTTCTTGGTCTCGAGCGCGGTGGCGGCGTCCACGAAGCCGCGCGACACGAGCTCCTTCACCGCTTCGAACCCGGGTGCGAGCGCGCGGGCCAGCTCCTCGGGGCGCTCGTTGAAGCCCTCGATGGCGTCTGCGGCGGTCCCCGACCGGTACAGCGGGCCCAGCGCCCGCGCGATGGCGAACGTCTTGAGCGATATGTCGTTGTTGCACACGATGGGCGCCACGTCGGCGTCGGCGAACGCGGCGCAGGCGGCCAGCAGCTCGGGATAGGTCTGCGGCACCGCCACGCCGCGTTCGGCCAGAAGGTCCAGGTTGCAGTACAGGCCGAAGGCGGAAATGGACGTGGGCACGTAGGTGAGCGACCCGCCGGCGAACATCTGGTCGCGCGCGATCCCCTTGAACGTGCCGATGGTGGGCAGAAGCGACAGGTCGGCCAGATAGCCGGCCTGCGAATAGGCCAGGTTCGCGTCGTGATCCACCATGAACACGTCGTCGCCGTTGCCGGTGGCAAGGCGCTTGTCGAGCGCTTCGAAATAGGGGCGGCTCTTGAGGCTTTCATAGGAGACGTTGACGCCGGGATGCTCGTCCATGAAGCCGTGCAGGATGTCCTCGATGACCGTGACGTTGAGCGGCTCGTACTTGAAGCCGAAGAACGTGAGCATGGTGTCGGCCGCCTGCTTGTCGGGCGATTCCATCACGATGATGTTCTTGCTTTTGTCGGCGCAGGACAGAAGGCTGGGCGAGGCCGCGGCGGCTGCACAGGTGCCGACGAGCGCGAGGAAGGAGCGCCGGGAGAGGTAAGGGCGTCCGGTTCTCGAGCGCACGCCGTCGGCGTGCGTCGAAGGAGGGGCCTCTCGTTCGGAGCGGGGCGTCATGCGCGTTCCTTGCTGCTCGTGGGATGGGGCGTGCATTATGGTTTCAATACATGCGTACGATAGCACAAACCGTTCCAGCGCGCATCCGAGAAGCGCTAGACGACGGGTTTTGCTCCCCGTCTGCGCAATCCCGCGCGTTGGGCGAAGCTCTCTGCCGCGGAGGGGTCGATGTGGCAGTATCCGTTCGGATGTTTGTCCAGGTAATCCTGATGATAGTCCTCGGCAGGATAGAAGCCGTCGAGCGGCTCGGCCTCGGTTGCCACGGGGCGGTCCCGACGGGCCTGCTCGCGGGCCATGGCCGCTTCCACGCAGGGCTTGTCGCGCTCGTCGGCGTAGTAGACGCCCGTGCGGTACTGGGTCCCCACGTCGTTGCCCTGGCGGTTGCGCGCCGTGGAGTCTATGGCGGCGAAGAACGCGTCCAGCAGAACGGAGGTGGGCAGCACGTCGCGGTCATAGGTGACCGACACGGCTTCCGCATGCCCGGTGTTCCAGTTGCACACGTCGCGGTAGGTCGGGTTCTCGGTGGAGCCGTTCGCATAGCCCACCACGGTCGACACCACTCCCGGCAGGCGCTTCAGGTAGGCCTGCAGCCCCCAGAAGCAGCCTCCTGCCAGATAGAGGGTATGGAGTCCGCGCCCGTCCTTGCAGGGGGCGGGCGCGTCTTCCGATCCGCCGCGAGGGCGATCCTTGCCGGGCGTGCATCCGTCGTCGGCCTGGTTCATGCGGGCCTCTCCGGCGTTGCGCGCGTCGGCAGGCCATGCGTGTTCATGTTCCATGAGCGACTCCTTTCTGGGTAGTCGCTCCCATGGTAGGGCGCCCTGCGAACGGCGGGAACCCGGTGTTCCGAAGCGTGACCCAACGGACATTTCGCCACCGCGGGTGGCAAGGACGGCACGATGGGGGGGGGGCTCGTCGTTCGCTGCGCCTGCAAGGCGGGCCCTCAGCTCCTTCGGCGCAGCGGGGGCACCTGTGCCACCACGACGCCTGCCAGGATGGCGGCGACGCCTGCCACCTGCAGCGGCGTCACGGCCTCGTGCAGCAGCAACACCGAGCACAGAACCGATATGGGCAGTTCGGACGACGCCATGATGGTGGACAGGCCGGGGGAGAGGTGCTTGCACGCCATGCCGAAGAGCATCATGGGCACGGCGAACCCGAGCGGCCCCAGGACCAGGCCGTACCAGCCGATGCCACGGGCGAGCACGCCCGACGACAGGTAGTCGGGGCACAGCGCGAAGCCCACCACCACGTAGCCGCAGCAGGCCCACAGCCCCCGCTGCTGCACGGGCACCTGCGTCTCCACGCGTCCAGAAAGGAACATGAAGCCGGCGCAGCACACCGCGGCCGCCAGACCGCAGGCGATGCCCAGCGGGTGCAGCGCGGCCGTGCCGGCGCCTCCCAGAAGGCCGCTCGCGAACAGCGTGCCCACGCAGACGACGACGGCCGCCAGCAGCGCGGCGTTCGTGGGCCGCCGGCGCGTGGTGGCCACCTCGAACACGAGCCCGATCCACGTGAACTGGAACAGCAGCGTGATGGCGACGCTTGCGGGGATGAAAAGGAGCGACAGGTAGTAGAACGTCGTGGTGCCCGCCGTGACCAGGCCCATGGCGGCAAGCTTCAGGCGCTGCGCGGCGGAAAGGCGCGCCCGCCGGCGGCCACGCACGCGGTCGAACACGGCCAGCAGCGCGAACACGGCGAACGCGAAGAACGCCTGGCTGCACACCACCTGCGGGAAGGTGAACCCGGCGCCGTACGCCAGCTTGACCACGCTGGCCAGCACGCCGTAGCACGCCCCGCCCGCGAACACGATGGCCGAGTTGCGCAGGCGCGACGCGTTGCCGCCTGCGGACGTTGCGGGCGGTCGCTCGTTCGATGGGGAAGGGCAAGCCTGATTCTGCATGGTTCGTTACCTAGGGGACGGGTCGTCGCGCGCGTTCTCGAAGCAGAACGTGTCGAACAAGTCTAGCAGTTCCATCTTGGTATGCACGTCCGTCTTTCGGTAGATGTTGTAGATGTGCGTCTTCGCGGTGCCGGTCGCAATGAACAGCTGCTGGGAGATGTAGAGCGTGTTGCGGCCTTTCAGCAGCAGGTCGAGCACCTCCATCTCGCGCTTCGACATGCCCCAGCGCTGCCCGAACGACTCCACGTTCGCGGCGTAGCCTTCTGCCTCCCCGTTC
The DNA here is from genome assembly GCA_904420575.1 of uncultured Gordonibacter sp. Classification (GTDB taxonomy): domain Bacteria; phylum Actinomycetota; class Coriobacteriia; order Coriobacteriales; family Eggerthellaceae; genus CAJFUR01. The sequence continues at coordinate 10,259 of CAJFVW010000188.1, forward strand.
GCGCGGGCGACGTTCTCCTGCAGAATGCGCTCGTCGGCCACGCCGCGCACCGCGAACACCTCCTTTTCGGTGAACACGAGCGTGGAGGCCGCCACGAGCGCCACCGCGCCCAGGGCCACGGCGAAGGGGACGGGCGGCACGCCGGGCGGCAGGAGCGACGAGCCGAATCCCAGGAGCCACCCCGCAAGCATGCCGCCCGTGATGGCCAGCCGGGCGATGCCGAACATGCGCACGAGCGACAGCCCGCCCGCCTTGACGGCGTTGCAGAAGTCGTTGAGCGACGTGATCTCGAAGGTGAGGTAGGCCAGCATGATGCAGGTGCTGGCGACGACGAACGTGCGGTCGTCGGAGAACAGGAGGGCGGCGAACCCCAGGGCGAACAGCAGCGGTATGAACCGGTAGGCCAAATACAGCTTGTGGGCGTGCTTGGGCGAACGCGACACCAGCGCCAGCAGCACGCCCAGCGCCAGGCAGCAGGGCGCCTCGATGTAGGGCCCCGTGTACGGCCCGCCTATGCCGTTGCACACCGCCGTGCTGGTGGCCAGGCCGAACAGCAGCGCGTACAGGGCGAGGGCGCATGCCATGCGGTTCATGTAGGGGAACACGGTCTCGCTTTCGCCCGCCTCCGCCGCCTCTTCGGAAAACATGGCGGGAGAACCGGTCTGCTGCGCGTAGAAGCGGTTTGAAAGCAGGAACGAGCAGCCGGAAAGCACGGGCAGCACGGCGGCGCAGGCGGACGCCGCGCCGCTTTCCATGTTCATGACCACCAGGCAGAGCAGCGCGCCCGCCGCATACGACAGCGCCACGTAGAGCGCCGTCTCGCCCACCTTCATGTGGCCGAAGAAGCACAGCCACAACATGAACGTGGCCGCGTCGACGCAGGCCAGAAGCGCCGTGGCGCCGATGCCGGCCGCCCCGTCGGCCACCAGCAGGGAAACGGTGGCGACAGGCCCCAGCACCATGCAGGCCAGAAGCAGGATGCGGCGACCCGCGTTCGAGGCCAAAGGGCGCGCGAGCACCACGATGGCCAGGATGGCCAGCAGCCTGAAGGCGAGCTCCACCGCCTCGAACGGCACGCCTTCGTACGTGACGAGGCCCATCACGGGGGAGGGGGACACGCCCACCAGGAACAGCCAGGCCCAGTAGAAGCCGAACCCGAGCAGCCGGGCAGGAAACAGGTTTTCGGATTTCATGGTGGCCACCTTCCGCCTTGTGACGGCGCCGACAGCTGCCGCGTGATGCGAAAGGCCGGACCTTCGCGGCAAGCGGGGTTCAGTATACCCGTCGTATTTTCCAGCGACATAAACCAAACGTCGTAAAACGAGGTTATGCCATTCGGTTGGTTCCTCCGAGCCGTGCGCGTTCCTATGATGCGACCCGCAGTCACGCCTGCTTCCAGGCTTGCGGCGCACCAAGGCGGCCCGGCCTTCGGCCTGGTCCTGCACGCCGCGCCGGCGGGCGCCAAAGACGAGAGAGGATGATGCTCATGGGTACGAAGACGAGGGGCGACACGGTCTATCGCGGCATCGCGTGGTCCGCGTTCGCGTGCAGCGCCAACACGGCATGCGTCGACGTGAAGGACGGCAAGGTGCTGCGCATCCGCCCTCTGCACTACGACGACGTCGCGAGCGTGGAGGAGCGCAGGCCCTGGCGCATCGAGGCGCGCGGCAAGGTGTTCGAGCCCGGCGACAAGACGCTGCTCCCGCCGCTGTCCCTGAGCTACAAGAAGCGCATCTATTCGAAGAACCGCGTGCTGTACCCTATGAAGCGCGTGGACTGGGACCCGCAGGGGGAGCGCAACACGCGCAACCGCGGCGTGTCCAAGTACGAGCGCATCACGTGGGACGAGGCCACCACCCTCATTGCCGCCGAGATCAAGCGCGTCCACGACGAGTACGGCCCCCTGGCCATCCTGTGCCAGGCCGACGGGCACGGCGAGACCAAGGTGGTCCACGCCCCGCACGGCTGCCAGGCCATGATGCTGGAGCTGTGCGGCGGCTACACGCTGCAGGCGCGCCAGCCCGACAGCTGGGAGGGCTGGTACTGGGGGGCCAAGCACATGTGGGGCATGGACCCGGTCGGCATGCAGGTGAACCAGCAGAACCTGTACAAGGACGTCTGCGAGCACGGCGACGCGGTGCTGTACTGGGGCTGCGACCTCGAGACCACCCCGTGGGGCTGGGGCGGGCAGCAGCCCAGCCGCATGGCCTACTTCCTGGAAGAGCTGGGGCTGCGCTCGTTCTTCATATCGCCCGACCTCAACTACACGGGCGCCTGCCACAAGGGCAAGTGGATCCCCGTGCTGCCCAACACCGACGCGGCGCTGCAGCTGGCCATCGCGTACACGTGGATCACGGAGGGCACCTACTACAAGGACTACGTGGACACGCACACCATCGGGTTCGACTGGTTCGAGCACTACGTGCTGGGCAACGAGGACGGCATTCCCAAAACCCCCCAATGGGCAGAAGAGAAGTGCGGGGTTCCCAGCTACACCATCAAGGCGTTCGCGCGGTACTGGGCCAGGCACGCCGTGTCCATCGCCCATGCCGACGGCGGCGGCATGATCCGCTCGCCGTTCTCGCACGAGCCGGCCCGCTTGGAGATCGTGCTTCTGGCCATGCAGGGCCTGGGGCGCCACGGCACCGGGCAGCTCCACCTGATCGAGTTCGGCCAGTTCGGCTTCGCCGAATGGAACCCCATGCCGCGCTCCCAGAAGTACTTCGAGCTGCCGGGCGCCTACCATGGCTGGATGGAGACCATCGGACGCCAGAACTTCGTTCCCAAGACGCTCACGCCGCAGGCGCTCACGCTGCCGGAAGGCGAGAAGCTTACATGGCACGGGCACGTGGTGTGCACGGCGCCGCGCGACGACCAGTTCCTGCCCTTCGAGTTCCCCGTGGACGGCGCGCCTATGATCCACATGGTCATGTCCGACTCGCCCAGCTGGACCACGTGCTGGAACGGGGGATACGCCATGCAGGAGGCGCTGCGCTGCGAGCGCGTGGAAACCATCGTGATGCAGCATCCCTGGTTGGAGAACGACGCCCTGTTCGCCGACATCATCCTTCCCGTGAACACCATGTTCGAGGAAAAGGACGTGGCCGTGGACAACTGGTCGGGGCAGTTCAACATGATGTACGTCCAGGACGACTGCATCGAGCCTCTGGGCGAGTCGAAGTCCGACTGGGAATGCGCCATCGAGGTGGCGCGCAAGCTGGAACGCTACGGCGGCGTGTACGAGAACCTGGTCGAGCGCTACACCCAAGGCAAGTCGGTGGACGAGTGGATACGCGCGGGCTTCGAGAGCGCCCAGGCGGAAGACCTCATGACGTACGAGGAGTTCGCCGAGAAGAAGATGTGCCTCGCGCCCACGGCGGAAGGGTGGGAGGACGACCCGGTGGCACTCACGCGCTGGTACGAAGACCCTGCGTCCCAGCCGCTGTCCACGCCCACGCGCAAGATAGAGATCTACTCGACGGGCCTGGCCGAGCACTTTCCCGACGACCAGGAACGCCCCGTCGTGCCCCACTGGATAGAGGAGACGGCCGAACACCAGGAGCGCCGTTCGTGCGAGCGGGCGCTCAGGTACCCCTTCCTGCTGGTGAGCAACCACCCGCGCTGGCGCGTGCATTCCGAGCACGACGACGTCACGTGGATGCGCGAGATACGCACGTGCAAGGTGGAAGGCCCCGACGGCTACCGGTACGAGCCCGTGTGGCTGAACCCCGTGGACGCCGGCAAGCTGGGGCTGCAGGACGGCGACGTGGTGCGCGTCTACAACGAGCGCGGCGCGGTGCTGGGCGGCGTGATCGTGAGCGAGCGCATCATGCCCGGCGCCGTCTACCAGGACCACGGGGCGCGCGTCGACCCCGTGGTGGTGGGCGAGCGGGGGCTCGACCGCGGCGGCGCGAACAACCTCATCTGCCCCACGGCCACCACGTCGAAGAACGCCGTGGGCGAGGCGACCAACGGGTATCTGGTCAACGTGGAGAAGGTGGACGTGTTCGAACTGGCGCGGCGCTATCCCGAAGCGTTCGGGCGCGACTACGACCCGGCGGACGGCCTGCGCGTGTCCGCGTGGATGGCCGAAGGCGAGTAGCCGGACGGAAACCGGGCGCGGGCCGCAGGAAGCGCCCGCGCCAAGGCTGGAACGGAGACAGACATGAAGGTTTTCATTTTCGATCTGGACAGGTGCAACGGATGCCACAACTGCCAGATCGCCTGCAAGGACGAGCACGTGGACAACGACTGGAGCCCCATTGCCAGGCCGCAGCCCGACACCGGCCAGTTCTGGTGCAAGGTGGACGAGGAGGTGTGCGGGAAGACGCCGCACGTGCGTGTGAACTACCTGCCGCGCCTGTGCAACCACTGCGACGACGCCCCGTGCATGAAGGCGTTTCCCCAGGCGGTGTACAAGCGCCCGGACGGCCTGGTGATCATCGACCCCGAAAAGGCGCAGGGCGTGGAAGGGCTGGCGGAGTCCTGCCCGTATGGCGCCATCTACTGGAACGGGGAGCTGGGGCTGGCGCAGAAATGCACCGGCTGCGCCCATCTTCTGGACGACGGCTGGGAGGAGCCGCGCTGCGTGGACGCGTGCTGCACGGGGGCCCTGCGGTTCGGCGAGGAAGGGGACTTCGCGGAGGAGCTTTCCTGCGCCGAGGTGCTCTCTCCCGAATGGGGCACGGCGCCGCGCGTCTACTACCTGCACAAGCCGAAGCGCTTCATTGCCGCGACGGTGGTGGACAAAGAGGCCGACGAGGTGGTCGAGGGCGCCACGGTCACGCTGCAGCGCGCCGAAGACGACGCGACGGTGGCGACGGCGCGCACCGACGAGTTCGGCGACGTGTGGCTGGAAGGCCTCGAGCCCGGCCGGTACCGGATGTGGGTGCAGAAGGAGGGCTACCTTGACCTGCCGTGCGCGTTCGACCTGACCGAGAAGGACCAGGCGGTTCCTGAAATGCGCTTCTATCGGAAGCCTGCGACGGCCTGACGCCGCCGCTGCTTCGCCACGGGCCGCGCCCTCGCGCGGCAACCGCCCAACGGCTGGGGCCGTTCCCTGGCCGTCACGAGGCGCCGGGCGGGAGTGCCGTCCGTGGCGCATAGTCAATTCGTCGAGCAAGGAGGAACGTTCCATGTCAGAAAAGAAAGAGAAGAAGGGGGCGGAAGGCGGGAAGGGGATCGCGCGCGGCTACGGCATGAACGAGTGCCCGCGCCCCGCCGAGCTGGGCGCCTTCGGCCTGCAGCATGCGCTGCTCATCCTGTTCCAGACCCTGCCCGCGCCGCTGCTCATTGCCGGCGGCCTGGGATTCGGGCCGCTCGAGACGTCCATCCTGATAGCGTCCGCGCTGTTCGTGAGCGGCATATGCACGTTCGTGCAGAGCTTCGGCGTAGGGCCCCTGGGGGCGAAGATCCCCATGGTGCAGGTGGGCAGCTTCGTGTTCATAGCGCCCGCCCTGCTGATCGCCCCGCAGGTCGGCTTCGGCGGCTACATGGGCGCCTGCATCGTGGCCGCCATCGTGTGCGGCGTGGTGTTCGTGCTGTTCTCCGATTGGCTGAAGGTGATCTTCCCGTCGTTCATCTCCGGCGCCGTGCTGCTGGTGCTGGGCACGGGGCTCATCGGCAACGCGCTTGCCAACTGCGCAGGCGGAAACGGCGCGGAGACGTTCGGCGACCCGGTGAACCTGGCGCTTGCAGCGGCGACGTTCTTGATCACGCTGGTCCTGAGCGTGTTCGGCAAGGGCTTCCTGCAGGGTGCCGCGCCGCTCATCGGCATGGCCGTGGGCTTCGTGATAGCCATCTGCATGGGCATGGTCGACTTCTCGTCCGTGTCCGAGGCCGCCTGGTTCGGCCTGCCGCAGCCCTTGCACTGGGGCATCTCATTCCCCGTTGACGCCTGCCTGGTCATGACGCTCGTGGCCGTGTGCGGCGTCGTGGAGATCCTGGGCACCACGGCCGCCACCACCACGGTGGCCGCAGGACGCATGGCCACGCCTGGCGAGACCAAGAAGACCGTCCTGACCCAGGCCGTCGGCAGCGTTTTCGCCGGCCTGTTCAACGCCGTGCCCACCATTTCGGGCAGCGCCAACATAGGCCTCATGGACGTCACCCGCGTGTTCACGCGCTACGCGGTCTCCGTGGCGGGCGGCTTCATCCTGCTCATGGGCCTGTGCCCGAAGTTCTCGGCCGTGTTCTCGGTCATCCCCAATCCCGTGTTCGGCGGCGCCGTGCTCATGCTGTTCGGCTCCATCCTGGTCAACGGCATGAAGATCATCATGGACAGCGAGCAGACGTCGCGCACGCAGACCATCCTGGCCGTGTCGTTGGCCGTGGGCATCGGCTTCAACTCCGTGGCCGGCGCGCTCGACCAGTTCCCGTTCTGGGTGTCCACCATGCTCTGCGGCGTTCCGGGCACCGCCTTCGTCGCCGTGATCCTGAACGTGCTGCTTCCGGGCCGCAACCTGAAGAAGCAGCCCCTTGTGGCCGGCGGGGCCGAGGCGGCCGTCGCCGTCGAAGGCAAGCCTGCGAACGTTCCGGGCGCGGCTTTGCCGGGCAACGGCTCCGGTGCGGTTCCCGAGGCGTTCGGCCTCGTTGAGGACGAGGAGGCGACGGCTCAGAGAAGCTAGGCGCAACGCCGGGCCCGCCCCGTGCGGGCCCGGCACCGACGAAGCCTTCATGTGCCCGAGGCCCTTTTCCCGCCTTCAGCGGCCTCGGGTTCCGACCGCCCTTCGAATGAGGGGCGCTAAGGGGGAATGACCATGAAATCCCAGGGGTACGGAATGAACGAGCGTCCTCCCGTGCGCGAGCTCGTTCCCTTCGGCGTGCAGCATGCGCTGCTCGTCGCGTTCCAGGCGCTTCCCGCGCCCTTGCTCGTGTCGGCCGGATTGGGGTTCGGCCCGGCGGAGACCACCGTGCTGGTGGCCTGCGCGTTGTTCGTGGCCGGCATATCCACCATCGTCCAGACGCTCGGCATCGGCAAAGTGGGCGGCAAGCTGCCCATCGCCATGGTGTGCAGCATCGTGTTCGTGTCTCCGGCCCTGCTCATTGCCCCTCAGGTGGGCTATGCGGGCTACGTGGGCGCGTGCCTGGTGGGCAGCGTCATCTGCGGCGTGGTGTTCTTCACGTTCTCCGACAAGCTGAAAGTGGTGGTGCCCGGCTTCGTGTCCGGCGCCGTGGTGTTCGTACTGGGCACCACGCTGTTGGGGGTGGCGCTGGGGTACTGCGCCGGCGGCTCGGGCAGCGCCGATTTCGGCGACCCGGCGAACTACCTGCTTGCCGGCGTCACCTTGCTCACGGTCCTGGCGTTCAACGTGTTCGGCCGGGGCTTCCTGCACGGGGCGGCGCCGCTCATCGGGCTGGCGGTGGGCTTCGCGCTGGCCGCCGCGCTGGGCCGCGTCGACTTCGGCCCCGTGGAGCAGGCCGCGTGGTTCGCGTTCCCCGAGCCGCTGCACTGGGGGATAGAGTTCCCCCTGGACGCCTGCATCACCATCGCGTTTCTGGCCATCTGCGGCGTGGCCGAGCTTCTGGGCGACACGTCGGCCACCACGATGCTCACCGAAGAGCGCATGCCCACCAAGGAGGAGACGCGCGGCGTCATCTTCACGCAGGCGATCACGAGCGCGTTTTCCGCCCTGTTCAACAACGGCCCCACCATTTCGGCCAGCGCCGACGTGGGCCTGCTGGGAATCACGCGGGTGTTCAGCCGCCACGTGGTGGCCGTGGCCGGCGGCATCATGGTGGTCGCGGGGCTGTGCCCCAAGGTGAGCGCGCTTTGCTCGGTCATCCCCACGCCGGTGTTCGGCGGGGCGGTCATCCTCACGTTCGGCGTGGTCATGGTCAGCGGCATGCGCATCATCATGCAGGAGAGGCCCGACGCGCGCACCATGACCATCGTCGCGGTCGCGCTGGCCGTGGGCCTGGGCTTCAACGCCCAGCCGGGGGCGCTCGCGCAGTTCCCCTTGTGGGTGTCCATGTTCTTGAGCGGCGTGCCGGGCACGGCGTTCTCGGCGGTCATCCTCAACCTGGTTTTGCCCGGCCGCAAGAAGGGCGGCGCGGACGAGGAGGACGCGGCGGCCGAAGAACCCATGCAGAGTGCCGATTGAGTGGCAATTCGCCGCTGGGCGCGTTTCGTGGCGTATACTGTGCCGAAAAAGAACGGCGCCCGGCCCGGGGCGAAAGCCCGGCCCGGGCGCTTTCGGCGAGGAGGTTCCCTATGGAAGAGAACGCGCAGGCGCGGCAGGCGACCGGAACGGGCGAGGGCGTGGACAGCCAGCAGGGCGGCGACGTGCTGGACATGGCCGTGATCGGCGCAGGCCCGGCGGGCCTCACGGCCGGGCTGTACGCGGCGCGCGCCGGCCTGGACGTTGCCGTGTTCGAGCGCATCACGCCGGGCGGCCAGCTGGGCCAGACCGAGCACATGGAGAACTATCCGGGCTTTCCCGAAGGGACGAACGGCTACGAGCTCGCCTTCGCCATGAAACAGCAGGCCGACCGGTTCGGCATGCGCACCGTCGGCGAAGAGGTGACGGCGGTGGACTTCACGCAGGACCCCAAACTGCTGTTTACGGCCTTCGGCGAGCAGCGCGCCCGCAGCGTCGTCATCGCCACCGGCGCCCGCCCGCGCCGCCTGGGGCTTGAGCTGGAGGAAGAGCTGCAGGGACGCGGCGTGTCGTACTGCGCCACGTGCGACGGCAACTTCTTCCGCGGCCAGGACGTGATGGTGGTGGGCGGCGGCAACACGGCGGCCGGCGACGCCATCTACCTGTCGCGCATCTGCCGCAAGGTGTACCTGGTGCATCGGCGCGACAAGCTGCGCGCCACGGCCGTGTACCACAAGCGGCTGGAGGACCTGCCCAACCTGGAGTTCGTGTGGGACGCCACGCCGCGCAAGCTCGTCGCCGAGGACGGGGCGCTTGCAGGCGTGCGCGTGGAGATGCTGAAGACCGGCGAGCTGCGCGACATCCCATGCGCAGGACTGTTCGTGGCCGTCGGCACGCAGCCCAACACCGAGTTTCTGGACGGGGCGCTGGAGCTGGACGAGACCGGCTACATCGTGGCGGGGGAGTCCGGCGAGACGGCCGTGCCCGGCGTGTACGCCGCCGGCGACGTGCGCACGAAGGGCCTGCGCCAGGTGGTCACCGCCGTGGCGGACGGTGCCGTGTGCGCGGAAGAGGCCGCGGAGTTCCTGGCCATCTAGGGAATCCGTTCAAGCCTGACGAGGGTCCGGGGGCATTGCCTCCGGGCTCCCCGTTCGCGTTTCGCGTCCTCGTGCCCGTGCTGCGTCCCCGGTGCCCCCGCGTCGACCTCGTTTCCCGCCCGCGTCCCCGCGGCGCGCCCGTTTCCTACCCGCTTCGCCTGCATGCGTTGATCCTGCAAAGGCCGCTGCACGGCGTGGGGCCTTCTGGTATCATATCCAGTTGCGCAAATCACCGGTTCACACGACGAAGGACAGTCACGCACATGCAAGAAACGGACATGCGGGAGAAGCTGGTCAAGATCATCCAGGCCTACGAGGACTTGCAGGCCAGGATGGGCGACCCGGCCGTGCTTTCCGATCAGAAGGAATACAACCGCCTGGCCAAGGAATACGCCAGCCAGGGGCCGCTTGCGCACAAGGCGCAGGAATACGTGCAGGCGTCGGACGACTTGGCAGAGGCCAAGGAGATGCTTTCCGACCCCGACATGAAGGAGTTCGCCCAGGAGGAGATAGCCTCCATCGAGGCGAAGCTGCCGGCGCTCGAAGAGGACATCAAGTTCATGCTCATCCCGTCCGACCCGGCCGACGACAAGGACATCATCGTGGAGATCCGTGCGGCCGCCGGCGGCGACGAGGCGGCCATCTTCGCGGGCGACCTGTACAAGATGTACCAGCGCTTCGCGTCCGAGCAGGGGTGGAAGACCGAGACCATGGACGTTTCCCCCTCCGAGGCGGGCGGCTACAAGGAAATCCAGTTCAAGGTCAAGGGCGATCACGTGTACTCGGTCATGAAGTTCGAAAGCGGCGTGCACCGCGTGCAGCGCGTGCCCAAGACCGAAAGCCAGGGACGCATCCACACC
>CAJFVW010000189.1 GCA_904420575.1 uncultured Gordonibacter sp.
CGACTCGGCCGTGCGCATCACGCACCTGCCGAGCGGCCTGGTGGTGCAGTCGCAGGACCAGAAGTCGCAGCTGCAGAACAAGATCGCCGCCATGAGCGTTTTGCGCGCCCGCCTGTACGAGAAGATGCTGGCCGAACAGCAGGCCGCCGAAGGCGCCGAGCGTCTGGCTCAGATAGGCTCGGGCGACCGCAGCGAGAAGATCCGCACCTACAACGGCCCGCAGGACCGCGTGACCGACCATCGCATCGGCTACAACGGCACCTACAACGGCGTGCTTCTGGGCGCCGGCGGAGCCGGGCTGGGCGAGCTGATCACCGCCCTGCAGGCCGCCGACCGGGCCAAGAAGCTCGAACAGGCCGTATAGGGTTGCAGCCCGCCCGTTGCTGGCTGCAAGGTGCTCACATGACGAACGATCCGACCATCAACGAGGCGCTTGCCGAACTGTCCAAGGAGCAGCTGGCCGAGCTGGTGGAGCTGTATTCGAAAAACCTCATAGCCCTTGACGGCACGTGGTTCCAGTCTGTGGAGCGCGAACGGGGCATGGACGAGGCGATGCGCCGCGACCGCGAGGCATGGGAGCGCTTCACCGTCAGCGAGGCGCGCCGCATCAAGCGGTTCCTAGGGCTGTCCGAACGCCCAGGCTTGGACGGGCTCGAACAGGCCTTGCGCTACAAGGTGAACACGCTTTCGAGCGTGGCCGAGGCGGTCCGCGAAGGGAACGTGCTGGTGTACCGCGTGGTGGCGTGCCGCGTACAGGAGGCCCGCCTGCGCAAAGGCATGCCGTTGCATCCGTGCAAGTCGGTGGGCCTGGTGGAGTACGAGGGCTTCGCCCGCACGATAGACGACCGCCTGACCTGCGAATGCCTGAGCTGCCACCCCGACGTGACCGACGATGCGTGCAGCTGCGCGTGGAGGTTCGCGATCGGGGACGAAGGCGCGCTGGGGGACGCGTCCGAAGGCGATGGCGTCCGCACGGGCATGTGGGAGGAAGAAGGCGTCCGCAGGGGCAAAGAAAGCGCGGCTGGGAGCGAAGAAGGCCGGCCTGGCCGCGACGCGCCCAGGCGGGGTAGCGGGGAGGCGCGGTCATGACCGACGACGTTTGGACCATCAAGGCGGCGCTCGAATGGACGGTGGGCTACCTGGAGCGCAAGGGCGACGAGAACCCGCGGCTTTCGGCCGAGTGGCTGCTGTCCGAGGCCACCGCCCTGCGCCGCATCGAGCTGTACACGAACTTCGAACGGCCGCTTTCGCTGGACGAACGCGACCTGCTGCGCGGCTACGTGACGCGTCGTGGCAAAGGCGAGCCTCTGCAGTACATCACCGGGGAGGTGGGCTTTCGCCACATCGCCGTCAAGGTGCGCCCTGGCGTGCTCATCCCGCGGCCGGAGACCGAGGTGCTGGTGAGCGAGGCGCTGGCCCTGCTGCCGCCGGCTTGCCGTCCGCGGGCAACCGATTCCCGCATGACGGACGCCGAAGCCGAGGCGCTGCTTGCCGCAGCCCAGACGGGGAAAGGGACTGCGGCCGCGACGCCCGAAGACGGCCTGGGCCGTCGTCCCGGGCGAAGCGTCGGCGAGGCGCCGGACGGCCGTCTCGGGCGGGGAGCCGGAGCCCCTAACGGCCATTCCGAGCGGAGCGCCGAAGGCGCGCAGCCGAAAGATCTTCTGCAAGGACGGGCGGCCGAGCGCGAACGCCTGCTGGTGGCCGACCTGTGCACGGGCTCGGGCTGCATCGCCTGCTCCATCGCCTACGAACATCCGCTTGCGCACGTGGTGGCAACCGACCTGGCTCCCGAAGCCGTGGCGCTGGCCAGCGAGAACGTGGCGGCGTTGGGGCTCGAAGGCCGCGTGGACGTGGTGGCGTGCGATCTGGGGGAGGGCGTCGACCCGGTGCTTCTGGGCGGGTTCGACCTGGTGGTGTCCAATCCGCCCTACGTTCCCACGGCCGTGATGGCCGAGGTCCCGCGCGAGGTGGCCGACTTCGAGCCCGCGCTTGCGCTCGATGGCGGGCCGGACGGCCTGGACGTGTTCCGCCGCCTGGTGCCCTGGTGCGCCCGCGCGCTCAGGCCGGGAGGCGCCTTCGCCTTCGAGCTGCACGAGACCTGCCTGGACGCCGCCGCCGCGCTTGCGCGGGA
>CAJFVW010000190.1 GCA_904420575.1 uncultured Gordonibacter sp.
CACGCCGAAGACCAGCGCCGTCATCATCAACTCCCCGAACAACCCGGTGGGCGCCGTGTACACGCGCGAGAACCTGGAGGCGTTCGCCGACATGCTTTCCCGCAAGGAGCAGGAGCTTGGCCGCAAGCTGTACGTGATCAGCGACGAGCCGTATCGCGAGATCGTGTACGGCAAGGAGGTCCCGTACGTGCCGTGCGTGTACCCGCGCACCATCGTGTGCTACTCGTATTCCAAGTCGCTTTCGCTGCCGGGCGAGCGTATCGGCTACATCTACGTGTCCGACCTGGCGGACGACGCGCGCGAGGTGTCCACCGCCGTGGCAGGCGCAGGTCGCGCGCTGGGATTCATCTGCGCGCCGGTGCTGTTCCAACGCGTCATCGCGCGCTGCATCGAAGAACCCAGCGACGTGGCGGCCTATGCGGAGAACCGCGCGCTGCTGACCGAGGGTCTGGCCAAGCTGGGCTACGAGTTCGTGGAACCCGACGGTGCGTTCTACCTGTGGGTGCGTGCGCTCGAGGACGACGCCCAGGCGTTTTCCGACCGCGCGAAGGCGCACGAGCTTCTGCTGGTGCCATCCGACAGCTTCGGCGTGGGCGGCTGGGTGCGCGTGAGCTATTGCATCCCGCGCGAGACCATCGGGCGCAGCATGCCGGCGTTCAAGGCGCTCATGCAAGAGTATCGCGGATAAAGGCTCACGGACCGAAACGCAGCGCCGCAGGCAAAGCCCGCTGCTCCCGCGGCGAGGCCTGCTGGCCCCACGCGGTGCGAGAGGCAAGCCCCCTGGCTCAAGCGCATGCAGGCAATACCCGCCGGTTCCGCGGTGCAAAAGGCTCTCTGTCGAAGCCGACGGGAGGCTTCGCCCGCGATTGTCGCCTCGAAAATGCGCCTCGTTTTCTGTGGCGCACTTTCGGGGCGACAATTGGTATTGAGGCGCGTCGAGGCGCGCGTGCGAGTCGTCTTCCCGCTTTCCTGCTGCCGACGGCCTCGACTAGCTGCGCACGAACGAACCGCCCATCATCGATTAATTATCCTTGAATAAATAAAATGGCCTTATCTATCTCGGAAAACTATTAATCAGTGAACATTATGTGAATAATAGGTCATCGAAACGTTACGTTTTCAAGAACTCTTCTATAGTGTTCCGGTCACCTGAGAGAACGATTTAGAAAGAAGGAAACCTCCATGACCGAAGCCACTCAGACGCTGGCGCAACTGAAGAAGACCAGCAAGCTCACCCGCCTGGCGTTTCACAAGAACGGCCCGAAAAGCTTCCGCCGCGGCCAAGGCGCCCTGCTGAACGCCCTGCTCGAAAACGACGGTGCCACGCAGCGCGAACTCGTGCATATCCTCGGCTTCGACCGTGGCGAGCTCAAGGGCGTCGTCAAGAAGGCCGAGCGTAACGGCTACGTGACCATCGAAGACGCCGAGGGCGTGCGCACGTACGCCGTCAAGCTGACCGAGGACGGCCGCGCGGTCGCCGAAAAGCGTGTGGCCGCCAACGACAAGACGGCCGAGGACATCGTGGAATGCCTGTCCAAGGAGGAGATGGCCCAGCTGAACGCCATCACCGAGAAGCTCATCCTGTCCATGAAGGACAAGGGCATCAACGGAAAGAAGAAGGGCCGCAAGGAAGCTGGCCACTGCTCCGGCTGTTAGCAGCCGTTCGCTGACAAAAACACGTTTGACGAAGCGAACGAGGCGCGGGCGGCGGTTGCCGTCCGCGCCTCGTTCGCGTTCGTGGCTGCGCTCGGGCTGGCCTTGCCGCCGACAAGGAACCGTCGAGGCGCGGATGCCTCGGCGTTTCGAAAAGGCGACATCGACGTGGGCACCATGAAGATCGACCGCGCGTTCTTCGCCGCGGGGGACGCGTCCGGCCAGCGCGCAATCCAAAGACCAAGAAGACGGCCTCAATGGATAATTGAATCAAAATCAAGGAATAAGCGATGTCGGGAGCAATCCTGTATAGTAGAATGACGTTCTCATGCAGTTTGATACGGTATAGCGCGTCAAGGAAGGAAAGCGTTGCAGGTTGTCAGTCGTAAAGAGAAGAAATTCCTTGTCGACCTGGCGGGTGCAAAGAAACTCGAGGGAATCCTTGCGAGCGTCGTTGCGCCCGATCCCCACAACGGCTTGCAAGGCTATCCCATTCGGTCGCTGTACTTCGACACGCTGCATGACCGCGACTATGCCGAAAAGCTCATGGGCACCGACCCGCGCCGCAAGGTGCGGCTGCGCGTCTACGATCCCTCGGGAGACTTCGCGCTGCTCGAGCTCAAACAGAAGCAGGGAGATAACCAGCGCAAGCGCTCGCTTCCCGTGACGCGGGAGGAAGCACGGCGCCTCATCGACGGCGACGCAGACGTGCTGCTGACGCACGAGGAGCCGTTCGCCGCCGAAATGCATGCGCTCATGTCCATCAACGGCTACAGCCCGAAGGCCATCGTGGAGTATGACCGGATGGCATTCGTCGCAAAAGAGAATAAAACACGTGTGACGTTCGACCGCTCGGTCAGGGCGACGGAAACGAACTTCGACCTGTTCGATCCTCGTTTGCCGCTGTATCCCGTATTCGACCCGTTCAACGTCATCCTTGAAGTCAAGTTCGACGGCTTTCTTTTGAGCTATATCCGTTCGCTGCTCAACACGATCGACAAGAGCGAGCTGTCGGTGAGCAAGTATTGTTTGGCGCGCAGCGTGCGGATGGGATATCAGTTTTAGGAAGAAGGGGCAGTGAAGGAGCAACTTTACCAGCTTTTCCAGAGTTCTTCGGCCGGTGTGTCCGTCGAGGACCTGGCATTGCGCGTTCTGGTCTCGGTGGTGCTGGGCCTGGCCATTTTCGTGTCGTACTGGATATCGCATGCTGGCACCATCTATTCGCAGAAGTTCAACATCAACCTTATCACGCTCACGGTGCTCACGGCCACGGTCATGACGGTCATTGGAAACAACATCGCGCTGTCTCTGGGCATGGTGGGCGCCCTGTCCATCGTGCGTTTCCGCACGGCCATCAAGGACGCGCGCGACACCACGTACATTTTCTGGGCCATCATCTGCGGCATCTGCTGCGGCGTCGGGCAGTTCATGGCGGCAGCCATCGGCAGCGTCGCGGTGTTCGTGGTCCTGCTGGTCTTGGGGCGCGTCCGCAACGACGTGCGCACCCTGCTGGTCATACGTGCGGCGCGCACGCAGGAGCTGGCCATCGAGGGCCTGGTCTTCGAATACTTCCACGGCCGCGCCGTGCAGCGCGTGCGCAACACCACCGAAGACTCGGTGGAATTCATGTTCGAGCTTTCCCGCGGGCAGCTGAACCGCTCCCTCAAGCGCGCCGACCGGCCCATCACCGACGAGCTGTACGCGCTCGGCGGCATCGACTACGTGAACATCGTGTCGCAAAACGACGAGATAGGCAGCTAGCCGGGAGGCTTGACCATGAAATACAAGGTCATAGCCCTTGTGGTTGCCGTCGTCGTCGTGGCGGCGGCAGGCGCGGCCACGTTGGTGGACCGCACGCCCACCATGCGCTACGTTGCCCAGCACGAGGACACCAGCGTCCCGCGCGCCGATGCGCACCAAGGGCTGTCCATCGACCCCGAAACGTTTTCCAGCCACCTGCCCGTCATAGCCATCGACACGCATGGCCAGGAGATTCCCGGCGACGTGCTGTACGTGGACGGCAAGCCCATCATCCGCGAAGACGGCCGCACGGTGCTGACCACCACGCCCGAAGGCGCGACCGACGCACAGGTGGACGTACGCGTGTACGACGCGCAGGACGGCAGTCCCAACACGCTGGACGGCACGCCGGCCCTCGAGTCGAAGGCGCTCATCCATTACCGCGGGCACCGTTCGCGCGAATTCGCCAAGCGCAACTACAGCCTCCATCTGATAGACGACGAGGGCATGCCGCGCGACGAGAAGGTGGCCGGCATGGCGAGCGAGAACGCTTGGGTTCTGAACGGCCCGTACCTGGACAAGAGCCTCATACGCAACTATATGGCCTACACGCTGGGCCAGCATCTGCATGTGCTTGCGCCCGACGTGCGTTTCTGCGAACTGTTCGTGGACGGCGAATACCGCGGGCTTTTCCTGATCATGGAGTCGGTGAAGGAGGCATCCAACCGCGTGAATTTGTCCGAGCCCACGGGCAAGGGCGACGCCACCAGCTATCTGCTGAAGATGGACCGTCCGGACTTGGACGCCTTGGAAATAGAGGATCTGGGGGTCATTACCGAGTCCAAGCGCAGCGCCATTTCCATCCTGCATCCCACGGCCGAGGATATCACGCCGGGACAGGTGGAATGGATCACCCAGGACATGAGCTTCATTGAGAAGTCGCTGTACTCCTACGACTACGACACCGCGGACTACGGGTACTGGAACACGCTGGACGTGGACAGCTTCGTGGACTACTTCCTGTTCAACGAATTCACGATGAACTACGATGCGGGATCGTACTCCACGTACCTGTACAAGGACTTGCGCGGCAAGCTGACCATCGGGCCCTACTGGGACTTCAACAGTGCGTTCGACAATTACGTGGACACCTCGTACGCCAGCTGTGAGGGATTCGCGATGGTCGAGCGCTATTGGTTCTACATGCTCACGAAGGACGAGAAGTTCACCGATGCGGTGATCGAGCGGTATCGCGAGCTGCGCCAGGGTCTGCTGTCCGACGAGAACCTGCAGGCCTATGTGGACGACACCGTGGCGTTTCTGGGCGACGCGGTGGACCGGAACTGGGAGGTATGGGGCTACACCTTCGACCCGGACGCCGTTCGCAGCGGAGGCAAACTGGATCCCGACGAGCGGAACCCCCGGGACTACGAGGAAGCGCTCGACCAGCTACGCGACTTCATCGAGCGGCGCGGCGCCTGGCTCGACGCCCATATCGAGGACCTGCGCCAGTTCTCGCACGAGTCCGCCGTGAAGATGCAGAACCACTGACGGGGGCCGCATGAAGAAGTTCATCATCGCAACGGTCGTCATCTTCGCCCTGGCCTTGGCGGGCGCCTACCTGTACTTCTACGAAGGATGGGGCGGGGATTTGTTCTCGAAGGACGGGGACGTGCACACGTTCACGGCCACCGAAGGGCGCACCATCCTGGTGGACCAGGGCGACGGCCTCAAGGAGTTCGAGATACGCGGCGTCGATCTGGGCGCGGGGAAGCCGGGCCACTTCGCGACGGACTACGCCCTGGACAAGGAGACCTATCTGCGGTGGTTCGCGCAGATCCAGGACATGGGCGCCAACACCATCCGGGTGTACACGCTGTTGGGCGACGCGTTCTACGAGGCCCTCTACGAATACAACCACGACAACCCGCATCCGCTGTACCTCATCCACGGCGTTTGGCTGAACGACTATGCGGGGTACTCGCACATGGACGGCTTCGATGCCGACTACCAGGGCAAGCTCGAGTCCGACACCCGTACCGTCATCGACGCCATCCACGGACAGCGCATGGTGGAGCTGGGACGCGTGGCCGGCACGGGATCGTACCGGTGGGACGTGTCGCCCTGGGTGCTGGGCTACATCGTGGGCGTGGAGTGGGAACCGAGCACGGTGGCCTACACCGACATGAAGTATCCCGACCGCCGTGGCTTTTCCGGACGCTACCTGTACACCACCGACGACGCGACGCCCTTCGAGACCATGTTGGCCGAACTGGGCGACAGCATCATTTCCTACGAGAGCCGCCGCTATGGCGAGCAGCGCCTGCTCGCGTTCTCCAACTGGCCCAGCACCGATCCCTTCACGTACTCCGAGGTGGTGCAGGACCTGTTCGACAAGTTCGCCTCGGTGGACGTGGAGCATATCGTGGCCACGGACGAGGCGCGGGGCGGCATGTTCGCGTCGTACCACGTCTACCCGTACTTTCCCGACTATGGACGCTATGTCGAGGAACTGTCCGGCGTGGTGGACGACACCGGACAGGTGAACACGTACTATGCTTACCTGCGTTCGCTGGTCGAGCACCACAGCATGCCGGTGGTCATCGCGGAGTTCGGCATCCCGGCGGCGCGCGGAGTGGCCCAGCAGGACCACAACACGGGGCGCAACCAGGGCCATGCCAACGAGCAGGACCAGGCGGACGGGATCGTGCGCAACTACCACGACATCATGCTGGCCGGCTGCGCCGGCTCCATCGTGTTCGAGTGGCAAGACGAGTGGTTCAAGCGTACCTGGAACACGGTGTACGCCACCGACCAGCTGAAAAGCCCCCTCTGGTCCGACTGGCAGACCAACGAGCAGTTCTTCGGGCTGCTGGCGTTCGATCCGGGCGAGGAGCGCAGCGTCAGCTACGTGGACGGCGATCTGGAGGAATGGACAGATGCGGACGTCGTTTCGGAAGAGGGCGGTCTGGCGACCAGCGTGAAGTACGACGAGAAGTTCCTGTACCTGATGGTGCGCACGACCGACGGGAGCGCGCTGGGGCCAGAGGTGTACCTGCCGCTTGACGTCACGCCGAAAAGCGGTGCCTCGGGCACTGCCGCCGACGTGCTGACCTCGTGGTCGCCCGTCATCAACGAAGAAACGGGAGTCATGCGGCCGGAGGACCGGAAGGTGGACACGCTGCCACGCCTCTCGTTCGACCGCGACGCCGACTTCGTGGTGGCGCTGCGCCGCGAGGGCGAAAGCCGCGTGGTGGTGCAGGAGCGCTACGAATGCCTGCGGGCCATGATGATGTGGCGGATCGGGCTCATCGACCCCTACGCGGAGCCGCCTGCTGCCGACTCGCAGACGTTCCGCACCATCGAGCTGGCCTTGCGCACGGCGCGCACGGCGAGCGAGCACGGAGTGGCGACGACCGTCGGGCTGTACGACGAGCGAACCTTCGAGACGGGGCTGCTGCGCGAGGGCGACGCCAACCCGGCGCACGACGGCTACGACTCGCTGGCCGACTACTGCTTCGGCAACGACTTCGTGGAAGTGCGCCTGCCGTGGCAGCTGATCAACTTCTCGAACCCGGCGGAAATGCAGGTGCATGACGACTACTACCAGCAGTATGGCGTGGAAAACCTGGCCATCGAGAGCATCTACGTGGGAACGGCTGTGGGCGACGGGCCGGCTTCCGTGAAGCTGGCGGAGGTCCCGCTTGCGGGCTGGGGGACGAAGCCCGCCTACCATGAGCGCCTCAAGCTTTCGTACTACGCGCTGCAGGACGTGTGGACGTCGGCCGACCCGGCCGCCGCAGCCGCACGCTCGGTGGCCGCGGCTCAGGCGCACGGGTCGGCCGAGCAGGACGGCGAGGGACAGAAAGCGACGGCGCACGAGCCGGCCCCCGAGACGCCTGCAGCGCCGGAAGAGGCCGTGCAGGGCGAGGCCTCTCAGGCGCAGGGGGCGAGCGAGCCATGAGGATAGAATGGCTGGTGGCATTCTACCTGTTCGTCAGCGTGGCCATGATCCTCTTCAACTTCGTGTTCCTGGCGTACGAAAAGGCGCGCGAGAAGCGTTTCGTGGCCAAAACCAAGCGCCTCGCGTCCGACCTGAGCGAGGAGATCGAGCGCAATGCCGACTTCCCGACCGAAGCGCACAAGCGCATCCTGGAGCGCAAGCTGCGCAAGCTTTCGGGCATGGAGTCGTTCGATCTGACGATGCAGCGCCTGCAGGAGCTGGACGCCGAGAAGAGCGACCGGTACCTGCGGGGCATCGCGACCGTGTTCCATCGCCTCACCTACTACTTCGCCAAGAAGCCCGACCTCAAGAAGGCGTATTTCGCCTACATCCTCAAGCGCTGGTATCGCTTGAGGCCTGCTAGCGACACGGTGACCCAGACGCTTCTGCGTTTCGTGCGCGAAGGATCGTTCTACGTGCGGCAGAACTCGCTTGAGGCCTTGGCGAGCGTGGCGGACGCCTGCGCCTTCGCCGATGCGGTGGAGCTGATCGAGCGGGGTGACGACTTCCATCACCCGAAGCTTGTGACCGAGGCGGCACTGTCGTTTGCGGGAGACGCGGACGGACTGGTCGCCGAACTGACGGCACGGTTCGACGGCTTGCGCCCAGCCACGCAGGCTGCGGTCATCAATTACCTGCGCATGTCGGGCAAGGGCGACCGCGTGCGCCTGCTGCAGCTTTTGAAGGACGACGACGCGCATCTGGAGGTACGCCTAGCGTGCGTGCGGTACTTCATGCGCAACTACTGGGACCCGGCCGAAGAGCCGCTTCGGCGCTTGGCGTTGACGGAAGACCCCGCTCGCTGGGAATACGCTGCCGTGGCCGCCACGGCATTGGCGTCCTATCCGAGCATGGAAACGTTCGAGGCGCTCAAACGGTGCCTGTCCAGCACGTCGTGGTTCGTGCGGCACAACGCGGCCAAGGCGCTGCATGACTGGGGCCTGTCGCTGGACGACCTGGACGACGTGATGCACGGTTCGGACTCGTACGCGCGCGACATGCTGCGGTACCGCTGGGAATTGGAGGGCATCGCGCGCGCCGCGTCGGACGGCATGCCGTCCGACCGTCCTCCGGCTTCGCCGGAGGACGGGGGACAAAGCGGGCTTCCTGCCGCCATGGAAGGCGGGACGGCCTGATGATGACCACCACCGTCACTGCCGCCTCGTTCGTGCAGGGGTTCCTGTACTTCGTCGGCGTGTTCTTCGTGCTGTACCTCATCGGGTACTCGACGTTCCTGTTCCTTTCCGTCACGGTGGGCTCGTCCATCCTGTACCGGCGCAAGAGAGAGGCCCACTACCAGAACCAGCTCATGGTGGACTGCTATGTGCCCATCAGCATCATCATGCCTGCGCACAACGAGAACGTCACGGTGGAAAGCTCGGTGCGCTCGCTTCTGACGCTGGACTACTCGCTTTACGAGATCGTCGTGGTGGACGACGGCTCCACCGACGACACGGCGCAGGTCGTCATCGACGCGTTCGGCCTGCGCGCCATCGACCGCCCCATCCGTCTGCAGATTCCCTGCGAGCCGCAGCAAGGCGTGTGGGTCGGGCGCGTGCAGGGCGTTCCCATCACGCTCATCACCAAGGAAAACGGCGGCAAGGCCGACGCGCTCAACATGGGGATCAACGCAGCGCAATACCCGTACTTCATCTGCATCGACGCCGATTCCGTGCTGCAGTACGACTCGCTGCGCGAGATCGTGGCGCCGGTCATCGAACACGAGAACGTGGTGGCTGTGGGAGGCCTCGTGCGCCTGTCCAACGGCATCAAGATCAAGGACGGCCGCCTGACGCACTACTCGCTGCCGAAGAAGATCATCCCCGCCATGCAGGTGCTGGAGTACGACCGGTCGTTCCTTTCCGCCCGCATCCTGTTCGACCAGTTCAACGGCAACCTCATCATCTCGGGCGCCTTCGGGATGTTCCGCAAGGACTATGTGGTCGCGTGCGGGGGCTACGACCGCGACACGGTGGGCGAGGACATGGAGCTGGTGACGAAGCTGCACGTGTTCTGCCGGACGAACGGCGAGGACTACCTGATCAAGTACGCGCCCGACGCCATCTGCTGGAGCCAGGCGCCCGACAATCTGCGCGACCTGGTCAAGCAGCGCCGCCGGTGGCATACGGGCCTGTTCGAGAGCATGACCAAGCATTGGCGCATCTTCGCGAACTTGCGCTTCGGCCTGGTGAGCTTCTTCTCGTACACGTACTTCCTCGTCTACGAGCTGCTCTCGCCCCTCATCGAGCTGTTCGGTCTGGTGACCGTCTTCATTGCCGTGGCGTTCGACTTCATCAACGTGCCCTTCATGATCATGTTCTTCGTCATCTACGCCGTGTTCGGGGCCGTCATGTCGCTCACGGCGTTCTTCTCGCGCGTGCAGACGCGCGACCTGAAGCTCTCGGCCGGCGACGTGGCGCGTGCGCTGCTGCTTTCCATCTTCGAGGTGACCGTCCTGCGCTTCATCCTGGCCACCACGCGCATGATCGCGCTCGTCGGCTACCGCAGGAAGGAACGCCGCTGGGAGAAGGTCGAGCGCCAGAAGATCGACGCCGAGAACTGAGCTTGCTTTGTGACGGGTTAGAAATCGGAGTCCTTCGTGGTTTGGTTCTGCTTGCGTTTTGCCATCTGGCGATAGGCTGCCGCACCTCCGATCGCCAAGACGGCGGTCGCCACCACGGTAACGCCGGTGACCAGGTAGTTGCCGCTGCCGAACGACCCGGCGGCAAGCGTGGAGGACACGATGGAGGGGATGCGGCCCACGGTGGTGATGGCCACGATGCGCCACAGGGGGCTGCTGCCAATGCCGGCAACGTAGGTGAGCAGGTCTTTCGGCGTGCCGGGAACGAGGAAGCACAAGAACAGCAGCAGTTCGAACCGTTGCTGTTCCTTCAGCCATTTCAGCGAAGCGATCTTTTCTGCCGAGAAGAACAGATGCACCACGTGCATGCCAAGGGTCCGCACGGCCAGCATGACCACCGCAGTGCCGAGGGCGCTAGCCAGAAGGCAGAGAGCCGTGCCTTTCCAGAAGCCGAACGCGTAGCCGGCGGCCAGTTCCAAAGGTTCTCCTGGAAAAAAGGCGATCACGATCTGCGCAACGTTCGCACTGACGAAAGCGGTCGCGCTCACGAGCTCGTTTTGTTCCACCCAGGCGCGCAGCCGCCCTGCGTCGGCAACGAAGGCCCAGAGGTCGGGGCCGAAGGACAGCGTCGCTGCCACACAGGCCGCCGCCAGCACGGCCAACGCCGCCAAGACGGCTGCGCGTTTCGCCCACAGGCGTGGATGCGGCTGACGGTTCTTGCGTGCTCGATCGCTTTCGGGCGCAGTGGCCACCACATGTCCTTCGTGCACCCCTGTTTCTCCAGGTGTTTCGACGGAGTCGTTCGTGCGTTCTTCAGTCGGACAGATCGATTGGGCGTGCTGCATGGCAAGGCTCCCTGTCGGTCGAGGTCTCTGACAACGATCCTACGGGGCAAATGTCTATGCGCGGTCAACACGTCGTCAAAAACGGTCTTCCTTCCCAAAGCGGGCGATGGCGCAGCCGCCCAACTTCATGCCGCCTTCGCCGATGCGGTTCTCCAGCCGCAGCGAGCCGCCATGCCGGCGGCACAGCACCGAGCAGATGTTGAGCCCCAGCCCGAAATGGTCTTCGGAGGGCGTTTCGCTGAAGAACGGCTCGCACCCTTTCGCCAGCGCCTCGGCGGAGAAGCCGGGGCCGTCGTCTTCCACGGCCATCACCAGGTCGCCTTGGCGGGTCTCCATCCGCAGCGTCACCTGCTCCTGCGCATGGCGCGCCGCGTTCGTCAGCAGGTTGGCCGCCACCTCTTCCACCAGGGCGCCATCGACGAAAACGGTGCCTTGGCCCGCGTCGTCCAGCGCGAAGCGCACGCCTCTGGAAGCGCAGAGGGCGTTGCCGGTTTCGCCGAGTACGCGTGCAAGGGCTTTGCGCTCGCAGGTCGTGCGGACAACGGGGCGGTCTTCCAGCTTCTGTACCGTGCTCATGGCCTGCACGTAGCGTTCCAGCCGCTCGACCTGTCGGGCAAGCGAGCGCACGTCGGCTTGCGGCGCCTTTCCTTCCAGCAGTTCCACCTTGCCGTGCAGCACGGTTAGCGGCGTGCGCAGGTCGTGGGCGAACGCCGCGTTCAGGCGCTTGCGCTCTTCGGCGGTGCGCCACAGCGCCTTCTGCGACGCGGCGAGCGAAGATCGCATGGTTTCGAACGAGCGCGCCAGACGGCCCATCTCGTCGTTGCGGTCGTATGCCACGGAGAAGTCGAGGTTTTGCGCGGCTATGTTCGCCGCAGCATGATCCAGCGTCGCAAGTGCCGGGGAGAGGCGTTTGCGATAGAACCTCCGCGCCGCCGCGAATATGCATGCGCCGAACCACAAGGGGAACATGAGAAAGGTCAGGAACCCGAACGCGGTCGAGAGGGCGCGCGCCTCGTCGGAGGGCGGGGAATACAGGTAGTAGGCCACGGGCGACATGCGCAGGCCCTCTTCCGGGCCTTCTTCCCCGGCGGCCTGCTGACTGCCTTGGGGAAACAGCGTGGCGTAGGGGGAGGCGGGCTGTTCGGCCAGCCACAAGTCGAACGCCTGACGGGCGGCGGCGTCGTAGGCGGCCATGTCGTCGGGGGCGATGCCGCCGTCTTCGCCGACGAGCGCCTGCAACTCCTGCGGCGTTTCCCCCCGCTCTGTCACCATCGACCCAGGCGCCCCTCCGATGCCCGAAAGCGTCAGGGGGCGGTAGTCGCTTACGTCCTCGATCCAAGTCCGGGGAGGCAGCTGGCCGAGAGGCAGAAGGGCCATGTCCTGGCGCGCAACGCCCACGAACACCGAGGCGCCGTTCCCGTCTACCGGGACGGACTCGGCGGGCACGAGCGCCGCCCGGTCACCATCGTAGAGGTACAGCCCCGCGACCTCGCGCGCGTCTTCGGTCGCGACGCTTTGCAGCTTGGCGAACGCGCTTGACGTGGCGAGCGAGCCGGCGAGCGCCACCAGCAGGAAGACCAGCACGTGCGCAATGAACGACGTTTTCAGCGACGCGTCGCGCCAGCGCTTGCACGGGCGGAGGTCGTGCTTCAGGCGCGCCATCGGTAACCTAGGCCCCACACGGTTTCGATGGGGTCCTGCGTCGAGCCCGCTTCGGCAAGCTTCCTGCGGATGCGCCGCACATGTTCGGTCACCACCTGTGGGTCGCTCTCGTTTTCCCAGCCGCCCACCTGCTCGTGGATGCGGTCGCGGTCGAACGCCTGACCCGGATGCTTCGAGAGGAAGGCCGCGATGTCGAACTCGCGCCGCGTCAGATCGACGGTCACGCCGCGCACGGTGACGGAGCGCAGGGCGTAGTCTATCGTCACGTCGCCGGAGAAGCGCACGCTCGCGCGCCGCTGCCTGCGCTCCTCGCGCGCAAGGTGGGCCCGCACGCGGGCGCCCAAGGTGTGGAGCGAGAACGGCTTGAGCACGTAGTCGTCGGCGCCGGCCTCGAAGCCTTCCAGCTGATCGACGTCCTCCACGCGCGCGGTGAGGAACAGGATGGGGCAGCTGAGGTGGCCTCGCAAGCGGCGGCAGGTTTCGTAGCCGTCGAGCCCGGGCATGCCCACGTCCAAAAGCACCAGGTCGGGGTCGTGCGCCGCCGCTGCCAGCGCCTGTTCGCCGCTGGTGGCGGCCAGCACGTCGAAGCCGGCCCCTTCGAAGTATTCGCGCAGCAGGTCGACGATGTCCGGTTCGTCGTCTGCCACCAACAATGTGGGGCGCCGGACTGCGCCCGTGCAGAAGGCGCCGCCGGCCGCATGCGCGCCGGCGGCGCGGGGGGCGTTGGCGGGCGCGGGGGCGCCTGGGGCATCGTGCGCGTGCATGGCTCTACTCGCTTCGCAGCGCTTCCACGGGGTCCTTGCGGCTGGCGGCACTCGAGGGGATGAGACCGGCCAGAAACGTGAGGAACACGCTGATGCCTATGAGGACGAGGGCGGCCTGCCAGGGAAGGGTGGCCACGTTCGCCACGTCGAACAGCGAATAGATGATGGCGTTGGCGGGGATGCAGGCCAGTGCGGTCACCCCGATGCCGATGACGCCGGCCGTGAAGCCCACGATGATGGTCTCGGCGTTGAACACGCGGCTGATGTCGCCCTTGCTGGCGCCGATG
>CAJFVW010000191.1 GCA_904420575.1 uncultured Gordonibacter sp.
CCCCGCCGCGCGGCCGAGCGTGCTTCGCACGCGAGGGAAAGCGCACAAGGGGCAAGGCCGGACGCCAGGGGGTGCCGCAGCGCCGGCAGGTTCCAGCGGCCGCAAGGCCGGCGGAACTACACGAGCGAGACCCTTCCCGTCGCCAGCATCACGACGGACACGGCGGCGGCCACCAGGATGACGGCCACGATCGCCTTGTCCACCGGGCGCCGCAGATAGGGCTGGCCACGCTCCTTCTTCCCTTTCACGTACATCACGATGCCGGGCGCGTACAGAAGCGACATGACGGTGAGTCCCACCGGGCCGCTCGCCCACGCCAGGAAGAAGCTGTACACCACGCCGAACAGGGCCAGCACGCGCCATAGCACGATGCCGCCGCCGAGCTTGCCCGCAAACGCCTGCTTGTCCACGAACGTCAGCTTGGCGAAGTACGCTGCGGAAAGCAGGTACGGCAGCAGGATCATGCCGGCCGAAATGGTGTAGAAGAACTGGTAACCACCTTTCGAGAACGGCATGGTCACCAGAAACGCCTCCACCACCAGGTTCGTCACCACCAAGGTCACGATGGGTGCGCCGCGCTTGTTCGTGCGGGCGAACGCCTTCACGAACACGCCCTGCACCGCCGCCTCGTACGGCGACTCGCTGGCCAGCACCGTGTATCCCAGCATGGCACCTACCAGCGACAGCACCACGCCGCCGTTGACGAGCACGGCGCCCCACGGCCCCACGGCCGCCTCCATGACGCCGGCCAGCGCCGGGTTCTCCAGCGTGGCCAGCTGCGAAAGCGGCATCACACCCATGGACAGCACTGAAACCAGCAGGTAGATGGTCAGCACGCACACAAACGCGATGACGGTGGCCTTGCCGACGTCGTGCTCGTGCTTTGCGCGGCCCGAAATGGCCACGGCGCCTTCGATGCCTACGAACACCCAGATGGTGATCATCATGGTGCCGCTGACCTGTTCCCAGAACGGCAGGGCGGGGTCGGCACCGGCCTTGAAGTTCTCCACGAAGATGGCCGGATCGAACTTCTGCAGTAAGACGATGGCCGTGATGGCCACGAAGATGGGGACGATCTTGCTGATGGTGATGACGGCGTTCACGCCGGTCACTTCCTTGATGCCGCGCGACACCAGAAACGCGTAGAACCACACGAGCGCTGACGCGCCCACCACCGAAGCCAGGTTGTTGCCTTCGCCGAACACCGGGAAGAAGTAGGCAAGCGCGCCGAACAGAAGCGCCGAAAAGCTCACCGTGCACAGCAGCGCGCTGATCCAGTAGCCCCAGGCGCTGTTGAATCCCAAGAAGTCGCCGAATCCCGCCGATGCGTACGAATAGATGCCGCCTTTGAGCTCGGGCTTGACGCGCGAAAGTCCGAAGAACGTCATGACCAGGCAAAACACTCCCACACCGGAGATGCCCCAGGCCGTGAGGATGGCCGCACCGCTGGCACCATGCGCCGCCTGGTCGCCGGCCAAGGTGAACACGCCGCCGCCGATGATGAGCGTGATGACGGTGGTGACCAGACGAAAAAGCCCCAGGCCGCCGTGCACGTGGGGGACGTGCCCCTCTGAAGGAGCGCCTTCGTCGTGCAAGGCAGGCGCGCGAAGACGCGAAGACGCCTCGGTGAGAGGGGCCGTCGGGTCGGGACGCTGCGGGGAACGTGCGCTCATCACATCACCGTACTTCTGCCGGAATTGCCTCCCGCACGACGCGTGGCGGGATGCGCGCCCGCGCTTCCTTCTGCGTGCAAGCGGCGAAACGACCCCCATGATAGAGCCGCGCCCTCAAACGGAGATGAGCCAAAAGGATTTGTTGGGAAGCTGAAAACCTGCCGAATGTCGCCGCATGCGGCTTCACGCGCAGGAATCGCCTGCGGCCGCTTGCGCCTTCGGCTCCACACGCACGGGATTCCCTGCACCGTCTCGGCCACGTCGCGGCGTGTGCCGAAAGCGTCCCAAGCGTCCGCACCACCAGCCTAGGGCGGGACGTCAACAAGGGGGACAAGGGCAGCGCCGGATTCCAAAACGAGCGTGGACAGGACGCCCGCCCCGGAGGCAGACCCAGCGCTGCCCCTATCCCCCTTGTCAACCTCGTTTGTCTGTCCGGCCCACGTTGGGCCGGTGCAGTTGCGGTAACCTTTATATTACTCCACAACTATACGTTTAACCAGCACGCTCGACAACGCCGGCAGACAAAGACCACACCCGAGGCCGTTTTCATGGCCTTCGCGGTTAAGGGTGACGGATCCACGCTCGACCGAATACGGCGGATCGGTTATGTCGGTGGCGAAGTAACGCGACGTTGCGCCCACGTCGCCCGGCACGTCGATGCCCGGCAACGTCTGGAACGCCGCATGCAGACGCTTCGATATGCCGCTCTCGTACATGCCGCCCATCCATATCTGCGCGCCGCATGCGCGGGCCGCCTGCACGAAGTCCAGCGCGCCTTTCACGCCGCCGAACTTGCCGATCTTCACGGCGAAGCAGCGCAGCTCGGGATGCTCGAGGGCGCGGTAGGCCTCTTCCGGACAGGTGAAGGACTCGTCCAAGCACAGCGGCGTGTCGAGAGAACGCTGCAGGGTGGCCAGGCGGGCGAACGCGTCGTCGCCATGCCCGCGATGCCGAACGCTGCTCACGTCCAGCGGCTCCTCTATCCATGCGGCCCCGCACGCGTCCAAGGCCCGCAGCTCGTCCATGTCGCGCTCGCCGAAGCTTTGATTGGCGTCCAGCGTGACCATGAGCTGCGGGAAGGCCTGACGCACCGCACGCACGCGCGCCGCAGAGCCGCCAGGTGCCACCTTCAGCTTGACGCGCCGATACCCGCCTTCCACGCACCGCTTCACGGCCTCCACGGTTTCCCGCGGCGTGCCCAGGCCCACCACGGCCCCGGCACCCACGGTCACTCCGGACCGCACGCTGGCGAGCGTGCGCGGCGAAAGCCCGCCGGCGCCCCCGCGCGAAGCCTCTTCGTTCACCAGCTTCCACAGCGGCTTGCCCACGATCTTGCCATACAGGTCCCAAAGCGCCGGCTCCAACGCGCCCCGCGCCAAAGGAAACGCCGCCGCTTCCACCATGGCGTCCAGCGAGGCTGCCGCCTCCCGCGGATGCAGGTACGTTTCGGAGAGCACCTTGGGCGCCAGCAGATGCTGGAGCACGGCGGCATCGTGTTCCAGCGTTTCGGGAAGGTACCAGTCCGTCGCGAACGCCACGCATTCGCTCAAACCCGTCCGGCCGGCATGGTCGGTCACCTCCACGACGAGGGAGTCCCGATAGCCAAGCGTCGCCTTCGGCGTCTTGAACGGCGTCTTGAACGGCAAGCGCACCTGATACAAGGACACGCTCTTCACTTCGATGCGCTCTTCGTACTGGCGCTCCACCGCCCCCCGGTCCACCTTGCCGATGCCCACGCGCGGCAACTCGTCCACCACGAAAACCTGCCGGGGCAGATACAGCTTGGACACCTGCGGCTCCAGACTTGCACGCACGGCTGCAGCGAACTGGGACGGGGGCATCGAAGCCGCCTGTGCGCCCGCGTCGCGCTCGACGAACGCCACCGGACGGCGGCCCCACGCGGGATCGGCCGCGCCGAACACGTGGGCGTCCGCCACGCCGGGAACGCGCATGAGCTTGCCTGCGATCTCGGCCGGGTACACGTTCTCGCCGCCCGAAACGAACATGTCGGAGGTGCGCTCTTTGAGGTAAAGCCGCCCGTTTACCAAAGCCGCCGTGTCGCCCGTGAGGAAGTAGCCGTCCACCGTGAACGCGGCGCGGGCGTTCAGGTAGCCCGCGAAAACGCCGGGACCGCGCACGCCAAGGCGCCCGTAGCCTTCCTCGTTGGGATCCACGATGCGCGCCCGATAGCCGGGAAGCAGGCGCAAGCCGCCTTCGAAATCGCGTGTGACCTGCGCATGGGCAATCTGGCTGGAGGTCTCGGTCATGCCGTAGCTGGCGTAGACGCGCGCCTTTGCCGAAAGCGCGCGTGCCAAGGTCTTGCGGTTCAAGGCGCCGCCACCCAGAAGGATGCACCGGTAGCCTTGCAGCACCTCGCGCTCGTCGGCGTCCAGCAGGTCCTGCAGCATCTTGTCCACCACCGACACGTGCGTCGCGTGGCGGCGCTCCGCGTCCTCCAGGAGGCGCTTCGCGTCGAAGCGTGCATAGAGCACGAACGGGTTGCGGTTCGTGAAGCTGCGCACGAGCACCTGAAGCCCGCCGATGTGGTACAGCGGAAGCGCCGCCTGCCACAGCCCTTCGGCGTTCTCATTGAGCACGGTGTTGGACGCGGCGGCGGATCCCATGAGGTGCTGCCAGGCCAGCGGCACGGCTTTGGGCTTGCCCGTCGTGCCCGACGTGAACATGATCAAGGCGCGCGCCTCTTCGTCGAACAGGCGCGCCTGCCTCTCGGCGAAATGGATGGCCTCTTCTTCGGCGTCCTGCTGCGCCCCCATGATGACGCGGCGACGGCGGCCCGCGGACCCCGTTGCCGCCGGTTGCACCATGAAGGGCGCAAGCGCCCACGGCTTGCCGCCGCGGTTGTCGTCCTCGGGCTCACGCTGGCCCGCCAAGTCGGCCTTCACGCGCGCGATCAGGCTTTCGACCTGCTTGCGGTCGATGCGGCACGAAAGGCGCACCCCGCGCTGACGCTCCAGCTCCATGAGGCGCGCCTGCTTTTCGGCCGCGGTGAGCCGGTGATTGAGAGGGACCAACGTGAACGACGCATAGGCCGAAGCCAGCAGTAGGAACACGAAGGCGGGGCAGTTCGGCAGATCCACCGACACGCAGTCGCCACGCTGCACGCCCCTGTCTTGCAACCGCCTGGCCAGGCCGGAAGCGATCAGACGGGTCGTGCGGTACGTGAAGCGCTCTTCCTGGCCCGATTCATCGACAAAGATGAAGCAGACCCGTTCGGGGTACATCCTCACCATGCTTTCGAATGTGCCGATCATGAGCGCTCGGGCTGCCTCGGTCTTTCTCTTCGTCGGTACAGCGTCGTGCAGGTAGTGCCGTTCCTTTCGCCTCCCTTACGGGAACTTGGGGAACTGCGTGAAGTCGGGCGCACGCTTCTCCTTGAACGCGTCGCGGCCTTCCTTTGCCTCGTCGGTCGTGTAGTACAGAAGCGTCGCGTCGCCGGCCAGCTGCTGAATGCCTGCCAGGCCGTCGGTCGCTGCATTGAACGAAGCCTTCATGAAGCGCAGCGCCGTGGGGCTGAACTGCAGCATTTCGTGCGCCCAGGCCACGCATTCCGCCTCCAGCGCTTCGAACGGAACCACCTTGTTCACCAGGCCCATTTCCAGCGCCTCGGCAGCCGTGTACTGGCGGCAGAGATACCAGATCTCGCGCGCCTTCTTCTGACCCACGATGGCCGCCAGATAGCCGGCGCCATAGCCGGCGTCGAAGCTGCCCACCTTGGGGCCGGTCTGGCCGAACTTGGCCGTTTCCGCCGCAATGGACAGGTCGCACAGGATGTGCAGCACATGTCCGCCGCCGATGGCGTAGCCGTTCACCATGGCGACGACGGGCTTGGGCACCACGCGGATGAGCCTCTGCAGGTCCAGCACGTTGAGGCGCGGAATGCTGTCTTCGCCCACGTAGCCGCCGTTGCCGCGGATCTTCTGGTCGCCCCCGCTGCAGAACGCCTCGTCTTCGTGCCGCCCGCCATGGTTCGCGCCCGTGAGGATGATGACGCCGATGGACGGGTCGTCGCGCGCGACCGTGAAGGCGTCGTAGAGCTCGTTGACCGTGAGGGGAGTGAAGGCGTTGCGGCGCTCGGGCCGATTGATGGTGATCTTGGCGATGCCGTCGATGGTTTCGTAGATGATTTCGCGATACGCCTTGCCTACCTGCCACGCGATGTCGCCCATTGGCCGTCCTTTCTTGGATTCCAACGATTCCCGCAGCGGATCACCGCCGCCAGAACTGCGGCACCACCCCGCATGTTGCATAGTTCGGAAATACCGGACACCATATGATGGTGCTTTATAGTGGACATATCTTACCGCGACGCAGAACAATATGAAACAGGTCTACGAATAAAGCATGCAAGCCTCAAGTATTCTTTGTAGGGAAAGCGTGGGAGGTGCGCGATGCCGAAGCGCGAACCCCCGCGGTCTGGCCGACGGTGGATTTATTGATGGATATCGGCTAGTATGAGACTAGATCTATTATATGATCATGTCATGTAAGAGACACAGCGCACGGGAGCAAAGGAGAACGAAACGATGAACGCCGACATCAAACGCATCATCAGCAAGGCCATGGACGGAAGCCGCATCAGCAAGAACGAGCTCGTCGATCTCCTGAAGTGCGACGACGTGTCGGAAGAGGCGTTCGCTATTCGTGCAGCGGGCGGATACCTCATGCGCCAACGCACGCAGAACGCCGGCGTCATCTTCGGGCAGATCGGCATCGAGATGCATCCGTGCGAGGCCAACTGCAGCTTCTGCTCGTTCGCCTCCGACTTCACCCAGTTGACGGCCACCCGCCTTGACGACCAGGCCATCGTCGAAAGCACGCGGAACTTCACCGGCTCGGGCGACCTGTACGGGCTCTGGCTCATGACCATGGCCACCTACGACCTGGAAGCCTACCTGGATGCCGTGAAGCTGGTCAAGGCAAACCTCGGCGGCCCCACGAACGTGTATTCCAACGTGGGCGACACCAGCCGCGAGGGCTTCGAGGCCATGAAGGCCGCCGGCATCGACGGCGTGTATCATTGCTGGCGCCTGCGGGAAGGGGTGGACACCCCGTTCAGCGACGAGGCGCGCAAGCAGACGCTCGTCAACGCCAAGGAGGCCAACCTGGTGGTGCTGGACGCCGTGGAACCCATCGGTCCTGAGCATACGGCAGAAGAACTGGCCGAGCACATCCTGTTCGACATCGAGATCGGCTGCATCCAAACCGGTTCTATGAAGCGCATCCCCGTTCCGGGAACCCCCTTCGAGGGCACGCCCATGATCACGGACCTTCGGCTGGCGACCATCGTGGCGGCCCAGGCGCTCGCCGTGGCGAACCTCGACCGCGTCCCTTGGCTCGGCATCCACGAGCCGAGCCCCATCGGATACGCTTCGGGTGCGAACCTCATCACGGCCGAGACGGGATTCAATCCCCGCGATGCCGCCGA
This sequence comes from uncultured Gordonibacter sp., assembly GCA_904420575.1. Classification (GTDB taxonomy): domain Bacteria; phylum Actinomycetota; class Coriobacteriia; order Coriobacteriales; family Eggerthellaceae; genus CAJFUR01. The sequence continues at coordinate 7,120 of CAJFVW010000191.1, forward strand.
GGACACGTCGGCAAGCCGCGGGCTGGACATCCCCGCGTGCCGCGAGATCCTCCGCCAGGCAGGATTCGCCCAGCTGGTGCGCGGCGACGGCAGCCGCGTGGACCTGTAGCGCATCGGTAGCGCCAAACCTGGCGATGCGACGCGCATCCGCGTGCAGGCAGCGCGTCGCATCGCCAGAAGAAGGCGCGATGGGCGACATCGGTAGCGGTCACCGCCGCGCAGAGACGATGCCCTCCAGCAGGCGCACGTAGGCGCCTGCGTCCTCCAGGTGGACGTTGTGGCCCGCCGCGGGCACCCGATGGCAGACGGCCTGCGTCTGGGAAGCCACGAGGTCGGCCGTCGCGCCGTACTTGTCGTCCAAAGCGCCCGCCACGTACCGCACGGGGACGCCGTATGCGACGAGGGCCCGGATGGTCGCCAACGACGCCTCTTGGTCGGGCATGGTGTGGGCGCCAGAGCCCTCGAACGTGCGCGCCAACGCTTCGGCGTCGTTGGCCAGACGCTGGTCGCGTTGCCGCTGGCGCACATCCGCCGGAAGCGCCCGCTGCGTGGCGAACAGGGGCAGCTGCTCCCAGGCTTCCATGAAGGCCGCAAGGCCTTCTTCGCGCAGGCGCCGCGCGTTTTCCGCGTTGCGGCGCGCCATTTCCTCGCGCTCTGCGGGCGACGCGGGGCCCAAGCCGGCGCTTTCCAAGACGAGCATGCTGAAAGGCAGCGAGGATGCGGGCGGTTCTCCTGCGCACGCCTGGCAGGCCGCAGCCAGCGCCAGACGCCCGCCCATGGAATACCCCACGACCACCGGAGCAAGGCCGCCGCTCTCTTGCTGCACGTGGCGTAGGAAGGCGAGCAGGGCGTCAGAAACCGCCTTCAAGGCGTAGGGAGCGGGATCCTTGGGACGTTCGCTTTCGCCCTGGCCCACGAAGTCGAGCGCATGCACCGGACGCTTGCAAGCCAGACGCGACGCCACTTCGTCCCACACATCCGCGCTCTGCGCGAACCCGTGCAGCAGCACGAGGGGGTGTGGAATGCCCGCAGCCGAGAGGCCGTCGCTCGCGAGGAAGGTTCCGCTCGCAGGGGAGATGGCGCTCGGGCGAGCTCCGGCGCTTGCGAGGGGGGCCTCGTTCGCGCCCTCCCAGCGCACGGCCCGGTAGCGCACGCCCTCATATGAAAACCCGTACGACTTCTTCACTGGCCATCCTTTTTGTGCACAACGGAGGCTTTACAGGCGCGGGCCTTGGAAAAGCTCCTCGTGGCTCCCCATGCGGACGAGCCTGATGATTGGATTGGTCCTGTGAGGCATGCACAGAACGACCACGTCCACAACGCCATCCGATAGGTGGAAGTCGATGTGTCCGTTGTAGTTTCCCCCGGGATTAACGAGCTCGTGCGGGCCGTATTCTTCAGGAACCGCGCCTGTCCTCATAAGCTCGGACACCGCTTCCTTGAACTCGCCTTTCAACCGAGGGTGCCTCTTCATAATGCGGGCGTAGTCCGCCCTGAAGGCCGGCTCGACCTTTATCTCGTACACAGGCTACTCCTCGTCGAGGAACGCCATGAGCTTGTCGACATCATCGAACGCCCGCGCGTCATCGGCGATGAGGCCCATCTCTTTCGCTTCGGCGACGATCAAGGCACGCCGGGTTTCGTCGTTCGGAACTTCGCCTGCTGGAACGATCTCGAACGGGATCCTCCGCTGATTCACCAGCTGATGCGTGGCCATGACGACGTAGGTGTTGTAGCTCAGCCCTATCGAGCCGAGGATCTCGTTTGCCCGGGCCTTGAGGTTTTCGTCAATGCGCACTGTTGTCGGTTTCACTGTGGCAGTCATGCGTATGCCTCCTTTTGTTTGTCGGAGCCAATTATACCACCAAACCGAGTATGCCATCAAATGACATCAATATGCCATACAACTACACAAAACTTCGTTCCGTCACAGCGACTGGTACGGGGCGTAGCGCTCGGTCACGCCGGCGAGGGGCAGCTTCACCTCGATCAGGCTGATGCCGGGAGTTCCCAACGCGTCGCCGTACGCATGCCGGAAGGCGGCAACGTTATCGGCGCTGCGGTAGGGAACGTCGAAGGCGCGGGCGGCGTCCTCGAACCGCACGTCCTGCGGCACCAGGAACAGGCGCTCGAAGTAGGCGTCGTCGGATTTCTGAGGCAACATGTCGAAAATGGCACCCCCGTTGTTGTTCAGCAGCACGACGACGATGCCCGGCGCGTCCTTGCCGCCGTGATGCACGCGCAGCTCGCGTTGGAGCGCAAGCGCGTTCAGGTCGTGCAGCATGGTGAAGTCCCCGGTCAGAAACGTGGTTTGGGCAAAGTGCTGCGCGGCTCCCAACGCCGTGGACACCGTGCCGTCGATGCCGTTCTGCCCGCGGTTGCACAGCACGGCCAGACGCTTGTCCTGCTTCACGTAGAAGGTGTCCAGCGCCCGCACCGACAGGGAGTTGGCCGAGAACACGCACGATCCTTCGGGCGCCATCTCCAACAGCGCGCGCACGTAGGCGCCTTCGACCGCCTGCTCGCCGTCGCAGGCGCCTCTGGCTTCCTGCCCGTCGGCGTCCACTGCGCAGATGCGGCCGCGTGCCCGCTCGTTGAGCGCCATCCACTCCTGCGCGAACGCGTGCTGGACCTCGTCAGGGAAATCATCCACGTTCGATTGCGGAAACCCCTTTTCGAACGATTCCTTCGCTTCGCCATGCAGATGCTCGCGAAGGCCGTCGGCGCATTCGTCGAGCGTGACGGCTTCCGCCATCGACCGCACGAACGCAAGCGGCGTGCAAGCGACGAACAGGTCGGTGGCCAGGTTGAAATCACGCGTCTGGGCCACGTCCACCACGACGTTCACCGGGCGGGCGGCGGCCAGCCGCTGCGTGCAGCGCTTGGAGACGGGATACCTCCCGAAGCGGACAACCACGTCGGGCAAGGGGCACGCCTCGTCGCCGAACACGTTGTCGTAGTTGTCGATGACCAGGCCGTCTGCGAAGCTCCGCAATCCCGAAAGCGGGTCGGCCAAAAGCGGCACGCTGCAGCGCCGTGCCCATGCCACGATCTCGCGCGCTTCCGCGGCGGTCTCGCAGGTGCCTTCCCCCGCCAGCACCAACGTGCGGCGGCCGCGCATGTGCGCATACAGCTGGCGCACGGCCTGGGCATCCAAACGCTGTCGGACCGCAAGGCGGGGACAGGCGAGTGCGAAAGCCTCCGACGTCTCCTGCGCGAAGGGCCCGCGGCCCGCCTCGAACAGTCCTTCGACGGACAGATCGGGCGTCAGGGGCTCGTCAAGCTGGAAGTTCACCTGCACCGGGCCTGCCAGATACCGGCACCCACGCGAAGCCACCGCCTCGCCTTCGCCACCACGACCCGGCGCATCCGCCCCCGGACCGAACGCGGCCAGGCACGCTTCGCGCGCCGCCTGGCGGGCGAAGGCGAGGTCGGCCGGCCCGGCAGCAGGAAGCGGCATCTGCCGGAAGCAGCGCACGTGGTCGCCATACGCCTTCACCTGGTCGACGGTTTGCGGCGCGCCAAGTCCCTGCAACCGCAAAGGCCGGTCGCCCGAAAGCACGACAAGCGGCACGCGCGACGTCTCCGCTTCCAGCACGGCGGGATAGTAGTTTGCCAGCGCCGTTCCCGACGTGCATACGAGGGCCACGGGACGGCCGCTTGCCTTCGCCAGGCCCAGCGCGAAGAACGACGCCCCGCGTTCGTCCACGTCCACATACACCCGCATGCGGTCGGGAAAGCGCCGGCTCATCTCGAACGCCGTCATGGCAAGCGCCGTGGAACGCGATCCCGGGCTTATCACCGTCTCGCACACGCCCCACCGTGCCAGCTCGTCGAAAAACGCAGAAACGAACAGCGCCGTCGCCTGTTGGTTGTTCACTCCACCCGCCTCCCTCGTGGGATCCCGCCTGCCGCCGGTTCGGCCGCTCCTAAGCGGACGGGGCGTCGAAGGCGGAAAGGACCGTCTGCAACTTCATCCCGATCTCGTCGTACTCGTCGTCGGCATCGCTGCCGGAAACGATGCCGCATCCAGCGTACACCCAACCCATTTCGCCGTCGAACACGCCCGTGCGCAGCGCCACGGAAAACTCGCCGTCGCCGTCGCCGTCAACATAGCCGCAGGCGCCGGCGAAGAAGCCGCGGTTGTAGGCCTCGATGTGGCGGATAAGCATCTTCGCCTCTCCCACCGGCGTGCCGGCCACGGCGGGCGTGGGATGCAGATCGTCCTTCATGGTCCACAGGTCCACGCCTTCCAGAATGCGCGCGCGGGCAGGCGTGCACAGGTGCTGCACGTGCGTGAGCGGCAGGATGCCCGGCTCGGCAGGCACGTCCACGTCGTAGCAGGTACGGCGGAACACCTCGCGGATGAACTGCACCACGTAGTCGTGCTCGGCGCGGTTCTTCGGGTCGGCCATGAGCTTTGTGGCAAGCCGCTCCCGCTCCTCTGGCGAAGCGCCCGCAGGGCACGTGCCCGCCAAGCACATGCTTTCCAGGTGGTCGCCGCGCTTGCGCACCAGCAGCTCGGGCGTGCAGCCGCAGAAGAACACGTCGGCGTAGCGGTAGAGCAGCACCGTGCCGCGCGCCGGACCGTCAATGAGGTTGACCAG
>CAJFVW010000192.1 GCA_904420575.1 uncultured Gordonibacter sp.
AGGCGTACGCCGCCCACGGCCTGGCATTTGGGCGCAGCGCCAACGAGCCTGACGACCATTTGGGCCTGGAGCTGTCGTTCCTGGCCTTCCTGCTGGGCCTGGCCGCCGAAGGGGAGGGCGGGCCTGCGGCGGGCGCCGGCGCCTCCGCCGGCGACCCTGCCTGCCCGGCGGCGCCCGGCGACCCTGCGGCCTCGTGCGGCCTGGCGCCGGATCCCGCCTGCGACCCTGCGGCGCTCGCTGACGCGGCGGCGTTTCTCTCCAACCATGTGCTGGTGTTTTCCGGCATCTACCTGAAGAACCTGCGCACGCGTGCGCGCACCCCGTTCTACCGCGCGGTGGCCGGCGTCGCGCAGGCGACGCTGGGGGCGCTTTCGGCCGCCCTGGGCGCCCGCGCCGCAGAAACTTTGGACGAGTCGCGGTTCGCCCTTCCCTCATAGCCTATAATGGGCGTGCGGCCCAGGCGCGCCGCAGGGCATGGCGGGCGGCGGACGAAGGGTCGGGCGTGGCGGCATCCGGGGAAAAGAGGGCGGCGAAGGGCCGGGCGGGGCTCAGGACGAAGATCGTGGGCCTGCTTTTGGGCGTCTTGCTTCCGCTTTCGGCCGCCTATGTCGCGTTCACCTACTACGACCAGCGGGAACGAACCGTGTCCGAGATGCTGGAGAAGTCGCGCGTCCTGGTGGACGAGATGGCTGCGTTCTGGGAATTCGTCTCCATCAACCAGGACTCCATCAACTACACCTCCGACGGCGCCTACGACTACAAGGGGCTGCACTGCGCGATCGCCGGCAAGTCGGTGGCGGCGCTGTTCACGCGCGATTCCGACTACTCCATCCGCTTCACCAACCTGAACCCGCGCAACTTCAACAACGAGCCGGATGCCTACGAGGCGGAAGCGCTGCGCGCCTTCGACGCCGATCCGGGCGTGACCGAGCGCTACGGCTTCGCCGAGGTGGACGGGCAGTCGGTGTTCCGCTACGTGTCGGCCATGGAAGTCTCCGAGAACTGCATCGAGTGCCACGGCGGCCCTGCCGGGGAGATCGACGCGACGGGCTACCCGAAGGAAGGGTGGAAGGTGGGCGACGTCGCGGGCGCGGTGAGCGTGGAGGTGCCCACCGACCTGTCGTTTGCCAACATGACCGCGTCCTTCACGAACAACGTGCTGTTCTTCCTGCTGCTCATGGCCTGCATGGCCGCAGTGATCTACGTGGTGCTAAGCCGCCTCATCACCAACCCGCTCACGGATCTGCGCGCCTCGCTTGCCCTGGTGGCCGACGGGTCGCGCACGTTTCTGGACCGCAAGGAGCGCCCCGTGCCGCCCTCGCGCGACGGACGCGGCCTGTACGCCAGCCGCGAGGTGGAGGACCTGTTCGAGCAGTTCGACCACATGGCGCAGCGCCTGACCGATATGTACGCGAACCTGGAGTCCCAGGTCTCCGAGCGCACCGAGCAGCTTTCCGCCGCCAACCTCGAGCTGGACCGCCAGCGCCGGCGCGTGGAGGAGATCAACGCGCAGCTGGCGCGCGACAACCGCTACAAGTCCGACTTCCTGGCCATCGTGAGCCACGAGCTGCGCACGCCGCTGACCTCCATCCTGGCGTTCGCCGACCTCATGGCCGACACGGTGGATCCCGCCGACGCGGCGTCGCGCCGGCAGCTGGAAGAGATCGAGAAGAACGGCGCCGTATTGCTGGAGATGGTGGACAACGTGCTGGAGACGGCGCGCATCCAGGCCGGGTCCGAACGGCTCAACCTGGAGCTGGTGGACCTCAACGACATCGTGGGGATGGTGGAGGCCTCCAACCAGCCGGTCGCGCTCAAGAAGGGCGTGTCCATGTCCACGGCGGTGGACGCCGACGTGCCGCTCATCACGAGCGACTGGGAAAAGGTGCGGCGCATCCTGGTGAACCTGGTCAGCAACGCGGTCAAGTTCACGCCTGCCGGCGGGCGCGTGGACGTGCACGCGACGTGGGTGCCCGAACGCTCCCGCGTGCGCATCGACGTGGCCGACACGGGCATCGGCATCCCTTCCGACAAGCAAGACCTCATCTTCGGGCGCTTCACGCAGGAGAACATGTCCACCGTGCGGCGCTACGGCGGCAGCGGGCTGGGGCTTTCGCTCGTGAAGGACCTGGTGGGCATGCTGGGAGGCACGGTGGGCGTGACCAGCGAGGTGGGGAAGGGCAGCACGTTTTCGGTGGAGCTGCCGCAAGAGGCGCAGGATGCGGGCGTGTTGGACGGTGCCGCAGGCGAGGGCCTGCCCGGCGGGCCCTCGGGCGAGGCGGCCTGCGCGCGCGAGGGCGGCGGGAGCGCGTGCGAAGAAGGGGAGGGTGCACGGTGACGAAGATCATGCTGGTGGACGACGACGAGAGCATGCGGCTGCTCATCGAGCAGATCGTGCGGCGCGACGGCTACGACTTCTGCTGCGCCGGCTGCGGCGAGGAAGGCCTTTCCATGCTGCGCGCCGAGCGCCCCGACTTCCTCATCCTGGACGTCATGCTGCCCGACACCAACGGCTTCGAGATCTGCCAGACCATCCGTGCCGAAGGCCGCAAGGTGCCCATCATGTTCCTGACGGCGAAGGGCGACATCGTGGACAAGAGCATCGGCTTCAAGGCCGGCGCGGACGACTACCTGGTCAAGCCGTTCCAGCTCGAAGAGCTCTCGCTGCGCCTGCAGGCGCACCTGCGTCGGCGGAAGCGGGAAAGCGGCGACGGGGAAGGGGCGGGAGGCGCACCGACGCATCGGGGCGGCTCGTACAAGGTGGGCGACCTGGAGGTGCTGTTCGGCAAGTACGAGGTGCGCCTGCGCGGCGAGGCGGTGCAGCTGTCCTCGCGCGAGTTCGAGCTGCTGGAGCTTTTGGCG
>CAJFVW010000193.1 GCA_904420575.1 uncultured Gordonibacter sp.
CAACTGGAAGTCCAACGTCAACATGCTGATGCCCAACAGCGTGAACGGCAAGCTGGGCTTCGGCAACACCTTCAAGCAGATGATGGTGAGCATCAGGAAGGTGGACGACCTGGGCGGCCCCAACGATCCCGATGCCAACGGCATCGTCCTGGAGCCGAGCCGCCAGGCGGAGTTCACCGTCCAGCAGAAGTGGCGCCCGGCCGACGAGCCCACCGACAAGTACCTGCAGAAATAGAAAGGGGATGATCGTCATGTCGCACGGCGCTCTCTACATCGACTTCGAGTTCTGTTCGGGCTGCCACAGCTGCGAGGTCGCGTGCCGCACGCATCTGGGGCTCGCCCCAAGCGAAAACGGGATCAAGGTCCTGGAGGACCGTCCCTACCAGCACGGAGACGGCACGTGGCACTGGGATTACCTCGCGTACCCTACCGAACTCTGCGATCTGTGCGAAAGCCGCATCGCTGAGGGCAAGCTGCCTTCCTGCGTGCAGTGCTGTCAGGCAAAGGTGCTGGAGTACGGCACCATCGAGGAATGCGCCGCGAAGCTTGCGGCCAAGCCCCGGAAGGCGGCGGTGTTCGTTCCCTAGCCAAGCGCGCCTTGTGGCCGGCGTCCCGCACGTGTTCCGCGTGGACGCCGGCCTTGGGGAAGGCGCCTTGCCGCTGCGAACCTGCGGCGCGGTCAGTGGACTTCGCGCCGAAACGAGAAGAGGGGGAAACAAAGTGGCTCATGTCGAGGCGGCTGCTTCCGGCCGCGAAATGAGTGCAAATGAAACGAAAGCCCATGAGAAGTCTCGCAAACGTCTGATCGCGATAGCCGTTGCGGCTGCCGTGTTCCTGTTCTTCCAGTTCGTGTGTCCCGTTCCGGAAGGCCTTTCGCGCACGGCCATGTCGGCAGTCGGCATCCTGGCCTGCTGCATCATCCTGTGGGTGAGCGAGGCGTTTCCGTTCATCGTCACCGTCGTGCTCATCTACCTGCTGCTTCCGATCACCGATGTCTTGCCGTTCGCGACGACGGCCTTGGCCGATGGGACGGTCGTGCAGTCGGTGTTCAACCAATCGAGCCTGATGGTGCCCATCTACTGCCTGTTCATCTTTGCCGTGACCGCCGCGGTCATGACCACGCCGATCCCATACCGCGTTGCGAACTTCGTCTTGAAGTGGTCCAAGGGCAACAGCGCGAAGATCGTGATCGGCCTCATGATGGCGACGGGCATATTCTCCATGTTCATCGCCGACCTTGCGGCAAGCGCCATCTTCGTGGGCATCAGCCTGTCCATCGTGGAGGCGAACGGAGGCACCAAGAAGCTTTCCGGCTTGGGGAAGGCGCTCGTGCTGGGCATTCCTGCAGCCGCGCTCATCGGCGGCATCGGCACGCCGTTGGGCAATTCGTCCAACATGCTGTGCATCGGCATGCTGGAGGCGGCCATGCCCGTTCGCGTGACGTTCTTGGGGTGGTGCATCGTCAACATTCCTCTGGCGCTGGCCGTCACGTTCCTTTCCAGCCTGTTCATCGTGAAGGTGTTCAAGCTGGAAGACGTCAACCCGGAAGCCTATGCCAATGTGGAAGGCCAGCTTGCGGGCTTCGAGAGGATCACGACGAGGGAGATCAAGCTTTTGGTCTGGTACGTGATCGCCTTTGGCCTGATGATCGCCAGCACCTGGATTCCCGAGATCAACTCCATCCTGGTCGCCTTGGCGTTCACCGTCATCGCGTTCGTTCCGGGCGTCAACCTCCTTACCAAGGAGGAGTTCTACAAGAACATCCCCTGGGAGATTATCATGATGGTCATCGGCATCCAGGTGCTAGCTTCCGGCCTCATGGGAACCGGCGTGGCCACGTGGCTGGTCAATTCGGTGTTCGTGGGCGTGGAGATGTGGCCGGTCTTTCTGGTGGTGTTCGCCATGTGCCTCATCACCCTGGTCCTGCACATGTTCATCCCCATCGGCCCCCCGGTCATTTCCGTGGTGGTCCCCATCATGGTGGCCGTGGTGGCCGCGGTGAACGCGAGTGCCGGCGGCGTGGCCATCAATCCCGCCATCATCGCCTGCATCGGCGGCGGCCTGGGCGTCGTGTCCACCTTCTTCCCCTTGGACTCCATCGTGCTGATCGGCTACGACAAGGGTTGGATTTCCATGGGCGAATGGCTGGCGAGAGGCTGGGCGCCGACGCTCATCCTGTTCGTTCTGAGCGTCCTCTGGCTGCCCTTCGCCTGCGGGTTCGCCTTCCCCGTCTGAAGCGGAGGTCCGGCGGCTTGACCCGTTGGGGCCTTGCGTGGGTAAGGGAGTGCGTCGCGGGAAGGCTGTGGCCTTCCCGCGACGGCCCTTCCCGCGACAGTCCGAGCCGTCGTGGGGATGACCTTGCGGCATGGGGCGGGGCAGGGCGGTTCCTCGTGGCGTGAGGGCAAGGCCCTCGTGACAGGGGGGGAGACCCGCGCGACAGGGTAAGACCCTTGTGACAGGGGATAGTGGCTTTGTCGTCTTATGAAAGAGGTGGTGGAGCATGCAACCGGTACCTTGGGATGGGATTTGCCTGGTCTTGGCGGGAATCGCGATTCTGCTCCTTGGCGTAAAGATGGCAAAGGCCAAGGTTGGCGGGAAGAACAGGGAACAGCTGCGCAAGGAATACTACGCAGGATATGTCGAAAGCGTGCGCCGGCACCGGAAATGAGCCTCTGGCGCTGTTGTTGGCCGCGCCGTGCCAGTCATGGCGTGGCGGGTGCGAGGGGTTTGTCGCGGCTGCGTGCGCTCTTTGTGTGAAAGGATCGTGTCATGTGCTTTAGACCTGCTGCAATCGAAATGAAATGCCCTGAATGCGGCGCATCCGTCGGCCCGCTGGACCAGACGTGCGCCGAATGCGGGGCCGAGCTGAACGCCGGCGTACCGGGAATGCCCGCAGGCGCGCCGGGCGCACCCGGAGCCCCGAGCGCCCCTGGAGCCCCCGGAGCCCCGAGCGCCCCGGCGGCTCCGGGCGCGCCAGGCAGACCTGCTGCGCCTGCAGCCCCAGGAGCCCCAGGAGCGCCGGGGGCAAAGTAGCCTTCGATAGCCCAAGGAGCGCGAGGGACGAAGGAGGCTTCGGGAGCGCCAGGGGCGCCGGGGGGCGAAGCAGGTTCCGGGAACCCCGGAAGCGCGAGGGCCGAAGGAGGCTTCGGGCCGGCGACGGCCCCTCGCCACCTGGCCCGGAGTCGCGGTCAGGCGCCCTCTCGCAGAAGCTCGGCACGAAACGTCGGCGCTTGGGTGGCCGGCGTTTCCTTTGTTCGAAGGAGCTGTCATGTTCGAAGACCTGTATGCCCCGCTTCCCCAGGTGGACGCCTATCTGGCCCGCATAGGCTACGAGGGGCCGATTGGGCTCACCGAAGCATGCCTGGACCAGCTGGTCCTCCGGCATCAGCTGTCCGTCCCCTTCGAGAACCTGGACATCCGCATACGGAAAACCCCGGTGTCCCTGGGCATCCCCCAGCTGTTCGACAAGGTGGTGACGCGCGGGCGCGGCGGATTCTGCTACGAGCTGAACGGGCTGTTCCGCGCCTTGCTCGAGGCCCTGGGCTTTCGCGCGTGGTGCTGCAGCTGCAAGGTGCTGAAGGGGGAAGGCCCTGGGCATCCCGCGCTGCACCGGGGCGTCGTGGTGGACCTGGGTGGGCGGCTGCGGTACTGCGATGTGGGATTCGGCGGGCCCATGCCGGCAGGCGCCTTGCCGATCGAAGCCGGGGATGAGCAATGCATCGGCGGCGACCGGTATCTGCTGGAGGCAGAGCCTGGGGTCGAGTGCGGCCCGTGGCTCCGCCTGTCCCGCAGAGGGCGGGAAGGTGGCTTGGTCCCGCTGGTGTCCTTGGACCCCAGGCCCGTCGATCCGGTGGACTTTCTGGCAGGCTGCCATTTCTGCTGCTGCCACCACCAGGACGAATACACCGACTTCACCCACAAGCTGCTGCTGAACATCAGAACGGCCGACGGCTACGCAAGCTTGAAGGACAACGTCTATCGGCAGCGTGAAGGAGATGCCGCTTCCTCGACGACGTTGACCTCGGTTGCGGAGATGAGGGGCCTTATGGAATCGGTGTTCCTTGTGCCCGCGGACTTTTTCGACGCCAGGCTGCTGGACGGCCTGCACCGGGAGGTCTTTGTCGCGTGAGGCTGCCTTCGAGGCTGCCGACCGAAGCCGCCCCCATCGGGGACTGCCTCGGCAAACTTCCCGTAGCAAGGCCACCTTCGCAAGCCGCGCTCCGGCCGTTCCTTCCTTCTTTTCTTGGGCGGTGGGTGAAAAACGGTTGCGCAGACGCAACGCAGAACTGCTTCCGGTGGGCGCGGCGGTGGCCTTATGATGCAAGGGTCCGCGAGGGAGCGGACGCAGGCGACGGGAGGGAAAGCCCGAGGATGCGGAATCCGCGTCCGGGTGGTTCCGTCTTGCGGGCCGGCAAGGACCGTGCGCGCTGCCTGGCGGACCGACGGGGAACCGTGCAGGTTGCCAGGGGGGCCACAAGGACCGTGCGGGCCGCTTGGTTGCCGCCCTGCCTGCGCCGACGGTCGAGGACCGTCCGCCGGCTGCCCCTGCTGAAGGCGGGGGGAGGGAACGCGAAACAAGGAGGAAAGAATGAACAAGGGATTCTCGCGTCGTGACTTTCTGAAGTTCGGCGCCGTCGGTGCGGCGGGTGCTGCTGCGGCGGGCCTGGCCGGCTGCGCGCCGGCAGCGGAAAAGCAGGGCGGCGCCGCAGACAACGCGGCCGCAGCCCCGGCCGGCGGTGCCATCAACTCGTCCGACGCGGTGCTCAAGCTGACCGACGGCATGCCCAAGTGGTCGTTCATGATCCCGCCGGATCCCGTTGCCGAAGACCAGATCGGCGAGACGGTGGAAAACGACATCATCGTCGTGGGCGGCGGCATGTCGGGCTTCACCACGGCCGTGTCCGCGGCCGAACAGGGCGCGAAGGTGACGCTGTTCTCCGCATCGAGCGCCCCCATCTCGCGCGGCGGCTCGAACTACGCCAAGAACTCAAAGGTCATGAAGGAGCTGGGCATCGAGCCGTTCGACCCCGTCCCGTTCTACTACCACGAGATGCGTGCCGCCTCGTTCGCCGTCGACCAGCAGAAGTGGATGCGCGGCTACAACAACTCCGAAGAGGCCATGGACTGGATGATCGACATCGCCCGCGAGAACGGCCTCGAGGTCATCATGGAGCGCGACAACACGTTCGACCTGGGCCCGAACTACGCGCATGCGTTCTCCACGCTGGGCAACAGCACCATGGTGTCCACCGGCCAGCAGGGTGCCGTGGAGGCGCTTGAGGCGAAGGCCAAGGAGTACGGCGTCGAGATCATCTACGACACGAAGGCCGAATACCTGGAGCGCGAAGGCGACCAGAGCGGCCGCGTGACGGGCGTGGTGGCCTCCAAGATGGACGGCAGCGGCTACGTGCGCTTCAAGGCGAACCAGGCCGTCGTGCTGGCCACGGGCGACTTCTCCAACAACAAGGAGATGCTGGCCGCGTACTGCCCCATGGTGCTGCCGTTGGTGGGCTACGAGCAGAACGAGATCGACTACAACACCAGTTTCAACCTCACCGGCATCTACGGCGGCGACGGTCAGAAGATGGGCCTGTGGGCCGGTGCCGCGTGGCAGCACGCGTATCCCGCGGCACCCATGATGCAGGGCGCCTGGGGCGGCAGCCACGAACCGTGCGGCTTCCACATGGGCCTCAACGTGAACATGAACACAGAGCGCTACCAGCGCGAAGACATTTCGGCGCCGTACAGCTCGAACCATCTGCTCTCACAGCCGGGGCATGTCGCCTTCGGCATCTGGACGGCCAACTATCCGCAGGCCATCCTTGAAAAGGGTCATGAGTGGTACACGTTCGGCATGGACTACACGCTGCCCCCGCTCACGACCGAGGAACTGGTTGCCATGTGGGACGCCGGCGTGGAGAACGGCTCGTACTACAAGGCCGACACGCTGGACGACCTGGCCAAGCAGACGGGCCTGGACGCCGAGAAGCTCAAGGCCGTGGTGGCGCGTTACAACGAGCTGTGCGACAAGGGCGAGGACGAAGACTTCCACAAGAACCCCGACTTCATGGTGAAGATCGACGAGAACGGCCCGTTCTATGCCGCTCAGAACTACGCCATGTTCATGACCGTCATGGGCGGCCTGCGCACCAGCCCGAACATGGAAGTGTGCGACGAGAACGACCAGCCCATCCCCGGCCTGTTCAACGTGGGCGCCATGATCGGCGACATGTACGCCAACACGTACAACTTCGCCATCCCGGGCAACAGCTACGGCATCAACTGCCTGACGTTCGGCTACCTGCTGGGACGCGAACTGGCTGCCGGCAAGTACGCGTAGGCTAAGAAGCAGGCGAAAGCGCCTGGCGCCGAAAGGCTGCCGGGCGCTTGTCTGAAACAACTCCCGAGTCTGGCACGGCGCGTGCTGCATGCAGGCGTCGTGCCACGAACCCCCTCCCTTGGCCGTTCCCCTCGCATCGAAGGGGGACGGCTTTTGCGTGTTGCGTGTTGCATGCTGCGTGTTGTGCGCTGCGTGTTGCATGCTGCGTGCGGCTTGCGCTGGGGAAGGGCTGCCGGACGAAAGCGCGGCGAACGTGACGGCGGGGCAACGCATGGCAACAGATGGGACGGTTCGCCCGGGCAAGTCCCCGAACAGGGTCGGCGGTTTCGGGAAAAGAGGTACAATGCCGAGTGTCTGGGTGGGCGTGTGCGGCAGTGCGCGGCCACGCCAGGCGTGAAGGCTTCTCAAGACAAGACTACGCCATGCCGCGGCGGACGATGCGGCGCAAGCTAGGAGGGCGCATGCAGACGGCGCTTTTATGGGCGGCGGCAGGCACCGGGTTCACGTTCCTCATGACGACGCTGGGCGCTGCGTCGGTGTTCCTGTTCCGCAAGCGTAACAGCATGCTGCTCCAGCGCGTGTTCTTGGGCTTCGCCGCAGGCGTCATGATCGCGGCTTCCGTGTGGTCGCTGCTCATTCCCGCCATCGAGCGCGCCGAAGAGGCCGGCCAGATCGGCTGGATCCCGGCGGCGGGCGGGTTCGCCATCGGCGTGGCGTTCCTCATGGTGCTGCACCAGCTGCTGCCGCACCTGCATCCGGGCGAGGACCAGCCCGAAGGCCTCCCCAGCAAGTGGGATCGCCCGACGCTTCTGTTCACGGCCGTGACGCTGCACAACATTCCCGAGGGCATGAGCGTGGGCCTGCTGTTCGCCATGGCCGCCCAGGACGGCGGCGACCCGGCCATGTTCGGCATGGCGGTGGCGCTGGCCATCGGCATCGGCATCCAGAACGTGCCCGAAGGCGCCGCTGTGGCGCTCCCCCTGTTGCAGGAGGGCATGAGCGCCCCGAAGGCGTTCGGCCTGGGAGCGCTTTCGGGGTTGGCGGAGCCGGTGTTCGGCATCCTGGTGGTGCTGTTCGCGGCCGTCATCGCGCCCTACATGCCCTGGATGCTGGCATTTTCTGCCGGCGCCATGATGTACGTGGTGGTGGAGGAACTCATTCCCGAGGCGCATCTGGGCGAGCATTCGAATGCCGGCACCCTGGGCGTCATGGCGGGATTTCTGGTGATGATGATCCTGGACGTGGCGCTGGGCTAGAACGTTCGGCTAGTAGGTCTTCGGGCGCCCGTTCTCGTCGTACTGAACCGGCGGCTGTCCGTATCCCGGCGTCTGCTGTCCGTATCCGTTGGCTCCGTATTGGCCGTAGGGGTTGTAGGGCTGCCCGTAAGGGACGGTGGGGTACTTGCGCATCTTGTTGAGGTAGACGGCTGATACGATGAGCAGCGCCATGGTGATGAGGCGGCCGGTCAGAAACGACATCACGGCGCCGGCAATGGCCCATCCGAACGCGGTGCCCAGCTTCTCCTGCTTGGAGCTGTTGCGTATGCCGACGATGCCGGCGACCAGCGCGAGGGCCGAGCAGATCGCGCTCCACACGAGGGCCGCGAGGATGGTGCCGATGCCGAGCGAGACGAGCATGGTCACGTCGTTCGCCGTTATGCCGCGCACGCTGCTGCCTTGGCTGTAGGCTTCGTCGATGACGCGCTGGACGAAGGCGGGGTCGTTCATGTAGCTGCCAAGCACGGCAAGCAGCACGGCCACTGCCAGCACGGCCAGGATGGCCAGAACGGATATGACGACGGTCGCGATGCTGAGTCCCCGCACGATACGGGCATTCGAGTCAGGCATGGTGTTCCTTTCATGGGCGCCCAGGGTTGTTCATGGGAACAAGTATACTGTATCCGTCAACATAACGAGCCTCGTGCAGAGCGTCCCCATCTTTTCGTTGCTGTGCGGGAAGGCCGGGGGAACAAGCGACGGAAAGGGCGGAGACCATGGAGAACTTCGAATTCGTGTCGCCGACGCACTTCGTGTTCGGGCGCGGCGTGGAAAAGCAGGTGGGCGCGAAACTGGCCGAGCGCGGTGCGCGGCGCGTGCTGCTGCACTATGGCGGGCAGAGCGCCATCGCAAGCGGGCTCATCGACCGCGTGAAAGCATCGCTCGACGCGGCGGGCGTCGAGCACGCCGAGTTGGGCGGCGTGCGTCCGAACCCCGAGATCGGCCTGGTGCGGAAGGGCGTCGCGCTGTGCAAGGAACAGGACGTCGACTGGGTTTTGGCCGTGGGCGGCGGCTCGGTCATCGACTCGGCAAAGGCCATCGCCGTGGGCGCGCACTACGAAGGCGACGTGTGGGACTTCTTCGAGACGAAGCGCCAGACCAACGACGTGCTGCCCATCGCCGTGGTGCTCACCATCCCGGCCGCCGGCAGCGAGGCGTCGAAGAACACCGTGGTGAGCAACGACGAGCTGGGCCTGAAGTCGGGTTATCCCAACAATGCGCAGCGTCCGAAGCTCGCGTTCATGAACCCGGAGCTCACTTTCACGCTTCCCGCGTACCAGACGGCGGCGGGTCTGACCGACATGTTCTGTCACCTGCTGGAGCGCTTCTTCGACGACGTGGGCGCCGTGCCGGTGACGGACAACCTCAACCTGTCGCTCATGAAGACCGTGCGGGCCGAGGCGCCGCGCGTCATGGCGGAGCCGGACAACTACGATGCCCGCGCGAACGTCATGTGGGCGGGAATGCTCTGCCACCAGGGCCTTGCCGGCGTCGGTCGCCACGAGGACTGGGCGACGCACGGGTTGGAGCACGAGCTGTCGGCGCTGAACCCCGCCATCACGCACGGCGCGGGTCTGGCGGTCATGTTTCCTGCCTGGATGGAGTACGTCTACGATGCCGATCCGGCGCGCTTCGCCCACTATGGCCGCGAGGTGTTCGGACTTGCGCCCACCGGCGACGTGCGCGCCGACGCGCTGTCGGCCATCGACGAGACGCGCAGCTTTTTCGCTTCGCTCGGCATGCCCACAACCCTGGAAGAGCTGGACGTGCACGAAGAGGACATCGAGAAGATGATTCCCACGCTCAAGGCGAACAAGGGCAAGCCCTTCGGCAGCTTCAAGAAACTCGCCATGGACGACGCGCGCGAAATCTACAGGATTGCGCTCTAGCGTTCCGGCAGCTTGCCAGCTGCCGGAATCTGCCGACGCTGCGGGAGGCCGTGGCGCCCGATCTCGCGGCGATCCCGGGGGCTCGCGTACGCAGTACGCGTCGCTCCCGCGATCCCCACGATCTCGGGAGCCACGGCCTCCCTCGCTGACTGACTACGCCAACCTATGAGGCAGTTGTTCCGGGCTTCGCCGGAAAACTCGCACGCCACAACGACGAAGGCCTGCGAGCTCAACCTCGCAGGCCTTCCGGCTTTCGGGCGCGAAGCGCTTCTAGTCTTTCCCCACCAGGGCGTTCATAAGGGACGACACGATGCTGATGACGATGGACGCCACGAAGGCGCTGCCGAAGGAAACGATGTCGAAGCCCACCTGGAAGATGCCGTTGGCCAGCCAGGCGGCGATGTAGAGCATGAGCGTGTTCACCACCAGGTAGAAAATGCCCAGCGTGAGTACCGTCACGGGGAGGCTGAGCACCTGCATGATGGGACGGATGCTGATGTTCACCAGCGAAAGGATGAGGGCGAACAGCGCTATGCCGGCCCAGGCGCTCGTGCCGCCGATGAGGTCGATGCCCGGCACCAGCCATACGGCCACGCCTACGGCGACGGCGGTGACCAGCCAGCGGATGATGAAGTTCATGTGTCCGTCCTCTCGTGCGATCGATGTGCGCCGGGGGCCGGATTGCGTCCCGCCTGTCCCGCCGGTCGCGACGTGCGATCGGCGTGCGTTCGGAATGCGGTCTGGCGTTCCCCGTCGCAGGGGGGGTGCGTGCCCGCAGGTCCGGCGCGCGGCGGGGGCACCGGCTGCGGCCGGTCGCGACACCCCATGACTGATCGGCCACTATAGCAAATCCGATGCGATATCGTCATAAAAGTCATGCAAACGTTACGATGCCGTTTCGTTCGGCGAGCCCATCCGCGACTGGTCTGGTCGGCGGACGTGGCACCCGAGCGCTCCCGGCACGGGCGTGCCGGGCCTCAGGCGCGAAACGATCCGACAGGAACGGCGCTTTGGGAGAAAAGGGGATCTCGAAGGAAAAAACAGGAGGGGGGATACCCGTTCGTGATCGTATTCTTCGTGCATAAGGCGACCTTTTATGCAACAATAGGCGCCATGAATCGCAAAGCCCACAACAGCAAGAAGCCGACGAAGAAGCCCGCCCTGCACGGTGCCCGACCGAGCGCGCCCCGGTCTGGGCGCGGCAGCCGCGCCCAGGCGCCCGCGCCTGCACGGGAGACGCGTGAGCGCGATTCCCGAGGTCAGGGCTCGCCCGCGTCCAAGCGGACGCCGGCGGCTGCGGGCACGGTGCATGAGCACGCACCGTCAGCGCGCACGGCGGCTGCGGGCACGGGCGCGTCGTGTCCGGTGGAGGCGCAGTGCGGGGCATGCGAGCACGTGAGCATGCCCTACGGCGACCAGCTGGCGCTCAAGCAGCGCAGCATGGAGGACCTGTTTGCCGATTGGGCCCCCCAAGGGGCGGTCCGTCCCATTCTGGGAATGGACGACCCCTTTCATTACCGCAACAAGGTCACTTCGCCCTTTGCGCCGGGCCGCAGGATCGACCCTGCCGAAAGTCGCGGACGTAGCTGCCGGGCCTACGGAAGGGACGGCCGCACGGCAGGCAAGGGCAAGGCGGCCCGCGCTGCCGCGCCACGCCACGAGATCCTTACGGGCATGTACGCGGCGCATTCGCACCGTCTGGTTCCCACCGACGCGTGCCTGTTGGAAAACCAGCAGGCGAAGGCCGTCATCGCAGCGGTGCGCGATCTCATGCCGCGTTTCGGCCTTCTGCCCTATCGCGAAGACGCGCACGCGGGCTTTGTGCGCCATGCCGTGGTGCGCGTGGGGCATGAGAGCGGCGAGGTGCTGGTCACGCTGGTGACCAACGGTAAGGAATTTCCCGGTTCGCGGGCGTTCTGCCGCGAACTCGTGCGCCGCTGTCCCTTCGTGACCACGGTGGTGCAGAACGTGAACCTGCGTCAGACGAACGTCATCCTGGGCGAGGAAGAGCGCACGCTGTACGGGCCGGGCTTCATCCTGGACACGCTGTGCGGCCTGAGCTTCCGCATCTCGTCCCATTCGTTCTACCAGGTGAATGCCGTGCAGACCGAGGTGTTGTATCGCCAGGCCATGGAGCTTGCGGGGCTCGCCGGCACGCAGACGGTCGTGGACGCGTACTGCGGCACGGGCACCATCGGCCTGGTGGCCGCGAAGAGCGGCGCCGCGCGGGTGATCGGCGTGGACAACGTGGCATCGGCCGTGCGCGACGCGCGCCAGAACGCCCGTCACAACGGCGTGGCGAACGCGGAGTTCGTCGCTGCCGACGCTGGCGACTTCATGTGCGCCCTGGCCGCCCAAAAAAGCGGCTGCACGCCCGCCGCCGACGCCAGGGACGTCCCCGCGTCCGCCCTCACGCCCGCCGCCGACGCTGAGAGCGCGACAGCCCTCGCCCCTGCCGTCGACATCGCGGGCACGCCAGTGCCTGCCCCTGATGTACCCACGCCCGCCGGCGACCTGGTGCTCTTCATGGACCCGCCGCGTGCCGGCGCGAGCGAGGCGTTCCTGGACGCCGCGTGCGCCTTGGCGCCCGAGCGCATCGTCTACATATCCTGCAATCCCGAAACGCAGGTGCGCGACGTGGCGCGTCTGGCCCGGGCGGGGTACGAGGTGCGTGCCGTGCAGCCCGTGGACATGTTCCCCCATACGTCCCACATCGAATCTATCGCGCTTATTGTGCGAGGCAAGTCGAAGGAGGCCTCCTCATGAGCAACAACGACGAGCGGGACAACGAGGGCGGCGAAGAGCGGCACGACGAACGCCCGGAAAC
Source organism: uncultured Gordonibacter sp. (assembly GCA_904420575.1). Lineage (GTDB taxonomy): Bacteria > Actinomycetota > Coriobacteriia > Coriobacteriales > Eggerthellaceae > CAJFUR01. The sequence continues at coordinate 12,334 of CAJFVW010000193.1, forward strand.
CTTCCGCGAAGAACCCGCATACATCCTTCGCTCTGCGAGCGAGCTGTCCGACGTGAACCAGCTGGTGCTCGATGCCGTTCTCGACAGTATGCACGCGAACCTGTACGTGACGGACCCGCAGACGGACAAGATCCTGTTCATGAACCGCGCCATGAAGGAGGAATACGGCCTGGAGAGCCCCGAAGGCAGCGTCTGCTGGCGCGTGCTGCAGAACGGCCTGGCCGAGCGGTGTTCCTTCTGCCCCATCGACGTCCTCAGCCAAAGCGGCCAGCAGTCCATGGTCATGCAGTGGGAGGAAGACAGCCCGGTGACCGGTCGGCTGTACCGCAACTACGACAGCCTGGTCACATGGCTAGACGGCTCCACCGTGCATCTGCAGCAGTCGGTGGACATCACCGAGCTCAAGACGGCGCGCATCGACGAGCTGACGGGTCTGTTCACCCGCCGCTTCGGAAAGGACCGGCTGCGAGAGGCCATGGACCGCGCGACGGCCAAGGGCGAATCGATCAGCGTCTGCCTGTTCGACATCAACGACCTGAAATGCGTGAACGACGCCTACGGCCACGCAGAAGGCGACCGGTTCATCCGCGCGGTGGCGCTTGCCGTCCGTCGCGAGTTCGCGGTTTCCGATTTCGGCTTCCGGCTGAGCGGCGACGAACTGGTGGCGGTGTTCCACCGCGACGCCGGCCAGGTGAACGAGGCCATGGACCGCGTCTCGGAATCGCTCGCGCAGGAAGACAAGGGCTTCGACCATCCCTACGACCGCGCATTCAGCTTCGGCATCGTGGAAGTGGTTCCGGGCTGCGGATCCGACGCGCGCGACGTGCTGGACCTGGCCGACGTGCGCATGTACGACCAGAAGCGGTCCTACCACATCGCGCGCAACGAACAGCGCAGTCACGGCATCGCGGCGGGCGCGGCGGACGCTGCCGCTGGCCGCAACGCCATCGTGCCCCGCTCGACCTTCGATTACGACAAGGACCGCCTGTACGACGCGCTGGTGGAAAGCACCGACGACTACCTGTACGTCTGCAACATGAAGACGGGCGTGTTCCGCTATCCGACGGCGATGGTGGAAGAGTTCGGCCTGCCGGGCGAGGTGATCGAGAACGCGGCCGCCGTCTGGGGCGCCCATGTGCACGAAGACGACCGTGCCGCGTTCCTGGAATCGAACCAGGAGATCACCGACGGGCGCACGACGCGCCACTGCATCGAGTACCGCGCGCTCAACCGGCGTGGCGAATGGGTGTGGCTGCGTTGCCGCGGCCGTCTCGTCCAGGACGCCGTGGGGGAACCCAGCCTGTTCGCGGGCTTCATCACCAATCTGGGCAAGAAGAACAACGTGGATCGCGCGACCGGCCTGTTCAACAAGTTCGAGTTCAAGGACACGGCCGTCCATGCGCTGGAGACGCACCCGGACGACGAGGCCACGTTCATGATCCTGGGCATCGACGACTTCCGCCACGTGAACGACCGCTACGACCGCGTGTTCGGCGACGCCGTGATACGCCTGGTCGCCCAACGCATCCAGGCGGCGCTTCCTTCCTGCGCGAGCGCCTACCGCCTGGACGGCGACGAGTTCGCCGTGTTCTTGCGCGGCGCCGGCGCGGAAGAGATCCACGACATGTACAAAAGGCTGCACGCCACGTTCTCCCACCAGCAGGAATACGACGGGCGCAAGTTCTATTGCACCTTGTCGGCGGGCTTCGCGCGGTACCCCGAGAATGCGACCACCTACGAAGACCTGGTCAAGCGGGCAACCTATGCGCTCGAGCACGCGAAGGCGCATGGCAAAAACCGCTGCGTGGCGTTCTCGGACGACATCATGAAGGGCCGGACCCGCGCGCTCGAGCTCATGGAGCTGCTGCGCGACAGCGTGGAGCATGGGTTCGAGGGGTTCAGCCTGGCGTACCAGCCGCAGATCGATGCGGCGACCGGGCGTGTGGGCGGTGCGGAGGCGCTGGCGCGGTGGACCTGCCCGGAATACGGAAACGTGCCGCCCGACGAGTTCATCCCGCTGCTCGAGAGCAGCGGCCTTATCGTGCCCGTGGGCGTATGGGTGCTGAACCAGGCCGTGCAGACCTGCAAGCGGTGGAGTGCGGTGCTGCCCGGCTTCGTCATGGACGTGAATCTGTCGTACCGCCAGGTGGAGGAAGGGACGTTCGTCGATTGCGTGCGAGCTGCCTTGCACGCCGCCGACCTGTCGCCCAAGAACCTGGTCATCGAGATGACGGAAAGCTACTTCTCCCTCGACGACCAGGAAACCAGCAGCCTGTTCTCCGACCTGCGGGCCCTGGGCGTGCGGGTGGCCATGGACGACTTCGGGACCGGCTACTCCACGCTGGGCATCCTGAAGAACGTGCCGGCCGACATCGTGAAGATCGACCGGACCTTCGTGCGCGACGTGCACGCGAGCACCTTCGACGCCACGTTCATCCGCTTCATCGTGGCGCTGTGCCACGACGTGAACATCAACGTGTGCCTGGAGGGCGTGGAGACCGACGAGGAGTACGCGGCGGTGAGCGACATGGGAATCGACTCCATCCAGGGATTCCTGTTCGGCAGGCCTCAGACGGCCGAAGGCTTCGAGCGGCTGTACCTGTCCAAGGGTGGGGAAGGAGCCGTGCAGTGACGCGGAAGGCGGAGGGGCTTTCCCCGGTCGCCCGGCGTGCCGTGGATGCCGTGCACGGACGGAGGCTGGCGACCGGCGAATCGCCCGTGCTGCTCATGGTGTCGGGCGGGTCGGACTCCACGGCGTTGGCCTACGTGGCCTGCGAGCTGCGCGCGGCGGGCCTGGTGGGCCCGCTGGCCATGCTGCACGTGAACCATCGGCTGCGTGGCGAAGACGCCGATGCCGACGCGCGCTTCGTGGCGGGCTTGGCCGAGCTTCTGGACATTCCGCTGTTCCTGTGCGAGATCGACGTGGCGGCCGAGGCGAAGCGCACGGGCGGCAACGTGGAGGCGGTGGCCCGCCGCGAGCGCTACCTTGCCGCCAACGAGGCCTTGCGCAGCCTGTGCCGGCACGAGGCCGTACCCGTCGCCGACGGACGCATCTTCACGGCGCATACGGCCGACGACCGCGTGGAGAGCTTCTACATGCGCTCCATCGTGGGCACCGGCCCCGGGGGCTTCAGGTCCATGCGCTATGTCAACGGCCCGGTCGTGCGGCCCCTCATGGACGCGAGCCGCGAGGAGCTGCGCGCCTACGTGGAGGAGCGAGAGCGCAGCGGCAAGCCTGTTGCGTGCGACGCGGAGGGGGGCCTCTGGCGAGAAGACGCCACCAACGCCCACACGGACCGCTTCCGCGCCTACGTGCGCCACGAGATCGTGCCTCGCGCCAAGGAGCGCAACCCGCAGCTGCTCGACGTGCTGGGCCGCACGATGAACCTCATCGCCGACGAGGACGACTTCATGGAAAGCCTGGCCGAAGACGTGGCCGAACGTTGCGTGGCGTGGCTTGCGGGCGACGGGGCGCAGGGGACCGACTTCGGTGCCGGCTTCGTCCTTGCCCCTTCGTTCGGGATGGAGCCCCTGCCGCTGCGACGCCGCGTCTGCCTGCGCGCCCTGCAGAGCATGCTGGGTCCGGATGCCCGGGTCGAGACGGCGTCGGTCGAGGCCGTCCTGGCCGCGTTCTCCGGAGGAACGGAAGAGGGGTCGGGCGAGGAAGGCGCGCCCGCGGCGGGACCTGCCACTGCAGGAGGGGAGCCCGCCGGCGCGCGCGGCGTGGCGCGTGCAGGCAAGGCCGCAGCCGGCAAGCCCCTTGGCGGATACGTCGCGAACATCCAAGGGGACCTGGCCGTGAGCGCGAACAAGCACGGCGTGCGCGTGGAGCCCATGGCCGCCTTCCGCGCACGCAGGAAGCGGGCATAGGCGGTCGCGTCCAGGTCCATGAAGGGGAAGGCGCTCATAGTCGCACGGGATCATCCGGTGCTGTGCATCGCCGCGTTGGCGGCGCTGGCCACGGTCGTCTTCGTGCCGCCTGATGCCGCCTACCTGGGCTATGTGGACGCCAAAACGCTCGCGTGCCTGTTCGGCATCCTGGCCGTGGCGGGCGCCATGCGCAACGCAGGCATGCTCGATGCGGCGGCGCTGGCGCTCTCGTCGCGGTTGGCGACGCGTCGTGCGGCGGTGTTTTCCCTGACGGGAGCGACGCTGGCGCTCTCCCTGTTCGCTACCAACGACATGGCGCTCGTGGTGATGCTGCCGCTTTCGGCCGCAGCGCTCCTGCGGGCGCGCTGGGACGACCTGATCCCGTTCACGTTCGTGATGCAGAGCCTGGCGGCGAACCTGGGCGGCATGGTGCTGCCGTTCGGCAACCCCCAGAACCTGTATCTCTTCGAACGCTACGAAATCCCGCTGCAAGACTTCCTGGCCGTGATGGCGCTGCCCTTCGCCCTTTCGGTGGTGCTGATAGCGCTGTGCTGCGTGGCGTTCGTGCGCGGCGACGGCCCTGAGAAGGCTCGCGGTCTGCAGGAGCATGCTTCGGGCCGCGAAAGCGCGCATGCCCAGAGCGTGGAAGACGAGCGTGGGGAAGGCGCGGGCGGAGAACGTGGGAAAGGCGCGGCAGGTAGTCTCGCACCCGGGGCGGCAGCGGCGAGAGCGGTGGCGCCTGCCGTGTACGTGGCGCTGTTCTTGCTGGTGGTGGGGTCGGTGCTGCGCCTGGTGCCCTGGTGGGCATCGACCGCCGTGGTGGTCGGCGTGCTGGCCGTCCTGGATCGAAAGGCCCTGCGCCAGGTGGACTGGGGATTGCTGCTCACCTTCGCCTGCTTCTTCGTGTTCGCGGGCAACATGGCGCGCATCCCTGCGGTCGAAGGACTGCTTGCACAGGGCATGGAGGGATCGGCCCTGATGGTGAGCGCGGCAACCAGCCAGGTCATCAGCAACGTTCCTGCCGCCGTGCTGCTGTCGCACTTCACGGGGTCGTGGCAGGCCCTGCTCATCGGCGTGAACGTGGGCGGCGCGGGCACGCTGGTGGCGTCGCTGGCAAGCCTCATCACCTTCAGCCGCTTCTGCGTCGTCAGGAAGGGCTTCCCGCGCCGCGCGGGTCTGGCGGCCTGCACGCCTGCGAAGTTCGTCGCGCTCTTCTCTGCCTTCAACTTCGCATTCCTGGCCGTCCTGCTGGCGGCAAGCGCCGTTTTCCTCGGGTGACCGGCCCAGGAGGCGTGCCGGGGATGCGGGGCACGCCGACCGGCAGGAGGTGCGCCGAGGGGCGCAGGGCGCACCCGGCGGCGGAGGCGCGCGCCGGCCGGCAGGAGGTGCGCCGAGGGGCGCAAGGCGCACCCGGCTGCGTGTCCAAGCCAGACGCCAGGTTGCCGGTACGGCTTGCGGCGCGAGAAAGATCGCAAATCGGTCATTTTTTGCCATGCGCATGACCTGGCATGATAGCGCATTTCACCTGTTCAATGAGGCTGTTTGAACATGGCAGAAAATGACCGATTTGCGGCAATTCCAACTCTGCTACAATACCTGCCATGGAAAACGAAGATAACACATCGAGGGACGGCGTGCAGCGCGAGGTGCGCCCGCCTGATGCGCTCGGCGCCGATGTCGCACCTGCTGGTGCTCCTGCGGCCTCTGACGCGTCTCCTGTCCCCGGCGCCGAAGGCGCTCCTGCGGCCCCCGGCGCCGCCCCCACTCCTGCGTTCCAGGTCGTCCTTGCGAGCGGCAGCCCCCGCCGCAGGCAGCTGCTGCAGGACGCCGGCATCGCCTTCACCGTGCGCGTGCCCGACGTGGACGAGACGCTGGAGCCCGACCTGATGGCCGACCCTCCCGAGGCGGCCAAGAAGCTGGCCGAGCGCAAGGCCGGAGCCGTGGTGCAGGAAGTCCTGGCCGACGCCGGATTCACCGGCATGGCCATCGTGCTGGGCGCCGACACCATGGTGGTGAAGGACGGCCAGATATTCGGCAAGCCGAAGAACCTTTCCGACGCCACGCACATGCTGCGCCAGCTTTCCGGGGCTACGCACCAGGTGGTCACGGCGGTTTCCGTATGGATGATCTCCGTTCCGGAACCGGAGAAGGTCTCGCTCGGGTTCCGCACGTTCGCCGACACGAGCCGCGTGACCTTCCACGAGCTTGTCGACGACCAGATCGCCGACTACCTGCGCAAAGGCGAATCGTTCGACAAGGCTGGCGCCTACGCCATCCAGGGAGAGGGCGCGAAGCTGGTCAAGCAGGTCGAAGGATCGCTCGACACCGTCATCGGCCTGCCGGTGGAGCGCCTTCTGCGAGAGTTCCCCGACCTGGCTCCGCAAACCGCCTGAGTTCGCCTGCCTTCGGCACTGCCCCTGCGCCTGGCAACGTGCTCCATCCTGCGTTCCATGTCCGCGAGCAGCCGCAGGCCCGGCGTCCATCAGCCGCACGCCCGCCGCCTTCCGCTTCGCGCGTTATGTCATGTTGCGCGAGACGCAGGCCGCCGCCTCCGACTTCCCTCGCCTCACGCCCCGTCTCTTCCGCCGTCCCTCGCCTCCACCCTCTGCCTCATCCCGCGCCTCCCATGCCCCCGCCCCCTGCCGCCTCGCGCGTTTCCGCCCCCGCCCTTTAATCCACCGCCTCCCGCGTCTCGCATGCCCTCCCCGTCTCCCGTCTCCTTTCGCTCTTCCTCCCGCGCGGCGGCGCGGCCTGCATGCCCGTCCGCGCGGCTTGCCTGCGCGCGTGCACGGCCTGCCGGACGCATTCGTGGCCGCGCTCTGCGCCTCATCGGCGGCCTGCCTGCGCGCGAGCGCGCCCTGCCTGACTCCGCTGCCCGACCGGCTGCATGAGGCTAAAGTGCCTGTTCCCGTGCAAAATGTAAAAATCGTGGCACTTGGGCTGGCGTTACCGTATCGTCTCTTTTTCACAGGGGCGCAATGGTACACTAGCCCCCATGCAAGATAAGCGTGAGGAACACGCTCAGTGTTGCGCGCCCAGGCGCCGATGCGTGCGTGCTGCCTGCAGAAACAACGAAGAGGACAGCCGTGCATGACGATATAGCGGAAGTGTTGTTCACCGAGCAGGAAATCGCGGACCGCGTCCGCGAAATGGGCGGTGCCATCACACGCGACTATGCGGACGCCGCACGCGACGGCGGCATCGTGCTGGTGTCGGTACTGCGCGGAGCGGCCATCTTCATGGCCGACCTCGCCCGCAAGATCGAGTTGCCGCTGGAAATGGACTACATGGCCATCTCTTCGTACGGCAACGGCGCCAAGAGTTCCGGCGTCGTGCGCATCCTGAAGGACCTCAGCTCCGAAATCGAGGGCCGCCACGTCATCGTGGCCGAAGACATCCTCGATTCGGGTCTGACGTTGAAGTACCTGTTGAAAAACCTGAGCTCGCGCAATCCCGCGTCGCTCGAAGTGGCAACGCTTTTGCGCAAGCAGACGCTTGCGCAGGCGAAGATCGACTGCAGATACGTCGGCTTCGAATGCCCCGACGAGTTCATCGTCGGGTACGGCCTGGACTTTGCGGAACGCTACCGCAACCTGCCTTACATTGGCATCCTGAAGCCCGAGCTGTACTAGAGGCGCCGCCCGGCATCGGTGGGAGCCTGCGAGGCCTCCATCTGGACGATGAGCGGCGCGCAACGCGATCCGCGCGCATCCCCGCCGACAGGCGAGCGATGGCAAGCGGCAAGGTTTCGGAAAAGAAAAGGCACATACGCTATGGCACAGCAAAACAACAACAAGCAGGCGCAGTTCCAGCAGCCGAATCCTCGGACGACCATCATTTCCGTCATCCTGTTTTTGCTGGTGGCTTTCTTTGTGGGCAGCCAGTTCATGAACATGTCGAACACGACGAAGACCGACAGCCTCATCACGTCGGAGTTCGTGCAGGCGGTGGAACAGGACCGCGTGGAGAAGGTGGTGTACAACGCCGGCGACTACACTGTCAGCGGCACGTACTACCCGGCCATCACGGCGGGGTCCACTGCGGCCGATGCGTTCAATTCGGCGTTCCAGGCCATGAACGCCCGCATGTCCACCCTCAAGGACCCGGAAACCGGCAAGGTGCTCGCCGGCGTGGGCACGACCGACATTTCGGCGGCCACGCTGGGAGAGGCGCGCAACTACACCTCCACGTACGTGGGGCAGGACTCGCTCGGCGAGTTGCTGGCGGCGCATCCCAACATCTCCTACCAGGTGCAGCTGCCTTCGCCCTTCATCGACATCCTGTTCACGTTTTTGCCCATCATCGCCATCGGCGCCATCCTGTTGTTCTTCTTCAACTCGATGCAGAAGGCGAACAACTCCCAGATGTCGTTCGGCAAGGCCAAGACCAAGAAGTCCATCGAGGAGCGCCCGGACGTCAAGTTCTCGGACGTGGCCGGCGTGGACGAGGCCGTGGAGGAGATGCAGGAGATCAAGGACTTTTTGGCCAATCCCGCGAAGTACCAGTCCATGGGTGCGAAGATCCCGCGCGGCTGTCTGCTGGTGGGCCCTCCGGGCACCGGCAAGACGCTGCTCGCGCGCGCCGTCGCCGGCGAGGCGGGCGTGCCGTTCTTCAGCATTTCGGGCTCCGACTTCGTGGAGATGTTCGTGGGCGTGGGCGCCTCGCGCGTGCGTGACCTGTTCCAGCAGGCGAAGGACGCTTCTCCCGCCATCATCTTCATTGACGAGATCGACGCGGTGGGCCGCCAGCGTGGCACGGGCCTCGGCGGCGGCCACGACGAGCGCGAGCAGACGCTGAACCAGCTGCTTGTGGAGATGGACGGCTTCGAGTCCAACGACTCCGTCGTGCTCATCGCCGCCACGAACCGCGCCGACGTGCTGGATCCGGCTCTGCTGCGCCCCGGCCGCTTCGACCGCCAGATCGTCGTGGACGCCCCTGACGTGAAGGGCCGCGAGAAGATCCTGCAGGTGCACTCCAAGGACAAGCCCATCGGCAGCGACGTCGACCTGGCGAAGGTCGCCAAGCTCACGCCGGGCTTCACGGGTGCCGACCTGGCCAACCTCATGAACGAGTCGGCGCTGCTCACGGCGCGGCGCGGCAAGAAGATCATCACCCAGCGCGAGGTGAGCGAGTCCATGGAGCGCGTCATCGCCGGCCCGGAGCGCAAGGGCCGCGTGCTCGACGAGCAGACCAAGCACATCATCGCCTACCACGAGAGCGGCCACGCCCTGGTGGGGCATCTGCTGCCGCATGCCGACCCCGTGCACAAGATCAGCATCATCTCGCGCGGCCGTGCGCTCGGCTATACGCTGTCCATCCCCAAGGAGGACAAGGTGCTGAACTCGCTCGGCGAGATGCGAGACGAGCTGGCCGTGTTCATGGGAGGCCGCGTGGCCGAAGAGATCTTCTGCGACGACATCACCACGGGCGCCAGCAACGACCTCGAGCGCGCCACGAAGATGGCCCGCGCCATCGTGACGCAGTACGGCATGAGCGCCGAGCTGGGAACGCAGGTGTTCGGACAGCCGAACCACGAGGTGTTCCTGGGCCGCGACTACGGAAACACGCAGGACTATTCCGAAGAGACGGCCAAGCGCATCGACGACGAGGTGGCGCGCATCATGAAGGAGGCGCACGACCGCGCCCACGAGATCCTGACGACGCACCGCGAGCAGATGGACCTCATGGCCAGCGTTCTTTTGGAGCGCGAGACGGTGGAGGGCGAGGCGTGCGAGGCCTTGCTGGACAACCGCTGGGACGACTACCTGAAGCACGAGGACGAGATCAACGCCCGCAAGGAAGCAGAAGAGCAGGCGGCGCGCGAGCGTGACGCGAAGCTGGCCGATCCCAACTGGAAGGAAGAGCCGGTGGAGCCGGGCGACCAGAACCCGAACCCGCCGTATCGCGAGCCGGCAGAGGGCGACCGCGCGGCGGAAGGGGCCAAGGCGGACGCCAACGCCTCGACGCCGGCCCCGCCCGTGACGGCGGTCGACAACAACGGCGCGCGCATCGGCACCAGCTCCCAGAGCTTCCTCGAGGAAATCGAGAAAGGGTTCCGCGAGATGCAGGGCGCGCCGAAGGACGCCGCCCCCCAGGACGGTTTGTCTGGGGAGGCCGCCCCCCGGGCTGACGCTCCCCAGGACGCCGCGTCCACGGACGACGATGCGAAAGGCGACGAAGACAAACGATGATCTGGCGCTGTTCCCGCTTCGAGTTCGACACCAAGATGCCCATTGTCATGGGCATCTTGAACGTTACCCCCGATTCGTTCTCCGACGGCGGCACGCATGCCGACCATGACGAGGCGGTCGCCCATGCCTTGTGCATGGTGGAGGAAGGCGCCCAGATCGTGGACGTGGGGGGCGAGTCCACCCGCTCCGGCGCCGAGCCCGTCTCGGTTGAGGAAGAGAAGGCCCGCACGATCGACGTGGTGCGCGCGCTGGCCGAGCGCGGCCTGTGCGTGAGCATCGACACGCGGCATGCGGAAGTCGCGCGCGCGGCCGTGGAGGCGGGCGCGAGCATCGTGAACGACGTCTCCGGATTCCGCGATCCTGCCATGGTGGACGTGGCGCGCTCGTGCGATGCGGGGCTCGTGGTCGTGCACATGCAGGGAGAGCCCGGCACCATGCAGGAGAACCCGACGTACGACGACGTGGTCGTGGAGGTGCGCGACTACCTGGTCGGGCAGGCCGCGCTGCTGGAGCAGGCGGGCGTCGCGCGCGACCGCATCTGCCTCGATCCCGGCCCGGGATTCGGCAAGACGCCGAAGCAGACGCTGGAGCTGGTGCGCAACCTGCACGAGCTCGTGCGCACGGGCTACCCGGTCATGGCGGCGCTGTCGCGCAAGAGCTACATCGGCTACGCGTACCACATCGACGACCCGGCGGAGCGCGACCGCGCGTCGGCGGCCGAAGCGCTCATGGCGTGCGAGCTGGGGGCGAGCGTCGTGCGCACGCACAATGTGGCCGCGACCGTGCAGGCGCTCAAGGACCTGCGGCCTTTCGTGCTGTTGGGGTTGGGCTGCAACGTGGCCTTGGTCGCTGGCGAGGGAGAAGAGCAGGAAGCAAAGAAGGCGCAGCTGAACCATGCCATCGGGCAGCTGTGCGCGCTTCCCGACTCGCAGATAGTGGACATCTCGTCGTTCTACGAAAGCGAGCCGGCGTACTACGTGGACCAGGAGCCCTTCGTCAACGCCGTCGTGCTCATGCGCTGCGGCGTGCCGCCCAAGGAGCTGCTGGGGTATTTGCATGCCATCGAGAACAGCCTTGGCCGCGTGCGCGAGATCGAGAACGGCCCGCGCACCTGCGACGTGGACATCCTGGACTACCAGATGTACGTCTGCGCGTCGGAGGAACTCACGTTGCCCCATCCGCGCGTCTGCGAGCGCGACTTCGTGGTGAAGCCGCTGTTGGAGCTGCTGCCCGGCCATGTGCTGGCCGACGGCATGCCAGTGGACTGCGTGCCGGAGTCCCAACGCGTCGGCAAGGCCGTCAGGCTGTAGGCCGCGCTCAATTTCCAGTGCCGGGCGGTCTGTTGTCCTGGCGGTGGCGCGAAGCGATGCCGATGTGCGGGGCGTCGCCTGCGACGCGGCCCGTTGTTCGGCTGGCGGGCAAGACGAGTGGGCAAAGGAGGGCCGTATGCCCGAGGACTGCATTTCCAACGTTGACGGGCCATCGTTTCGCCTGCGCGAACTGGCCGAGGTGTCGTCCACGAACGACGTGGTCAAGCGTGCGCTCGAGGCAGGGGAGCCCGAGGGCTTGGCCGTGCGTGCCTGCAGACAGACCGGCGGCTACGGACGCCAAGGGCGCACGTGGGCAAGTCCCGAGGGCGGCCTGTACCTGTCACTGCTGCTGCGCCCTCGGGTGCCGTCTGCGCAGCTTCCCACGTTGAGCCTGGTGACGGGCTTGGCAGTGCGAGAGGCGGTCGCGGCGGTAGCCGACGGGTCCGCTGCCGAATCCGTGCTCATCAAATGGCCCAACGACGTCGTCGTGCGTCAGAGCTGCGCGGGAGGGCTTTGCGGCCACAAAACCGCCGAATCCAGACATTTTCAAGGCGCGCCGAACGGCGTCCCTGCCTTTCCGCAAGACCGGCGTGCTTCCGATCAGGCTCTTTCGTCTGGTGGCTCGGAAGACTCTCGGCATGAAAGCGCTTCGGGGTCAGTAATCGGTGATTCTGTGCCAGATTCGCGCTCCGAACGTGCTTCGTTTGCGAAGCTGTGCGGCATCTCGTTGGAGGCGCATGCCGGGGGCGTGTGCGTGGGCATTGGCATAAACGTGGTGCCGCCCGACGAGTCCGTCGACGTGGGAGGCAAGAACCGCCCCGCCTATCTGGCCGACGTGGCGGGCTGGGCGCGCGTCGACGCGCTTGAGGCGATCGGCTCCGTGGCGCGTGCCGTGCTGGGCGCCTTTGCGCCGCTGTACGCCGTGTGGTGCAGGCAAGGTTTCGCCCCGCTGCTTGAAGAATACGAGGCCCATGCGAGCCTCACGGGAAAGCAGGTGCGTATCGCCGACCAAGCGGGTTCCGTCCTTTGCGAAGGCACCGTGCGCGGCATCGACGTCCACGGCCGCCTGCTCGTGGAAACCGACCAAGGCGCCATCGTCCCCGTCTCGTCCGGCGAGGCGCACATTCTGAACAGGTGAGGCCGCGCCACCCGCCCGGCCGATGCCTCTTGTCTCGATGGGACTATTTCTTCCGCTTGCCGTGCGGGGTTGTCCATTCGCCGCCCAGCGGCTCTTGCGGCAAGCGCGCCGCTTCCGGCTGCCCTACTTCCGGGGGTAGAATGTCTTGTTCTCTAAGGGAAGGCACATGACGTATGGCAGCGGCAGCAGCGAAGATACCCCTCAACCTCAACGAAGACAGCACGGGCGCACCTTTGGGGAAGGACCCGAAGCATCCGGAACGCGACGCGAAGGTCAGCCGGATGGGCACGGCGTCCATCCCCATGCTCATCACCGAGTTCGCCATCCCGGCCATTCTGGGCATGCTGGTCAATGGCGCCTACAACGTCATCGACTCCATCTTCTTGGGGCAGGCCATGGGCGAGATCGGCCTTTCGGCCGCCACCGTGGCCAATCCCATCATGATCGTGTTCATGGCGCTGGCCATGCTGGTGGGCAACGGCGGCAACGCTTTGGCCGCGCTGCGCCTGGGCGAGGGAAAGCGCGTGGACGCCGAGGTCAGCTTGGGGAATACCGTATTCTTGAGCCTGGTGTTCTCCGTCATCGTGGGCTTTGCCGCCGCGAACCCCGCCATTCTGGACGGGCTGCTCACGCTTTCCAGCGCAACCGACGACGTGCGTCCTTATGCGCGGGCGTTCCTGCAGATCATCTGCTTCGGTTTCGTGTTCCAGTGCATCGGCATGGGCGTGAACAACTTCATCCGTACCGCCGGCGCGCCGAACCGCGCGTTGGTGACCATGCTCATAGGCGCCGTGAGCTGCACGGCGTTCAACTACCTGTTCGTTCTGAAGCTGGGTTGGGGCGTGGAGGGAAGCGCTCTGGCCACCGTCTGTGGCCAGGCGGTGTCCTGCGTGGCGGTGGTGTGGTACTTCGTCTTCACGAAGAACGTGCCGCTCAAGCTGCACCTGCGGTACATGCGGCCGCATCTGCGCACGCTCGGGACCATCCTGTCGCTGGGCCTGGCCAGCTTCGCCGTCCAGGCGGGCGCGGCCGTGGTGAACTTCGCCATCAACCACTTGCTGGTCATCTATGGCGCGGCCAGCCCTATTGGGGCCGACGACGCGCTGGCATCCATTGGCGTGGTGCAGCGCGTGGGCATGTTCACCATGCTGCCGCTCGTGGGCGTGTCCATTGCCATTCAGCCGCTGCTCGGGTTCAACTACGGGGCGAAGCTCATCGGACGCGTGCGCAAGACGCTGTGGTACGGCATTGCCGGCGCCACCGTCATCGGCACGTTCATGTGGGGCGTCGTGCACCTGTGGCCCGATGCCATCGTGAGCGTGTTCGGCATCACGCATCCCGGGCTGGTGGACTTCACCGTGTTTGCGCTCAAGGTGCAGCTCATCATGCTGCCGCTCATCGGGTTCCAGATAGTGGGGGCGAACTACTTCCAGGCGACGGGCCAGCCGCTCAAGTCCATCATCCTTTCGCTTTCGCGCCAGATCATCTTCCTGCTGCCGCTGCTGTTCGTGCTGCCCGAAGTGCTGCCGCACATCCTTCCGCAGTTCGTGGGGCTGGACGCGCTGTACTTCGCCATGCCGATGGCCGACTTCCTGTCCGTCTTCACCACCCTGGTGTTCATCATCGTGGAAATGCGGCGGCTGAGGAAGCTGGAGCGCGGAGAGATCACGGCCAAGTTCTAGCCGGGTCGGGGTCTAGGCCGGTGGGGAAGCGGGGTTTGCGGCCGCGGTTGGTGCGCAGGCGCTCCTGCTGCTTCGTTGCGTTTCATGCCGCGCGCACGAGACGTGCGGTATCATGGTTCCTTCATGTCCTGCCCCGCAGGTAGAAGGACTGTTCGTGAAAGGAAGACTGTCATGGAAGAAGTCAAGGCGCGCAAGGGCGCGGCGGCGCGCACGCGCTCGCTCGCGTTCGTGGGACTCTCCATCGCCATCATGGCCGTGTCGGCGTGGGTGACGGTGCCTTTGGGTCCGGTCCCGTTCACGCTGCAGATGTTCGCGCTCGTGTTCGCCATCGTGGTCCTGACGCCACGCGAATGCATCGCTGCGGTGACGGGGTATCTGCTGCTCGGCGCCGTGGGGTTGCCGGTCTTCTCTGGAATGAGGGGCGGCATCGGCGTGCTGGCCGGTCCGACAGGCGGCTTTCTATGGGGTTACCTGTTGGGTGCGGCTGCGGCCGCACTGCTTCTGTGGGTCGTGCGGCAGCGCGTGGCTGCGAACGCGGGTGCGCGCGGGGCTTCCTCGGCCGCTGGCGGCCGCGGCGTCCCGCAGGCTGCCGGCGCTTCCGCGCGCCAGGCGGCTTCGGCGTCGAGTGCCGGCACGAAAGCGGGCGGGTTTTTGCGCGTCGCCGGATTCGAGCTGCTGGCAGGGCTTCTGTTCACCGCCGTGTCCTACCTGTGCGGCTGGGCGCAGTTCATGGCTGTGGCCGGTGTGGGCCCGGAAGCCGCCTTCGTCACCGCCATCGCGCCGTTCGTCGTGATCGACGTGCTCAAGGTGGTCGCTGCCGTTCTGTGTGCACGCGCCGTCCGGGCGGCCGTGCGGTAGGACGCACGGCCCCTTGCCCTGTCTGCATCTGGATCGGCGCGGCCGCTTTTGGAATTGAAGGCACGCTCTTGCCGCGGGAACGGCATGCGGCGGTATAATAGCGCCAACTGATTCGACACGGGGTGGACGGTTGCGACCATGACCAGCTATGCCATGTCAACGGAATTCTCAGGCGAAACAAGGAGGCAGGGGTATGAAGGTCATCGATAGTCAGGTGTACGCGTTCTCGAAGGACAACGAGCCGTGCTGCACGGCGCAGCCGGGCGAAGTGCTCGTGTTCAAGACGCTTGACTGCTTTTCCAACCGCATCTCGGACGAAGGCACCACCATGGCCGACCTCGACTATACGTACGGCTTCGCGAATCCGGCGGCAGGCCCCGTGTACATCGAAGGCGCAGAGCCTGGCGACGTGCTGGTGGTGGACGTCTACGAGGTGGACGTCGCGGACGAGGGCACCATAGCCACCGACGACCACTGCGGCCCGCTGTTCGAGACAACGGGTTACCGCACGAAGAAGATCCCCATACGCGATGGCATGGCAGACTTCAACGGCGTGAAGTTTCCCATCGACCCGATGATCGGCGTCATCGGCACCGCGCCCGATGGCGAGGACGTCATCGACGGCTTCGTGGGCGCACATGGCGGCAACCTGGACAACAAGCTGATCACGAAGGGCACCCGCATGTACTTTCCCGTGCGCGTGCCTGGAGCGCTGCTGCAGATGGGCGACGTGCACGCCGCCATGGGCGACGCGGAGCTGTGCGGCACGGGCATCGAGATACCTGCCGAAATCACGGTGAAGGTGTCTCTCGTCAAGGGCTTCGAGTTGCATTGGCCCGTGCTGGAGACGTTCGGCGCTGCAGGCAAGTGGTACGTGAACGCGAGCGCGCAGGAATTCGACGAGGCTCTGATGAACGCTTCGAAGGAGCTGCAGCGCCTGCTCATGCGCATCACCGGCTGGGACGCCGTGGAAACGTACATGTATATGTCCGTGCAGAGCGACGTGGAGCTCAACCAGGCCTGCAAGCCCTGCGAGGTGCAGCTGAGCCTGCGCATAGGAACTCCGAAGCTGCCCGGGTTCCCGCCGTTGGTGGGCTAGCACGCGAAACGTAGACTGCGGGCCGCGCGGGGCGTCGCTGCAAGGGGCGCCGTACGCGATATGTTCACGAGGATCGTCCGGCGTGAGAGGCGCCGTTCACGATACCGTGCCTGTCGCTTTACCTGGGTAAAGCGACAGGCACGGAGCTGGCGAGGCGCGACGGGGTTCGCGCGAAGAAACGAGAGAAGGGGTGTTGCGGTGACAAAGGAAGCGGAAGCTCCGGCCAAAGCGTCCGGAGAGAACATCGAGCAGTTCGGCTACAAGCAGGAACTGCGGAGGGGCATGGGGCTGTGGGACGTGGTGCTGTACGGCGTCTTGTTCATGGTGATCATCGCCCCGCAATCCATTTTCGGCACCATCCAGCAGAACAGCCATGGCATGACGCCGCTCGTGTACATCATCGGCTTCGTGGCCATCCTGTTCACGGCCATGAGCTACATGCGCATGAGCAAGAAGTTCCCCATCGCGGGCTCCGTGTACTCCTACGTGCAGCGCGGCATCAACCCGCACGTGGGCTTCATGGCGGGATGGCTCATCCTGCTCGACTACATCCTGGTGCCCTCCCTGCTCATCGTCATGGTGATGAACTGGGGCATCGCGCTGGTTCCGGGCAGCCCGGCATGGCTGTGGGCCATCGCGTTCATCGCGTTCAACACGTTCGTGAACATCCGCGGCATCCAGATGAGCCGCGGGGTCGACTGGGTCATCTTCATCGTCGAGATCGTGGCCGTGGTCGCGTTCATTGCCTTGGGCACGAACTTCGTGCTGGGCGGTGGCGGCGCGGGCGGGTTCGTGCTCGACCCGATCTACCAGCCGGGACAGGTGGACGCGCACTTCGTGGCGGCCGGCATCTCCATCGCCGCGCTGTCGTTTTTGGGCTTCGACGGCATGTCGACGCTGGCAGAAGAGACGCGCGAACCGGAAAAGAACATCGGCCGCGGCATCATCATCGCCCTGTCCATCATCATCGTCGTGTTCGTGGCGCAGACCTACATCGCCGCCATCGTGCAGCCCGACTGGGCGGCCACCGACCCCGACATGGGCTTCTTCGATTCCGTCTACCTGGTGGGCGGCCCGGTGTTCTACAAGATCATGCTGCTGGTCAACATCGTGGCCGTGGGCATCGCGAACATCATCAACGCGCAGATGGCCTCGTCCCGCCTGCTGTACTCCATGGGCCGCGACGGCGTGATCCCGCGCGTGTTCGGCAAGGTGCATCCGAAGTATCAGACGCCGTGGGTCGCGTCCATCTTCCTGGGCGTGGTCACGCTGTGCCTGGCGCTGCCGCTGCAGGACTACATGGGAACGCTGGCGGGCTTCGTGAACTTCGGCGCGCTGTCGTCGTTCATCCTGCTGAACTTCGCCGTGTTCTGGTACTTCTTCGTCAAGAACAAGAAGCGCACGTCGGTGAAGGAAGTCCTCATGTATCTGATCTGCCCCTTCATCGGCATCGTCATCCTGGGGTACGTGTTCACCGGCTTCGAGGTGGCCACGTATGCCGTGGGCGTCGCCTGGCTGGTCATCGGCCTGGTCATCGGAGCGGTGAAGTCCAAGGGCTACAAGGAAGTGCCCGAGGCGTTCAAGCATCTGGAAGTGTAGAGGGACCAAGGTCAGACGCCCGGTGCAGCCGGGTGCCCGCCGCCTGTCGTCTGTCGCCTGCCGCAAAGCGCAGGCGACAGACGGGGAGCGGGCGGCGTGGGGCGGACGTCCCGAAAGCAGGTTCTGAAACGAGGAGCGGCGGCCTGTTCGGGCCGCCGCTCCTGCGTTGTGGGGAAGGGACTTGCTCGGCAAGGCGTGTCGCCGGCAATGTTCGGGAAGTCCGGCTTGCCCGCTCGTGCCGGGCGAGGACGCGCCGCCTGCTACGCTTCGAACAGGACGGCGCCCGAGGTGAATCCGCCGCCGAAGGCGACGACGATCACCTTGTCGCCGCGTTTGATGCGGCCGCCCGCATAGGCGTCGGCCAGCGCCATGGGGACGCTGGCGGCCGAGGTGTTGCCCACGTTGGCGATGGAGAGCTGGAACAGGTCCATGGGGCGCCCCAGCTTCTTGGCGGCGTACTTGATGATGCGCTCGTTGGCCTGATGAGGCACGATGCAGGCAACGTCGTCCAGGGCGACGCCGCTGCGGGCGAGCACCTGGTGGATGGCCTCGGTCATGGCCTCGGCGGCGAACTTGAACACCTTCTGGCCATCCATGTAGATGGCTTGGAGGGGAGAAGCTTCCAGAGCCTCCGTCGAGCCCTCGCTCGCATGGCTGGCTGCCGGCGTGGTGATGTACGGCGCCCGGTCGGCGGCCGTCAGGGCGGACGGGACGACGCCTTCCGCGTCGAACGGCACGTGGGCGTCGAATGCGTGAGGGCAGCTGAGCGCTCCGGTGTCGTCGGTGGTGTTCAGCACGAAGCTGGACAGGATGCCAGGGCGCTTCTCGTCCCATTCCACCACGGCCGCGCCTGCGCCGTCGCCGAACAGCACGCAGGTGCTGCGGTCGGCCCAGTCGGTGATGTGCGTCAGCCGCTCGTCGCCCACCACCAGGGCGCGGCGCACAGGGTTGCGGCCTGGTGCGCCGGGGAAGCCGGGAGCGCAGGCGGCCATCATGCTTTCGGCCACCGTCAGGCCGTAGATGAACCCGGTGCAGGCGGCGTTCAGGTCGAAGGCGATGGCGTGTTCGAGCCCCAGCCGCTCGCGCAGCAGCCCGGCGGCCGAGGGCACCAGTGCGTCGGGCGTGATGGTGGCGACGATGACCAGGTCGATGTCCTCCGGCGCTAGGCTGCGTTCACACCAGCCTTCCTGCGACCAGCCCAGAGCGGCCCGCGCGGCCGTCTCGGCCAGGTCGGTTCCCGTTTCGCCGACGGCGACATGGCGGCTGGAAATGCCCGTGCGCGTGACGATCCACTCGTCGTTCGTGTCGACCAGCTTGGCCAATTCGTCGTTTTCCACTTCCAGCGCAGGAAGGGCCTTTCCACATCCGATGATCGTGCAACCCATGACGTCTCCTCGAAATACTTCGATAATCAAACTATTGAAGTATACCACCGCGTGCCGCAGCGTTCCCGATCCCGACGAGTTCCCTACATGAAGCCGCAAAGTCAGGGAATGCCCCCTCTGCTTTAAGGACGGAGGGGGCAAAGAAGCAAAGGAAAGGGCTCCGGAAGCCGGAGCCCTTTCCTGGGGAGGGGAGGAATCGTTGCAGAAAGCTTGTGCGGACGAGGGGGCCTAGCGCGCAGCCAGGGTCTTGCCCAGCAGGTAGCCCCAGGTGAGGCACCGGCCGTTGGAGTTGCCCGGCATGTTGATGGGATAGTCCACGGCGTACAGGTCGCCCGAGGTGTTGCCGGTGGCGAACAGGCCGTCGATGGGCGTGCCGTCTTCCTTCACCACGGCCAGGTCGGTGTTCACCTTCAGGCCGCCCACGCACACCAGGATGACCGCTTCCACCTTCGTGGCGTAGAACGGCGGCTCCTTGATGGGATACAGGAACACGGGCTCCTTTTCGAACTGCGTGTCTTCGCCGGCCTCGCACATCTTGTTGTAGTTCTCCACTTCGGCCAGGAAGTTCTCCTTGTCTACGCCGATGAGGTCGGCCAGCTCTTCCAGCGTGTCGGCCTTCCACGCCGTGTTGCCCTGCTCCACTTCGCCTTCAACGGTGGCAAGGATCTCGGCGGGGTCGAATTCCTGCGTGACGCTGCGGCTCATGGTGTCCCAGAACATGCCGCCGCCATGGTTGAGGCTGTCCTTGTTGTCGGTGGGGAAGTTCTTGTCGAAGATGGAGAAGCCCACGTGGTCGGTCTGCTTCATGGTCTGGATGGACTTGGCCTGTACCCAGTTCGCCTCGTTGAAGTAACGCTTGCCTTCCTTGTTCACGAACATGAACGGCCCGTGGAACATGGAGCCGCCCTGCGGATGCAGCGCATTGGGCAGCGGCCCGTCCTGCATGACGCCGCCGGCCCACATTCCCATCTTGTGGCCGTCGCCGGTATTGGCGCCCTGCGGCATGTAGTCGCTGCGCATGTCCACGAACAGCGGCTCCAGGTACGCCTCGCGCATCTCCTGGTCGCCCGCGATGTCGCCCGTGGCCAGCACGACGCCCTTGGAGGCGTTGAACTGCTGGTAGGTGCCGTCGGCAGCCTTGACCACCACGCCGGTGACTTTGCCGCTCTCGTCCTGCACCAGCTGTTCGGCCGTGTGCCCGAACAGGAACTCGACGCCTTGGTCGAGGCACGACTGGTACAGCAGTGCCGTCGGGACGAAGTAGCCCGCTTCTTTCGGGATGGCGAACGATCCTGCCTGGAACGTGTGGAAGTCGGGCTCTTCGGGCAGGATGGCGCTGCGCGAATAGCCGGCGTACAGCGTGTAGGTGGCGCCGTACTGGTCGGCCTTGTCCAGCAGCCAGTCCATGGCCGGGCCGGAGTTCTTGAACCACTTGGTCACCAACGCCTCGCTGTTGCGGTTGCCGCAGGTGCGGTTCCAGCGGTACTGCGCGGCGATGGGTTCGATCTCGAAGCCCAGCTCCTTGTTCAGGCGCGAGTTGCAGGCGCCCACGCCGCCGCCGCGCCCGTTGACCGTCTCGGTCTTTTCGATGACCGTCACCTTGAGGCCTTCTTCCACGGCCGAGCAGGCGGCGGCGACGCCCGCGTTGCCCGCGCCGATGACGACCACGTCCACGTCGGTGGTGCCGGCGATGTCGCTTTCGGGAATGGGATCGGGCTTGACGTCCCACGTATGGCTGCCCGCGGCGGAAGACGCGCCGCCTTCGCCCGCACCGGCGGCACCCGCGTTGCCCGCCTCCGTCTTGCCGTCTGCGGCCTGCTGCGGCGCGCAGCCCATCAACCCGGCAGCTGCGGCCAGTGCGCCCGTCGCGGCGGCTCCTGTGAGGAAGCTCCTGCGCGAGATGCCCGTCTTCGCTTGTTCTTTCATGTGAACCCTCCGTTGGTTGCAGGTGGCAGCGTCGCGTTGCGCGCCTTTCGCTGCCGGCGGGATTCCCTCGTCCCGCTGCAGGGCACCATACCATCGTAGAAGGTGCGCGCGCATGAGCCGTTTCGTCACGAATTGGGGAAAAGCCTCTAGCACGAAAGGTCATGGTAGCCTGTGAACAGGGGTTTCTTTGCCTGATGTTCCTGTGGGTGCGCGTTGCGGCAACGCCTGCCGCAGGGAAGGCCGCGGCGGGCCGGGTAGCGGGCGCCGCCGTGTTCGTCGCGTCCGTTGAGTACCCGCCACGCCCGTCGTGGTCCAGGCGCATTGTCGCCCCGAAAGTGCGCCTCGGAAATTGAGGCGCACTTTCGGGGCGACAATCGCGTTGTTTGCGCTACCGGAGGGATTCGCGCTCGATCATGTTGTGGAGGCTCTGGCGGTCGCGCACGCCCACCTTGCGGTAGATGCTGCTGACGTGGTTCTTGGCGGTGCCCAGAGCGATGCACAGTTCGTCGGCGATGAAGGGCGCGCTGCGCCCGCGCGCCAACAGGCCGAGCACTTCCAGCTCGCGTGCCGTCAGGCCGCAGGCGGCGGCGATGGCTGCGCACTTCTCTTCGTACAGGCTGTCGGCCGAAGGCTCCACGTGCACGCGGTACATGCGGTCGAGCTCGGAACTGGAGAACAGGAGCGTGCCGGCCACCACCAGGCATGCGATGCAGGCGAACGCCACCCCGACCGTGCTCGCCTGCATGTTCGCCAGCGCTTCGCCGGCGAGCGTCCCCAGAAGCGACCCGGCGCGCGCCACGAACAGTGCCGTGCCGAACACGAGCACCACGGGCTTGCGCGCCCGGAACGCCACGTCGGAAGAGACCAGCATGATGAACATGTCCAGAGAGTAGCCGCCGAAGATCATGATGCCCTCGCCTAGGAACAGGTCTTCCGGCGGCAGCACGAACACGAGCGCGAAGCCGCAGGCGAGCGCAGGCAGTATGGGGCGGTAGAGCGCAGTGGGCTCGTCGGTGGGAGCGGCCACGAACAGGTAGGCGGTGAAAGCCAGCAAGCACAGGCCGCCGAACGCGAAGGCCAGGTCAACCGAGGCGCTCGTCCCGGTGAGCACCTTCTGCGACACGCCCCACACGGCATTCGCCACGAACAGCGCGACGAGAGCCTTGGCCACGGGCACGGCGTCCCAGGTGGCATGCTGGTGCACCGGCGCGCGCCGGGGGGCGCGCTGGGCGAAGCTGTAGCCCACGAGCGAGGCCAGCGGCAAGAGCGCGCTTGCGGCGATGGCCGCCGACAGCGGCAGGGCGCGCACGAAGAAGAACAGGACGAAGGCGGCCGTGTACGACACGCATAGCAGCCGGCCTACGTAGCCGGTGGCAAGCGTGCTCCACAGCGTGCCCCAGGAAACCAGCAGCAGGGCGTTTCCCAGCGAGAACGCCGCTACGGCGATCACGAACAGCGCGCCGCCGCCCACGGTCAGAAGCCCGGTATGTGCCACGACGCCCATGCCCACCGATCCCGCCACCGACAGCACGCCCGTGAGCGCCTGTACGCCGCCGAAGCCGATGCGTCCCTTGAGGTCGAGCCGCCCCAGCAGCACGACCACGGCATAGCCCAGGCAGCTTGCTATGAGCAGCAACGCGGAAAGGCTCAGGTGGAAGGGGGTGGACGCAGGGTTGGGAAGCAGCACGTCGGTGCACATGGCGACCATCCACCATGTCTGCCAGAAGCCCAGGCCGACGAAGCTCAGAAGCTTCCCGCCGCCCTTGGGCTCGCTTGACGCGTTCGCCATGAGTCCCCTCCCGCACTGCCTCTATCCGCCCGAGCGAATGTGATCATACCATAGGTGGGGGAAGGGCTGCAGCCCGCAGTCTGCTCGCCGGCGACAGCGCAGCCCGCATGCGCAGCCACCGCGCCCGCGCGTCCGCCGTTCCCGCAAGGTTGGCGCGCTCACGCTGCGGCGTCGCCGGGGATGGAGGGGATGGCCACGATGAAGCAGGCGCCGCCTTCGGGCAGGTTGATGGCCTCCACGGTGCCGTCGTGCGCCTCCACCACCGACTTCACGATGGCAAGTCCCAGGCCCGTGCCGCCCGTGCCGCGGCTGCGCGAGGAATCGGTGCGGTAGAAGCGGTCGAACAGAAGCGCCGGGTCGGCGTCGCCGAACCCGCAGCCGTCGTCCTTCACGGCGACGATGGAGTTGCCGCGCAGGCCGAACAGCTCTATGACGATGTGGCCGCCGGGTTCGATGAACCGGCTGGCGTTCTCCACCAGGTTCGACACCACCTGCTTCAGACGATCGGGGCTGCCCAGCACGTCGGGTGCCTCGCCGACCACTTCGGCGTGCGCCTCGCAATCGCGCAGGATGGGCTCCAGCATGTCGAGCACCTCGTTGCACACCTTGGTCAGGTTCACGCGCGAAAGCTCGAAGGGCATGATGTCGTTCTCGATGCGCTTGAGCGTCAGGAGGTCGTTCGTCAGGCGGCTCAGCCGCTCGCTTTCGCCGATGATGATGGAGAGGAACTTCTCGTGCATCTCCGGTGGCAGGTCGGGATCCAGAAGCATCTCGGCGTTGCCGCGGATGGCCGTCAGCGGCGTGCGCAGCTCGTGCGCCACGTCGCTGACGAACGCGGCCTGCCGGCGCTCCTTGAGCGCGAGGTCCTTCTGCTGGGCTTTCGCGGTGCGAGCGAGCTGGTTGAAGCTGCGTGCCAGCTCGTCGGCCTCGTACAGCCGTCCGTCGGGT
The DNA here is from genome assembly GCA_904420575.1 of uncultured Gordonibacter sp. GTDB lineage: Bacteria > Actinomycetota > Coriobacteriia > Coriobacteriales > Eggerthellaceae > CAJFUR01. The sequence goes on from CAJFVW010000193.1 coordinate 36,129, forward strand.
GTGAACGCCGCCTCGTCGCCCACATGGAACGCCTTGGCGCGCTTGACCAACAGCAACAGCGGCTCGGCCAGGAAATGCCCGATCAGAAGGCTGAGCGTGAATGTGACGGCCGCGCCGGGCGCCAGAAGCAGAAACGCCTTCGGCGGTATGCCGAAGGCGAAGAAGCAGGCGAGCAGGACGACCGAACCGAAGAGAAGGGCAAGCAGCGTTGCCAGAAGCGAGAAGTATGTCTGCAGTCTTTTTATTGTTTGAACCTGTATCCATACCCGCGAACCGTCTCCACCAAACCGGGGTCGTACCCGGCCGACTCAATCTTATCACGGAGTCGCTTGATATGGGTGTCGACGGTCTTCGTCTCCGTCAAGTATTCCCAACCCCAGGCATCGCGCAACAGGTCCTCGCGCGAAACCACCTTGCCCGCGCTCTTCATGAGGCTGGCCAACAGCTCGAACTCGCGCGGCGTGAGGTCGATCTCGCCCTTGCTGCCCGATGCCGTGTGGGCGTCCTCGTCGAGCGTGATGCCGCTGGCCGTGATGGCGTGGTTGGCGCCGGGGAAGTCGCCGCCGGAGCCGCGGCGCAAAAGGGCGCGCACGCGGGCGATGAGCTCGCGCACCCCGAAGGGCTTGGCCAGGTAGTCGTCCCCGCCGATCTCCAGCCCGACCACCTTGTCCAGCTCGGTGTCGCGCGCGGACAGGAACAGCACGGGGGCGGTCGTCTTGGACCGCAGGCGGCGGCAGAGCTCGTAGCCGTCCATGCCGGGCAGCATGATGTCGAGCACGAACAGGTCGTAGGAGTTCTTCGTGGCGAGTGCCAGCGCGTCCTCGCCGTTGTCGACGACGTCGGTGTAGAATCCTTCCTTCTTGAGCGCATAACTGACGAATTCCGTGATGGAAGGCTCGTCGTCAACGACGAGAATGCGATTCGGCGTTTCGTTCATAAGAGGCCTTTCTGTGCACGTTGCTGACAACGGAAAGCTTGAGGGGAAGTGCGCGTTGCTCGGTTGTTATAATAGCCAAGAGGAAACTATAGACATTTCGCCCGTTCGCGAAGGAGTTTGTCAAGAACATGTTACTTGCTATCGACGTGGGCAACACGCAGACCGTCATCGGCGTGTACCGCGAGGCGGCCCTGGTAGGCATGTGGCGTGTGGCCACGAACAAGAGCCATACGGCGGACGAGGTACGCATCAAGCTTCTGCCGCTGTTCGAATCGGCAGGGCTGTCGTTTGCGGAGGTGCGCGGCGCGGCGCTGGCTTCGGTCGTGCCGCAGTTGACGCAGGCATGGACGCAGGCGCTGCACGACCTGACCGGCGCAGAGGCGCTCGTGTGCTCGGCCGAGACGGCGGCGGCAGGGGGGCTGTTCCGGACAGACTATCCGGCACCGCACGAAATCGGTGCCGACCGCATTGCGGATGCGGTGGCCGCGAAGGAGCGCTACGGCGCGCCGGTGGTGGTGGTGGACTTCGGAACGGCCACGAACATCGAGGTGACCGACCGGGACGGGAACTTCGTTGGCGGCGTCATCGCCCCAGGAGTGGAGACCTCGGCCGCGGCCCTGTTCTCGCATGCCACGCGTCTGGCCGCCATCGAGCTGGCCGATCCGCACCAGGCCATCGGCACCAGCACGGAAACCGCCATCCAGGCCGGCATCGTCTATGGGGAGGCCGACCGCGTGGACGGGCTCGTGCGGCGCATCTTCGCGCAGCTGGGCTACGAGGCGCCGGTCGTGGCCACGGGCGGCCTGGCGACGTGCGTGGCCGAGCTTTCGGCCACCATCACGCACGTCGATCCCGAACTGACGCTGGAGGGCCTGAGGCTCATCGCCGCCGCTCAGGACTGAACGGCACCATACACGCAGATGCGGTTCTTCCCGCGGTGCTTCGCCTCGTAGAGCGCCTTGTCCGCCTTGTCGATGACGGCGTCGTACGTGAGGTCGTCCAGGCCCGTCGCGTACACGCCGATGCTCACGGTGGGCGTGCAGGGACTGGCGGCCGTGCTGCCTTTGATGAGGGCCACCATCGCGTCCAGGCGCCGCAACGCCTCCGGCAGCCCGATGCGTTCGAGCAGCAGGACGAACTCGTCGCCTCCCATGCGGCTGGCCACGTCGGTGGCACGGCAGTTGTCGCGCAGGATGACCCCGATCTCGCGCAGCAGCGCGTCCCCTTCGATATGGCCCCTGCTGTCGTTCACCTGCTTGAAGTCGTCGATGTCGATGATGGCGCACACGCTGCTGCGCCGCACCTCGGGGTCGGCGAGCGCATGGTTGACCAGACGCTCGGCAGTGGCATGGTTGACCAGCCCCGTCATGGAGTCGTGCTCGGCTTTCCAACGCAAGGCACGTTCGTCCTGGATGTTGTCCACGTACCCGACGACGTGCCGCACGCCGTCCTGGTCGCTTGCCGCGCGCAGATGAGCGCGGTGCCATTCGAACGCGCCGGTTCCGTAGTTCGCCAGGTATTCGAACAGCGCCTCGCTGCCCGCATCCGCCGCCGCCAGGGCGTTTTTCACGGTTGCGGCGCTGTCCGCGCACACGACGTTCGCCCGTGCTTCGTCGAACGACGCGAGATAGGCGGGTATCCGGCTGGGCTGCGCCGGGCATGCGGGATCCTGGAGGCCAGGCTGTAGTTCCATGAGGTCTTCGGAGGGCAGGTAGTCGAAGGTGAAGGCGTGGGCCATCATGCACAGCAGACGGTCCCGGCATGCCTGCCAGGCCTCGGCGGGCGGCGTGGCCTCGTGGAAGGGAGGGGTGCTGTCGGTTGTGGGAGAGGTCTGCTCCAACGTTCGTCTTTCTTCCCGTCGACGGTTTCGGATCGACAAGTCATCAAGTCAGTGATGACTTACTATAGAAAGTCATAGCCGGTATTGTACCGCATAATCTGTGATCCATGGACAAAGATCGGAGATACATGCTCGGTTCGAAGATTCGCGCCCTGCGAGAGCAGCAGCACCTGTCGCAACGTAGGTTCGCCCTCATGGCCGGGACCAGCCAGTCGTATCTTTGGGAGATAGAGACGGGCCGGGCGAGCGTGGGGCTCGACGTGCTGTGCTCCATGGCCGATGCCCTGGGGGTTCCCGTCAAGGACCTGATCGATTTCTGACGGCAGCTTTGGGCGCCGGCGGCCTTGGGAAGGGGACGCGGGCGGGCTGCCGTGCTGCCGCAGGTTGCCGCCGTAGGCGCGGGCGGGCATGCCGCCGCAGGTTGCCTGCAGGCGCAAACGGGCGAATGCTGCAGGTTGCCGCCGCGCCGCAGGAGGGCCGCTGTGCCGCTGCGGGATGTCGCCGCAGGCAGGCGCCGTCGACACGATTCCGGTTAATGGTATTCTGCCGCCCTTGGAGGAAGGGACGTTCTCGTTTATTCGCAAAGCCGCTAGAATGCTATCTGTTCCGCAAAGCCTTTCCTGAACGCGCGATGCAGCGGGGTGCAGCGTTCTACTTCCACGGCAGACCGACGAGAAAGAGGCCTCTATGTTGAGCGACATCGAAATTGCCCAAGCGACGCAGCCCGAGCACATACGCGCCATCGCCGAAAAGGCGGGCGTCGCCGAGGAACATCTCGAGCTGTACGGCAACTACAAGGCGAAGGTCGACTACAACCTGCTGGTGGAAGATCGGCACGAACCGGGCAAGTTGGTCCTGGTGACGGCCATCAACCCCACGCCTGCGGGAGAAGGCAAGACCACCACCACCGTCGGCTTGGCCGACGCGTTGGCGCGCCAAGGCAGAAATGTGGTCGTGGCGCTGCGCGAGCCTTCGCTCGGCCCCGTGTTCGGCATCAAAGGCGGCGCGGCTGGCGGCGGGTACGCCCAGGTCATTCCCATGGAGGACATCAACCTGCACTTCACGGGCGACTTCCACGCCATCGGGGCCGCCAACAACCTTCTGGCCGCCATGCTGGACAACCACATCCAGCAGGGCAACGAACTGGGCATCGACGTGCGCAAGATCACCTGGAAGCGCGTGGTGGACATGAACGACCGCCAGCTGCGCAACGTGGTGGACGGCCTGGGCGGCAAGGCCCACGGCATGCCGCGCGAG